>DASTLN010000355.1:0-19744 GCA_035714925.1 Dehalococcoidia bacterium | reverse complement strand
TTCTCTGACTTCGAGCACTATGGCGGCGCGCCCGGACTCGGCGGCAATGCGGTCTTCGCGGGGCACGTTGACTCCGGCTCCAAGGCCTGCAAGAACGGCACCGTCCCGCCGCCCTGCGAGGCCGTACTCTGGGACCTCAACCTTCTGGAGCCGGGCGACATCATTGAGATCCAGGCGAACGGCGAAATTTACAAATACGAAGTGAAGACCAACCAGCCGGTTTCAGCTTCCCTGAATGACGGCACCTGGGACCAGATCGTAAGCTCCTCGGAAGAGGAAACGCTAACCATCATTACCTGCGGCGGGGACTTTAATAGGGAGACGCGGGAGTACAGCAACCGTCAGGTCGTCACGGCGACGCGGGTTACTACGACTGCGTCCGCGGGAGTGACTCGATGAAGCTAAAGCTGCAGGACAAATTGGCACAGGTTCAGGACAAACTACGCGACCTTCTAGCCAACTCGCCGCGCTGGGCGCTGCTGCTCCCGGTGCCGGTAGTCGCCTTCGTGGTCGCGACAGCCGTCGCACTGGGGTTCGGCATCGGAAACGACAGCTCCGAACCCGTGCCGGTGCGCCAGCGCAGCACCCTGAGCCTCTCCAACCTGGACGTTGCGCCGACGCTTCCGCCGACGCTGACGCCTGTCCCAACCGTCGAAGGCGAGGAAGTCGACCCGCTCAACCGCAAGGACTGTGACGCGATCCGCGGCACGGATTACCTTTCGCCCGGCGAGCGCACGTGGTACCTGGATAACTGCGTCCGCACCGAGGATCACGTCGTGCAGAGCGCCCCCTCCAGCGGCAGTGGCAACACCTACGTTGCGGCCAGCGAGTTCTTCCTCGGTGACCGCATCGTCATCCCGTCGATCGGTGTGGACGCGACGGTGACGGGCGCCACGGTGGGTACCAGCGGCCAGATGCCCGACCCCGTGGGCTACTTCAACGCCGTCTGGTACGACTTCAAGAACTTCGCCGGCGTCGGTGGCTACAAAGACGGCAACCTGACGCTGGCGGCGCACGTTGACTGCGCCGTCTGTCACAACGGCAGCTCAGGACTGGCACTCTTCTACGGCGTCTCCAAGCTGCAGGTCGGCGCTGAGGCCACCTACTACTTCAACGACGGGACCGTGCAGAAGTACCGGGTCCGGTCCGTCTCAGCCTACTCACCTGGCGCCAACTGGGGCGCTATCCTGGGATCCGGCCAGGCCGACATGACGCTGATCACGTGTGGCGGCACCTGGGACGCTGCCGCACACGAGTACAGCACGCGCTGGACCGCATATCTCGACAAAGTCGGCTAGATCCCGGCATACGACGCACAGTCAGAGGGTTGGTCTGAGACCAGCCCTCTTTCTCTAGCTGCCTGATCGAAGCTCAGGCCTCTGCTAAAATCGCGATTGGAGAGGTGGCAGAGCGGTTGAATGCGGCGGTCTCGAAAACCGTTATACGTCTTTTGGCGTATCCAGGGTTCGAATCCCTGCCTCTCCGCCACTAATCAACGTTACGAGCGCGAGGTCAGAAGCGGCTCCGAAGTCGGCGTCTCGCTACCGCCTTCCGGTTCGATCGTGAGCGCGATCTGCTCCCCGGGTCGGACCGTGAACGCGAAGTCACCGTGCCACCAGCCTTCTTCATTCGTGTTGCAGACACCGACCCGCAGCCACTGCCCATCGCGTATAGCCCAGACCTGGTATGCCTGAGTATCCGCGAGCCTTTCGAAGCCATCCATTGTGACCGTCACGGCGCCTGAATCGGCGCTCTCCAGGACCAGGTAATTGCCTTCCGGCCCCTGGATCAGGATCGAGACCTCCTGGGCTTGTCCGCCCGTCAGGTCTGCAGCCAACCAACCGGCGACGAAAACCGCGACCAGCACCACGGCCGCTACCGCAATCTGCCATACCACGGAACGCGCGATTCGGCGAATCGAGCCCGGTTGCTCAGCTCGACGACGCATCGCGTCGAAGGAGACGTCCAGGTCCGGTTCGTCAGCGAAGCGGTCCAGCGCGATAACGGTCGCGCGCAGCTCGACGAGCTCGTCGTCGTGCTCTCGACCGGCGTGAAGGTGGGCCTCGACCGCATCGAGATCGTCGGCGTCAAGCGCGCCCAGCACGTAGGCGGGTAGCAGCTCGCGCACCTCGTCGCAGTTCATCGCTTCTCCGTCCTCTTCATCGTCTCGGTCAGCTTCGCCATCGCCAGACGAAGCCTGCTCTTGACCGTGCCCAGCGGCAGTCCTTCCCGTACCGCTATCTCCCGCAGCGTCAAGCCGCCGAAATAGGCCTGGTTAACGACCTGGTGCTGCTCTTCGGGCAAGCCCGCCAGCGCTGCCCTGAGCTCGTCTCGAAGCCCATCCGTCGTGAGCCTGTCCTCGACGCGGTCGAGGAGCGCCGACGCTTGTTCATCGATTTGCGGCAGCAGGTCCGGGTCGGGCAGCGGCTGGCCGGCGCGTCCACGGCGTCTGGCGAAGTCGACCGCGCGCCGTCTCACTATCGTCATCAACAACGATTCGATCCGGCCGCCATCCAGGGTGAGCTGGCCCGCACGCTCCCAGAGCTGCGTGAAGGCCTCCTGCACGGCATCTTCAGCCGCGGCCGCGTCACCCACCACGCGAAAGGCCAGCGCAAACGCGCGGCGCTCCTCCTGCTGATAGAGCTCGCGCAGGGCAGCCGGGTCACCTTCCTTGAGACGGGCAACGATCAATTGCGCACCCTTACCAGGATCTCGTCCGAGCTCACCCTTTGGATCACTGTCTTGGCGCTTACCCATCGCTTCCATGCTAGCAGTCCGATCGGGAGTGATCTCCAGCCCGGTGTCAGGCGAGCTAGAGGTAGCTACTAGAAAAGGGGAGTTGAATGACTATCTGGCAGAAAGCAAAGCAGGCACGCATATTGTTGGTCGTATTCACGGCGGCCGCCCTCGTCACGGCAATCGCCTGCTCAGGCGATGACGACGATGCGCCACCAACGGCGGCGCCGGCCGCCACCGCCGCCGAATCGCCCACAGAGACCACAGCCGCACCCACCCCGGCGGACGACGCCGTGGAGCCACTGGCCGTCAGCATCGAGGAAGGCGACCTGGGTACGTACCTCGCCGGACCCGATGGCAAAGCGCTCTATGTCTTCACCCGCGACGGCGCGAACACATCGAACTGCATTGACGATTGCCTCGCGACCTGGCCGCCCCTCCTGCTCACGGAGGGCCAGTCGGTCGAAGCCGACGCCGGCGCAACCGGGGCCTTCGACAGCATCGAGACGCCCGCGGGACAACTCGTTACGTACAACGGCGCGCCGCTCTACTACTTCGCCGCCGACGCCGCGCCCGGCGACACTAACGGACACCTGGTTGGCAACGTCTGGTTCCTGGCTCGTCCTGAGACCGCCTCCACCGCCTACGTTGGCGTCCGCGATACATTCCTCGTCGGCCCGACGGGGCTGACGCTCTACCTGTTCGCCAACGACACCGAGGGTGTCAGCAACTGCAGCGGGCAGTGCCTGGACAACTGGCCGGCGCTGACGGTGCCGGAGGGTCTCGACCCCTCGGCGGTCTCGGCGGCGGCAGGCGCGTTGGACGTCGTGACCCGCGACGACGGCGCCCTGCAAATCACCTACAACGGGCTGCCGCTGTACTACTTCGCGGGCGACAGCCTCCCGGGTGACACCAACGGCGACGGCGTCGGCGGGGTCTGGTCGCTGGCCACGCCCTGATCTTCGCTAGTCCCTCGCACCCGTAGCCGCCTTGCAGAGCGGCGGCCCCTACAGGGCCGCCGCTCGCTTGCTTCCGGCGTCAACACTGCACCGGCCGGCAAGCAGCACGGGCAAAAGGAAGCGCTACATGCAAAAGACCCGGCGAGTCCTTAGGCAGCTCCTGGGCGCCGCGGTCCTTGGCGGCGCCGGAGGCGCCATGATCGGCGCACTCATTGGCCTGATTGTTTCTGACTTGCTGACCTGGTGGGACAGAGGCGTGGTGATCGTCGTGGTGTTGAGCCTCGGCGCGCTTGCGGGCATCGTGGCGAGCATCCTCGGAGGAGACGCTGAGTCTGATGAAGACGATGCGTAATCTTGTCAGCAGCCGTCGCGGCGATTCGCGAGGCATAATGGCGACACCTGAACCCATCTAGACAAGGAATCCCCATGAAAGTCACCGGCTACGAGACCTACTTTGTCCGCGTCCCGTATGAGGAGGCGCGCGCGCCGGCGCCGCAGATCATCTTGCGGCTCATGACAGACGAAGGCCTCGACGGCATCGCCTACGTCACGCCGCTGGTGCCCTGGTCGATCAAGCCGATTCGCGCCGCCGTCGAGGCGATGGCCGAGCGCGTCGTTGGACTCGACCCGATGGCGGCGGAGTCGATAAACGCGACGCTGCTCTCGCGGCTGTCGCGCCCCCAGCACGACGGCCTCGGCCGCAGCGGCGCCAGCCTGGTCGACGTCGCCTTGTGGGACATCAAGGCGAAGGCGCTGGGTCAACCTCTGTGGCGTCTACTCGGCGGCTCGGAGAACAAGGTGCGCACCTACGCCAGCTGGAACCTCTGGCACCAGTACGACATAGAGACGCTGGCGCAGCACGGCGCCGAGGCGGTGGAGAAGGGCTTCCGCGCTATGAAGTACCGTCTCGGTGGCGTCAAGACGCTGGAAGAGTGCATCGACCGCACGGAAGCGCTGCGCCAGGCCGTCGGCCCGGATGTCGACCTGATGGTGGACATGAACTGGGGTTGGACCGTCGACAAGACGATCCGCATCGGCCGCGAGCTCGAAGAGTACGGCCTCGTCTGGATCGAAGACCCGATCCCGGCGGACCAGTATGACGGCCTGGCTCAGATCAGCGCCGCGCTGGAGACGCCAATCACGTCCGGCGAGACGTACCACGAAGCGGCGCAGTTCCACGCGGCGCTGCAGCGCGGTGCCTTCGACATCGCGATGATCGATCTCGAGTGCGGTGGCATCACGGAGTGGCAGAAGCTGGCCAGCGTGGTCGAGAGCTACAAAGTGCCGTTTGCCAGCCACATGTGCACGGAGCCCTCGATGCACCTGATCGCCGCGCGTGGCGGCATGATCGTCGAGTACATCCCCTGGATGGTGCCCCTGTTCAAAGAGGTGCCGCCGGTGGTAGACGGCTATATCGAGCTGACCGAACGTCCGGGCATAGGCGTCGAGCTCGACATGCAGGCTGTGCAGCGCTTCGCTGCAGATAACTAGGCCCATCATCACGATATGCATCTCTTGCAGGGCGTATCCGCCGGAGGCGAGGCCTTCCGGCTTCGCCGTCGAGAACTCGATACGCCGGCTGACACACTCGACGCCGAGACTGGAAAGTCTCGGCTACGTGGTGGTAATCCTCCATCCGCTGGTCCTCCATAGCCCGCATTAGCGAAAGGACACTTCACATGCCGAGCATCCAGAACGGCGACGCCAGCATTTACTACGAGGAGTACGGCGACGGCTTCCCGATCCTGACCTTCGCTCCGGGCGGCCTGCTCTCAACGATCGACTTCTGGAGCCGTCCCGCTTCGCCGGTGAACCCCACGACGGCGTTCTCCTCCGAGTTTCGCGTCATCGCGATGGACCAGCGCAACGCGCCCGGGAAGTCGCGGGCTCCGATCACAGCGCAGGACGGCTGGCACAGCTACGCGGCAGACCACATCGCGCTGCTCGACCACCTGGGCATCGATCAGTGCCACCTTTACGGCCAGTGCATCGGCGGGCCGTTCATCCTCAGCCTGCTCAAGGCACAGCCGCAGCGCTTTGCGGCCGCCATCCTGGCCCAGCCGATCGGACGCGTCGCGGAGGAGCTACCGCCGCGCGGCGGGCTGTTCAACACCTGGGCGGAAGGTCTCGAAGACCACCCCGAGGTGACTGAAGAGGTGCTGGATGCCTTTTACCGCAACCTCTACGGCCCCGCGTTCGGCTACAGCGTCGACCGTGATTTCGTGCGCGGTTGTCAGACGCCCTGCCTGGTGCTGCCGGGCAACGACGGCGCCCACCCCTACGCCATCGCGGAGGAGATCGCCCGGCTGCTGCCGAACGCGGAGTTCATCGAGGAGTGGAAGGAAGGCGCCGCGCTGGCAGCCGCTACGGAGCGCATGAAGCAGTTCCTGCGCGACCACACGCCGGTACGGGCATAATTCCCTGGTGGAAGCGGCAGAGTGTACAACACTTTGGATTCCGCGCCTTGACCATGGGCGAGTATAGTATCGCCAACGTGTTGGGTAACGAGAGTCCGTTTTACGAGTTTGTCCGAGAAGAGCGGATGTTTTGTGCGACCTTCGCTCACCTCCTGATGACCGGGAACGAAAACCTGCTGAGCTTTCTTGACCTGCTCAGTGAGCGAGTGTCACCTGAACGCCGTATCGATACAAGGAGCGTCGACGAGGCGGAGCTTTATCTAGAATTCACCTATCTTCGGGACCATTGGAATAGTCTGGCCCGTGACAATGACAAGAAGAGAGACCTTCTAACCCGGCTTCTAGGGCACGTGCCATCACTCGAATTTGTTGCTCAAACCCTCCCGGACGACATCTCCGAGCTGAATCGCCGCTTTATGGGGCGGCGCGGAGCGCAGATCAAACTGGACATCGTCATGCCGGGCCAATGGTCGGTCCGCGCACTCTATGATGAGTTCAAAACTATGCCAGAGGTCTTCAGGGACCTTTGCCGATTCAAATGGTCCTTCAACATCAAGCCCGACCTTGTGATTCTGCTGCCTGGTACCAGCCCGATTTGCATCGAGGCAAAGCTGGAGAGTGGGGAAGGTTTCTACCCTGCCAACTCCACAGAAGGGCCTCTTTTTGATGAGCTATTTGCTGATTAGCCGCGTAAAGGGAGAGTTGCTCAATTTGAACTCCAGGAGTTCATGTTTCGAGAGTTGCTCAATACACCGTGCCTACCCGTGGTCCTTTCAAAGGGTTCGGGCCCGATGTTGCCAGAGCCATCTGCTGTGTTCCTGACCTGGAGCGAGGTCTTTAGCCGAATGGACATGGAGACATCGCTCCCGTTCGTGAAGCGACTTGCCTCCACCAACCGTCACCTGACAATCGAACCTGATCCTCGCTCGCAAACGTCAGATTCTGACGCCCTCGAATAGTGACGGCGGTCTAGCTGCACGGACGGCGGGCACGATATAGATGCCGGCGACCTACCGGAGCTCCGACGGTATTGTCGCCACTCCGGCACTCATGCGTCTCGCGCCCAGGGCCAGTGTGATGCGCCGTCAGGCCGCCTTCGGCAGCTCCTGCGGAGCGCCGGCTTCGCGGCTGCGGCGTGTTTCGGCGTCCACACTGGGCCGCGGGCGGTCCTCGACGTTGGGATCAAGCGCATCTCGCAGGCCGTCGCCCAGGAACGTGAACGCCAGCGTCAACAGCGCGATCGCCGCGGCCGGGAAGATCACGAGGTGCAGATTGCCGCCGACGATGCCGGCCTGGCCCTCCTGCACCATCGACCCCCAGCTCGGCGTGCGCGGGTCGACGCCGAAGCCGATGAAGCTCAGCGCCGCTTCGATGAAGATCGCGCGCGGCACGCCCAGCGCCAGCAAGATCACCAGCGGCCCGGCCAGGTTCGGCAGCAGGTGACGCGTCATGATCTCGCGGCCCGTTGCCCCCATAGCGCGCGCCGCCGAGACGTACTCGCGCTCGCGCAGCGACAACGTCTGCCCGCGTACGAGACGGCACACGTCCACCCAGGTCACGAAGCCGATGATCAGGAACAGCGTCATCACGCTACCGCCCAGGACGGCGCGCAGCAGGATGATGAACAACAGGTCGGGGAACGCGTAGACCAGGTCCGTGAAGCGCATGATTGCGGTATCGGCCCAGCTGCCGCGGAAGCCCGCGATCAGGCCCAACGGCAGGCCGATGCCCAGCACCACCGCCTGCGCCAGCAGTCCTACGGTCAACGAAACGCGGGCGCCGTAGATCAGGCGGCTCATCACGTCGCGGCCCAGGTTGTCGGTGCCGCCCAGGTGCCCCAGGCTCGGGTCCTGGCGCGCGTTGAGCACGTCCTGCGTCGACGGGTCGTGCGGCGCGATCAGGGGCGCGAAGAGCGCGATGAACGCCAGCAGCCCGATGACTGCGAGCCCGGCCACCGCAAGCCGGTTACGCAGCAGGCGCCCCCAGGCTCGTGACCAGTAGCCCGGCGAGGGCAGCGTGGCCTGCGCGAAGGGGAAGCTAACGTTCGGCGCCGGCGCCACGTCCTGCGTCATCGGTACCGCACTCGCGGATCGACGTAAGCGTAGGAGATATCGATGGCGAGGTTGGCGAGGACGATCACGAAGGCGTAGAAGAGAGTGGCGCCCATGATCATGCCGTAGTCGCGGTCCGACACGGCGTTCACAAAGGCGCGGCCGACGCCGGGCACCTCGAAAAGCTGCTCGATGATGAACGACCCCGTGATCAGCGCGGCGAGGATCGGCCCGGCCAGCGTCAGCAGCGGGATCGCGGCGTTGCGCAGGCCGTGGCGCAGCAGGATGGCTCGTGAGCCGAGGCCCTTGGCGCGCGCCGTGCGCATGTAATCCTGCTGCAGCACGTCCAGCAGGCTGGCACGCGTCATCCGCGCGAAGTACGCCGCCGGCAGCGCCGCAAGCGTAATGACCGGCAAGACGAGCTGGTCCCAGCGCGGCAGCCAGCCCGGGATAAAGCCGCCGTGCGTGTCCCAGCCGAACGTGGCGAACCAGCCCAACTCAACCGCGAACAGCGTCTTGAGGAAGATGCCGAGCACGAACGCGGGTACGGCCGCGCCCAGCGTCGCGAACAGCGTGCTGCCGTAGTCGGGCAGACGATTGCGGTGCAGCGCCGAGTAAACACCCAGCGTCACGCCAACACTCGACGCCAGCGCGAAGGCGAGCAGGCCGAGCACGGCAGAAACCTTGAAGCCATCCAGGATGATGCTGGTGACCGGCTTGTCCTGGCGCTGGAAGGAAAGGCCCAGGTCGCCCTGGACGGCGTTGGTGACAAAGTGGGTGTACTGGCGCCAGAGCGGGTCATCCAGGCCGTACTTGCGGTTGAGGTTCTCGATCTGCTGCGGTGGCACGGCGCGGTCGGAGTCCCACGGGCCGCCCTTCACGCTGTGCATCAGCACAAACGTGGCGAGCGATATGAAGAGCAGGGTCACGCCCAGCCAGAGGATACGACGAATGATGTAAGCAGCCATGCTAAGAAGGTTGGGGGTCGCTTCATGCGACCCCCGTTCCCGATTCCTCTAGTTGGAGCTACCGGCGATATAGACCCGGTGGAAGTTCAGGTCACCCTGTACGTACCCGTCGAGGCCGGTGATGACGTAGTTCTTCACGTCCGGCTTGACCAGCACGTAGGTCACCGGGTTGTACAGCCCGATCATTCCGGCACCGTCAACCAGCAGCTTGTGAGCCTGGTCGTAGAGAGCGAGGCGCTTAGCGTCTTCGGTCTCAGCCGCCGCCTGCAGCATCAGCGCGTCGAACGAGCTGTTGCTGTAGCTGTCGAAGTTGCTGCCCGTGCCGGTGGTGAAGAGGTCCGGCAGCCAGTTGTCCGGGTACGGCCAGTCAGCACTCCAGCGCTGGATAACAATCTGGTGCTCGCGCGACCCAAAGATGCGGAAGTACTCCTTCAGCTCCACGTATTCGAAGCCGACATCGACACCGAGGTTCTGCTTCAGCTGCTCCTGAACGAACTGACCGACGATCCGGTTCGTGTCGCTGTTGACCATCGTGAAGGTAATCTCGGGCAGGCCCGCGCCGTCCGCGAAGCCCGCGTCGGCCAGGAGCTGCTTCGCCTTCGAGGCGTCGAAGTTGTACTGCGAGCCGATTTCAGCGTTGTAGCCGGGCTGGCCCGGGGGGATCCAGCTGGTCGTCGGCACGCCGCCGCCGGCGAGGACGCCGTTGACGTAGGCATCGCGGTCGATTGCCGTGCCGAAAGCCTTGCGCACCAGTTCGTTGTCGAACGGCGCGGTGCTGTAGTTCATGAACAGACCGTACGTCGCGAGCTCAGGCTCGATCGTCAGCTGATCCGCGAAGGAGCTGCCAACGCCCGAGACCTCTTCCAGCGCCGCCGGCGGGACCCTGACCACGTCGATCTCGTCCGCCTTGTAGGCCTGATAAGCTGCCACGTCGTCTTCGATCATGTAGAACTCGATGCGGGTGAGCGAAGGCGCCTCGCCGAACCAGTGCGGGTTGGGCTGAAGAACCATCCGCTCGCCGTGAGTCCACTCGCTGAGCATGAACGCGCCGTTGCCGACAAGCGTCTCGGCTTCGGTCCAGGTGTCGCCGTACTTCTCGACGATATCCTGACGCACCGGGAACGCGGTCCACAGCGCGAGCAGGTTGAGGAAGCTGGGGTTGGACTGCGTCAGCTGGTAGACGACCGTGTGGTCGTCCTTGGCGCTAACGCCGACGCCCTCGCGCATGCTGGCGATCTCCGCCTCGCTGGGCGTAAGCGGCTCTTCCGGTGTGCCGAGCGCCGAGTTGTATGCGGCGGCTCCTGCCAGGCTGTAGAAGAACGCCGCGTAAGGGCCCGCCAGGTTGGGGTCCAGGGCGCGCTTCATGCTGTAGACAAAGTCCTGCGCGGTGACAGGCTGTCCGTCACTCCACATGGCGTCCGGATTGAGCTTGATCGTATAGGTCAAGCCGTCCTCGGAGATTCCGCCGTTGGCGATGCTCGGCATCTCGACGGCGAGGTTGGGGATGACCGTGAGGTCTTCGTCGTAGCTGAACAGGCCGCTAAACAGCGCCCGTGCCACGCTGATCTCCGAAGCCTGGTCGGTCAGCTGCGGGTCGATCGTTTTTGGCTCGCCCTGAATCCGCAGGCGTAGCACTTGCTCCGAGGCCGGGGCCTTTGAGACATCGGTGCTGCCGGAATCAGAGCCGGGTTCGTTATCCGCGGCACAGGCTGCCAGAAGCAGACCAAATGCGACCACGAAGGCAACAAACCACTTTGCTGGGCCGAGATTTCGTATCTCCATCGCGTTCCATACCTTCACTTTGTGAGACGCACGCAGCGGAAATGCCAAGGGCACTCCATGCATGGCTCCAAATTCCTTATCGGCGGTAGCTGCGGGAACCTTAGATTGGTGAAAACCCTGCGGAATCCCTCTGGTGTTACCTGACCGCGATCAGGACGTCATCGCCTTCGACGCGAATCTCGTAGACGTCCAGCGAATCGCCTGCAGCCGGGCCCTCCACGCACTCACCCGTGGCGAGCTCAAAAGCGGAGCCGTGAAACGGGCAGACGATCGTGTTGTCGTTGAGGAAGCCGCCACCGAGGGGCAGGCTGACGTGGGGACACACGTTGCTAACCGCGTGCAGCGTCCCGTCCAGGTTGACGACGATGACGCGACGGCCACCCACCTCGCATTCGTTAACGACACCGGGCGCGAACTGGCTCAGCGAGCCTACCCTGGTGAAATCTGACACTTCGTGCTCCTACAGCCTTGCGATTCCAGAATTAAATTGCGTAATGAGGCTTGGCTCGCTAAAATTGCCTGCATGCGAAGCAAGCTGCTTGCGTTCGCGCTGGCCGTGCTCGCGATGGTCGTCATCGTTGTTATCGCCATCGTCGCCATCGACGACGATGCGGAGGCGCCCTCAAATGCCGCGACGGCATCACCTACGCCGTCAGCATCCCAAACGCCCGCCGCCAGCCCCACGCCGGAAGCACGCGAACCCACCTTTGCGCCGGACGGCCGCACCGGCATCGCCGAGCTCGACCGCATCATCGACGACTTCGTTAGGCTCGATGCCGGCGTACTCGCAGCCGCCTACCCAGACGTCATTCTCCGTGACTTCAATGGCGAGACGGACGACCTGCTTCCCGCGCCTGATTGGGCGGCTCGCCTCGTTTCGTCCGAGCGTTCACTCTACTCGGTCGCGCGCGAACGCGATGGTTCCGGCATCCTCCCAGCGCGACAGTTCAACATCACGCTCCGCGTCACGGAAGCTGGAGAGAAAGAGAATACGTGGTTCATTGCGGTTCAAAATGAGTCGATCGTCGACCTCCTGGGCAATAGCGGCCCGCCGTCGCCGCACGACGTCACCTTCAGCTATGAGCTGTTCCTCGTCTTACCGCCCCGATCCGAGCTACCGCTGCCGCCTGCATCCCACGCCCTGACCATCACCACCGGTGACTCCGGCGTCGACGCGCTGATCTCACTCCTCGCGGCGCACGATGGCGATGGACTCGTCGCCGCGGCGGCTATGCCTCTGACCCGCATCCAGTGCTCGATCAGGCAAGCACAACGCGACGACGTCGCGACGCGCGAGCTGGGCGAAATCGCGGCGGAGGCGATCGGCATCCATGCTGTCGCCGTGCTGCCGGAGGGCTATCAGCCCGCGGCCGATCACCTGATCATGGTGGTCCTCGAGGTTTCGCCGTACCGCTGGCGGGTTGCCGGGCTCATGGCGCGCGATGGCAGCATCGTCGGCTTCGACATCTGTGACACAGACCGCCCAACCTCACTGTACCCGCCGCGTAGCTACCCCGCCCCACCCGTTGCCGACCTGACAGACCTCGACCCGGCACGGCGTTCCGGCATAGAAGTGATCGACACCTTCCTCAACGCGCTGGCGGCGGGAGATCTGAGTTCGATGGTCGGGCAGGTCAGCTACGAGCAGGTCGGCTGCATCTTGGAACCGGTCGGTATCGGCGGCCCGCCTTTCTGCGAGGACGGCGAGGCTGAAGGGACGCTACTGGACGTAGTACTGGCGGCGCGGTGCGAGGGGCACTACATACGTCGCGAGGCGATGCCGCAAGTACTGGGTGACCTCGTTGGCAAGCCGTGGGCCCTGTACGCCGTCATCGAACTCGGTCCACCCGTGCAGGATGCCTTCGTGCCCGGCACCTGGCAGGTCATCCTGGTCGACATCGAGGCTGAGGAAGATTCGTTCCTCCGGACGATCTCGCCATGGTTCACTGAGGAAGGCCTCTCAGGCCTGCTCTACACCTGCGGTCAGGGCAACCCATCAGACCTGGAGCGGCGCGGCACGAGTCCAGAGTTCCTGCTGCCGCCACGCTGACGGCCTCACGCCCCGAACGCGGGCGCCCGCGCGGCACGCACCGCCATCACGAAAGTCAGCACCCCGGCAACCCCAACGCCTACCAGTATCTGCAACCACAACGAATAACCACCCGTAGCGTCGAACGAGACCCCCGCAAGGAGCGGACCGGCCGACATGCCCAGGATCAGCACGGAATAGATCGACATTCGGATCGCGTTGTAGTTGCGGCGGCCGTACTTGTGGCCCAGCACGGCCCAGAGGATCGGCCAGTTGGAGCCGCCAAACGCCAGCAGCGTCATCGCCAGCACATAGACGACAAGCGTATCGGCCGCGATCAGGACCAGCACGCCGATCGTCGTGAGCCCCATCATGGCCACCAGCACCTTCGTGCCGTCCACCCGGTCGGCGCCCCACGCCGTAACGAGGACGATGGGCACCGTCATGAAGAGCTGGAGGCTCAGCAGCGTGGCGCCGAAGCCTTGGGTCTCGCCGCGAGACCCAACAATCGGCACCATGTGGAAGACAACGCTGAGGTTGATGAAGAGCATGCAAGCGCTTCCCACGGCTATCGCCCAGAAAAACAGGGTGCGAATCGCGTCTCGATACGTGACCCCATCGCTGCTCGTCGTTGGCTGACTTGACGTCCGCGACGGCTCGGGATCGCCGTCCGGCGTGAGTCCCATCTCCTCCGGCGTATTGTGCGTCACCACAACCGTGATCACGCCGGCGGCGAGCAGGATGAATCCGGCAACCACCATCGCGGGCCGCCATCCCATGTCCGTAATCAGGAATGCCATGACCGGAAGCAGGAGGGCCCCGGCGCCGTGACCAACGTTCAGCAGCGAAAGGGCTCGCGCCTTCTGCCGGTTGAACCAGTTGTTCAGAACCGGAGCGCCCGAGTTCAGGATCGCCCAGTTATATGCGACGCCGAGCGGGACCGTAAAGACAAAAATGACCTGCCACAGCGCATTCGTAACGGATAAAAGGAAGTAGCCGGCAACCGTAACGATGAGCGAAAGGAGCATCACCTTTCGCACTCCGTAGCGGTCCATCAGCCAGCCGCCGAGAGGCCCCGTAACGGCAACCGCGATGCTACCGCCGGTCGCCATCAGAGACACTTCCGTCCGGCTGGCGCCGAATTCCTCCTCCAGAGGCAGGACCAGGAGGCTACGAATGTTGTTGCCGAAGCCGGAAGCGACGACGCGAAGCATCGCCATCGCAAGGAGGATCCACCAACCGTAGAACGGAGCCTTCGCGACTAAAGGTAGAAGCTTCCCCTTGGCGTCAGGTTCGTCTGGGAACGGCTCCGGCTCGAGGGCCATATTCGCCTACCCGCAGTCTGCGATCGTTAGGCACTTACGAATCTAGCGCAGTATAGGGGAGACTAACTGCACGAGGCCGCCTAGCCCATCAGCTTCGCGCGCTCGTCCAGCGCCTGCCAGACCTTGGCCGGCTCCTCCGGCGTCACGCCGAAGATAACGCGGTCGACGCCGGCGCGTTGCGCCTCATCGACCGCCTCGCGAGTCGCCGGGCAGTTGAACAGCGAGATCGACAGCGCGTCCGGGTCGCGGCCCGCGGCTTCGGCGCGGCGGCGCAGGTCCGTCACCTTGCCGGCGAGGCTGGGCGGCACACTCCCGCGGGCGATCGGGAACCAGCCATCGCAGAACTCGATGACGCGGTCGAACGTCGTCGGGCCGTCGCCGCCCATGTAGATCGGCGGGTGCGGTTTCTGCACCGGCTTTGGGTTCATGATCGAAGCTTCGAAGTCAACGAACTCGCCGTGGTACTCGGCCTCTTCCTCTGTCCAAAGCTCCTTCATCGCCAGGACGCGCTCGCGCAGCAGACGCCAGCGGGTCTTGAAGTGGGTGCCGTGGTGCTGCACCTCTTCCCAGTTCCAGCCGCCGCCGATGCCGAACAGGAAGCGCCCGTTGGAGATGCGGTCGACCGTCGCCACCGCCTTGGCCATCGAGATCGGGTGGTGCTGGATGACGAGGCAGATGCCGGTGCCGATCTTGATCTCGCTCGTCGCGACGGCTGCCGCTGTGCAGGCCACGAAGGGGTCGTAGCTGTAGTAGTACTCACGCGGCAACACCGGGCCGCCAGCCCACGGCGCCAGGCGTGCCGCCGGGATGTGGGTGTGCTCCGGGAACCACAGCGACTCGAAGCCGCGCGCCTCCACCTGCCGTCCGAGCTCGTCCGGCTGCGCCGTGTACTCGGTGGCGAATATGTTGATGCCGTACTTCACAGCGGATCTCCATATGAGGTGCTACGAACCCGAAGCCTCGAGTGTACCGTGGTGTCAGCGCCCGTATCGACGAGGAAGGGCACGATTCCACCGGCTCCTAAACGTGGAGCGGCGACCAGGCCGCTGATGTATGGCCTTCCGCCATTCAGCATGCCGACGATCACGTTGGCATCAGAAAATGAGTGACTCTGGCTTGGTCGTCAGAAATTGCACGACCGGAGAGCGATCCGTCAGGCTAGAGCGCTCCAGCTGCATTCCAAGGCCGCGCCGCTGACGGTGGTGGGCAACCACCTTGGTATCGATTACGGCAACCCACTCATCGGGATAAGACTTTGTCAGTTTCTCCACGTGCTTCGCGACATGCTCGAAGTCGCGCTGATAATCGGCGATCGAGCGCCCGGCTACCGCAAGCGCTTCACCGGGATCGACATTCCGCTCGATGGTTGCCTTCATCAGTTCTAACCGCCGATTTTCGACATCTCGACCTTGCGCAGGCCGATCGTGTCTTCGCTGCGGATCTCGGAGTAGCGGTCGGTGCGGTTGCCCCAGATGGCGCCTACCGCCGCCGCCAACTCCTCGTCCGTGGCGCCGTCGCGCAGCAGCGTGCGCAGATCGTGGCCCTTGACGCCGAAGAGGCAGGTGTAGAGCTCGCCGTCGGCCGAGAGGCGGGCGCGCGTACAGGCGCCGCAGAAAGCCCGCGTCACCGACGCGATGATGCCGGCCTCGCCGCCGCCGTCCGTGTAGCGGTAGCGCTCCGCGACTTCGCCGAAGTAGTTCGGCTCCACCGGCTCCAGCGCCCACTCCGTGCTCAGCGTCTCGAGAATCTCCTTCGCGGAGACCACGTCCTCCATCCGCCAGCCGTTCGTGCTGCCGACGTCCATGTACTCGATGAAGCGCAGGATGTGGCCGCTGTTGCGGAAGTGGCGCGCCATGGGCAGGATGTGGTCCTCGTTGACGCCCTTCTTGACGACCATGTCGATTTTCACCGGCGCCAGGCCCGCGTCCGCGGCGTTCTCGATCGCCTGGAGCACCTTCGCGACCGGGAAGCCGACGTCGTTCATCGACTGGAAGACGGTCTCGTCCAGCGAGTCGAGGCTGACGGTGACGCGGTTGAGGCCTGCTGCCTTGAGCGCCCGCGCGCGCTCCGGCGTCATCAACGACCCGTTGGTCGTCATCGCGATGTCTTCCAGGCCCTCGATGCCGGCCAGCATCTCGACCAGCTTCTCGAAGTCGCGGCGCAGCATCGGCTCGCCGCCGGTGAGGCGCACCTTCTTGACGCCGAGGTTGGCGAAGACGCGCGTCAGGCGCGTAATCTCCTCGAAGCTAAGGAGCTCCTGCCGCGACAGGAAGACGTAGTCGCGGCCGAAGACCTCCTTCGGCATGCAGTAGGTGCAGCGGAAGGTACAGCGGTCCGTGACGGAGATGCGCAGGTCGTGCAGCGGGCGCTGCAGGGTGTCGAGAATCGGTGCGTTAGTCATAGGTGCCATTCGTTGCGGGGCAAAGAGGCGGCCCGAAAGCCGCCCTATCGCTGAATCAGTGCTTTATCAATTATAGCGCCCTTGAGTCAGCGCAGCACGTCAATACTGACCACGCTGTACTCGAACGGCTCTTCAGTCCTTCGATGCGAGTCGGCGCGAAACAGGCTCGCTCGATTCAGACCCAAAACCCACTCGACGACACCATCTACATCACAGATCTGACGGCCTTCGAGTATTACGTCGCCACGCAGGTCATTACTGAAGAAGTCGTGAATTGGGTCGACTCTCTGTTGAGACTCGCTGAAATGGATGAGCAAGTAGGCTTCCCCCGGGATGGCAAGCCGCTCTCCCGTGACGCAATCGACGATTGCCGCCTGATCTATGGCCTCAACCCATCCCGCTGGACTACCCTCCCAGAACTCGAAGCTCACCGTATCCCACTGTTCATGTGGTCCAAGGCCGCCAAAAGTTGTGCCGGTGCCTCCGCATACCGTGCTCAAGGCAATGTACTCCGCAGGCGAATCGGGGTTAGCTGCGAACTCGACGCGCGTGGTACTCCACTCCCGGATCGCAATTGATGTGCCCGATTGGTTAAGGCCTTCTGGCGGCTGCTGACTACGCTGAGGCAACTCGAGCTGGCCGAAGCAGAACTCGACCAGACCGCCTATCAGGGCCGCGGCAACAACGATCGTCCACACAACATGCCTATCTTATACGACCCTGTCGAGCCAGGCCTCAGTGCGCCACGTCAATCACGACGCGGTTCGGCGCCTCAAGCAGCGTCACGGTAAACGGCTGCTCGCCGTCGACGCCCACCGCCCACTCAACCACCGCCTCGAAGTCGCAGGTGCCCTCCGACTCCAGGATAGAGTTGCCGGGGCCTGAGACGGTCGTCGAGGGGATGCTCAGCTCGCCGGCCTCCGTATGCGCGTTGGTGAAGTCGAAGTGCACCGCCAGGATGTGGCTGCCAGCCGGGTCCACAGGCATCCCTGAACCGCACTGCGCCGTCTCGTCCTTGTAGCCGACGATGCCAGAGGGCCGCTGCCCGTCCTCGAACTCGAAGACGATGCGGTCGAAGCCGCCGTCCTCCGTGTGCGCACCGACGCGCACGTCGACAAGCAACGCCGGCGCTGCCGCCGGATCCGGCGACGCGGGGATGACGAACGAATCGGTTGAGCCGTCCGGTACCGGCGTGCCGGGTTCGTCGTCGGGGAGCGGCGTGCCGGGCTCCGCGTTCGGAGGAACCGTGGAGGTCGGCGCGCCGCTGCCGCCCGACGGCGTCACGGTTGGTGCGGACGGCTCGTCATCGTCGCAGGACACGGCGAGCATGGCGGAGAGGGTCAGTGCGATGAGCAGTACGATTCGTTTCATGCAACCCATGGTACCCGGTCACTGTTACCCATGTTCCCCGTTCCGTGGCCCTTCTGTTCCCTGTTCCTTCTGTTACCCATGTTCCCTCTGTTCCTTCTCGTTCCCCGTTCCTTGTTCCTTGTTCCTCCCTTACGCTAGCCTGAACCGCATGGTAGCTTCGAGAATCGCGGCGGCGTTTGAGCGGGCGAAGACGGAAGGACGCCTCGCGCTCGTCACGCACGTGGTGCCCGGCTACCCGTCCACGGCAGAGGCGCCGGCGATCTTCGACGCGATGGTTGAGGGCGGCGCTGACTTGATCGAAGTCCAGATCCCGTTCAGCGACCCGCTGGCAGACGGCACGACGGTGCAACGCGGCCTCTTCGAGGCCCTGGCAAACGGCACCACGCCGGCAGCCTGCATCGATTTCGCGCGCCAGGCGCGGGCTCGACACGCGGACGTCGCGATCATTTATATGAGTTACCTCAACCCGGTGCTGGCCTACGGCGCTGAGCGCTTCGCAAAGGATGCGGCGGCGGCCGGCGGCGACGGCATCATCCTCGTCGACCTGCCGCCCGAAGAAGCGGCGGAGATGAAGCGGATCTTCGACGCCGCGGGCCTCGACATCATCTTCCTCGTCGCGCCGACTTCGAGCGACGAGCGCATGCAGCTGATCGCGTCGCAGGCGGCCGGGTTCATCTACTGCGTCAGCGTCGCCGGCGTCACCGGCGCTCGCAGCGATCTGCCGCCCGACCTGCGCGATTTCGTCGCCCGGGTGCGTCGTTGCACCGCCTTACCGCTGGCGGTAGGATTCGGCATATCCCGCCGGGAGCACATCGAGGCGCTCGCGGGCATCGCCGACGGGGCCGTCATCGGCAGCGCCACGATGGACCTGATCAACTCGTTGCAACCGGGAGAGCGCGCCGGCCCGGTCCGCGAGTACGTCGAGACGTTGTCGGGGCGCCGGAAATCGGCAGGCGGGGCGTCAAGATGAAAACGGAGTCTCTGGTGCGGGAAGCGCCGTCAAACCTCACCCCTGGCCCCTCTCCGTCGACGGAGAGGGGAAGTCGGCCCCTCATCCGTCGTCAAACGCAGGCCGCATCTGGCCTCCTAACACCGCAGCGTCCACAGCCCTTCTCCGTCGACGGAGAGGGGCGCGCGGCAGCGGGGGTGAGGTGGGACCCCCCTTCGCGCAGAACCTGGGATCGATATGCCCGTTAGAGGCATCCGCGGCGCCACGACGGTCGAATCCAACACGCGCGAAGCCATCCTCGACGCGACCCGCGAGCTGCTGGGTGAACTGATCAGCGCCAACGGCATCAAGGCCGACGACGTCGCCAGCGCCTACTTCACCACGACCACCGACCTCAACGCCGAGTTCCCCGCCGTCGTCGCGCGCTCTGACTTCGGCTGGACCAACATCGCGCTGATGTGCGGCCATGAGATGGACGTGCCGGGCAGCCTGCGCATGTGCCTGCGTATCATGCTGCACGTCAACACGGATCGCTCGCAGGACGAGGTCTGCCACGTCTATCAGCGCGGCGCCGCCGTCCTCCGCCCCGACCTCCCCAGCGGCGAGAAGTAGACGTACATCGTAAGCACCTGATTGCCCCCAGGCCCGTTTGCCCGTATCCTTACGCGGGTGGCGAACGCTAGGGGAATAACAGCATGACCATGCTGGCGGTTTCGACGCCCGTCTTTGAAGGTCCCCTCGACCTCCTGCTCCACC
>DASTLN010000354.1:0-10064 GCA_035714925.1 Dehalococcoidia bacterium | reverse complement strand
CGTTCCTCGCGGCACAGCGCCATCGCCGACGCCACCTGCGGCGCCAGCTCCCCAACGTGCGGATCGAATGCGTTGTGCAGGTCGGACTCGCTGAGCGCCAGTCCGCGCCGCACGCTCTCGGCCGCGACGCGGGCCTTGTGGCCGTCCGTAAAGTCGATCGGGCCCAGTTCGCCGTACATGCGTCGCGTCTTGTCCTCGAGGTCGACATCGGCCACGAAGAGCGTCAGGTCCAGTGCCTCGACGTCCGGCAGCGGCTCGACCTGCTCGCCGCGCCCGCCGACAGCCGCGGCGCCGCCGTGCAGAAAGAACGCCACGTCCGACCCCACGCCTGCGGCAACCTCAATCAGCGCCTCAGGCGCCAGGTCGAGGCCCCACAGGCGGTTCAGGCCACGCAGGACGGCCGCGGCGTCGGTACTGCCGCCACCGAGGCCCATGCCGGCCGGGATGCGCTTCTCCAGCTCGATCCGCGCGCCGAGGCCGGGATTGCGCGCCGTCTCCGCCAGCGCGTGCGCCGCGCCGAACGCCAGATTACGGGGGCCCTCCAGCGGTACGCCTCGTACCACCTCACCCGTCACCTCGATTTCGATGGCTGACGCCGGTTCCAGGCGCACCGTGTCCGCGAGGTCGATCGTCTGCATCACGGAAGCGATCTGGTGGTACCCGTCTACGCGCCGGCCCATCACCTCAAGGACCAGGTTCAGCTTCGCCGGCGCTATCAATTCCAGCACTACGACGGCTCCCTGCCCGCACGCCCGTATGCCCGATTGCCCTCCGCCAACCGCAGCCAGCCCTCCAGGGGCACGTCCTGCGGCCGCAAAGTCGGCTCCAGACCCGCGGCCTGGATCATCGCCGAAACCTGCGCCGCAGGCACGCCGAGGCCTTGCGCCAGCGTATTGCGTAGCTGCTTCCGCGGCGCGCTGAACCCGGCCCGGACAACCCGAAAGAACGCTTCGCGCTGATCTGGTGCGATCAAAGGCTGCTCCAGCGCCTCAAGCCGGATAACGCTGGAGGTCACGCGTGGCGGCGGGTAGAAGGCGCGCGGTGCCACGTTGAACAGCTTTCGCGCTCTGGCGTAGACCTGCACCGATACGCCGAGCAGGCTCATCTTCCCCGGCCCGCCCGCGATCGAGTCCGCCACCTCGCGCTGCAACATCGCGACGATGCTGCGCGGCGGGTTGTCCGCTTCGAGAAAGTGCCGCAGGATCGCCGCGCCCGCGTTGTACGGCAGGTTGCCGACGACTGAATACCCAGCGTTTGCCGCGATTCCGGCCTCGGCAAGCAAGGCTCCCGGCGTCACCAACAACACGTCGCGCTCGACAACCATGACATTCGTCCTGGCGGCGAGCTCCTCTCGCAGCCGCCGCGCCAGCTTCCTGTCGATCTCGACCGCGATCAGGCGCCCCGCAGTCTCCGCCAGACGCTCCGTCAGGACGCCCAGACCAGGGCCTACCTCGATAACGACTGCGTCTGGACCTGCCTCCGCCGCCGCGACGATGCGGTTCACGACACCGTAATCGCTCAGGAAGTGTTGCCCGAGGGACTTCGTGGGGCGCACTCCGGCCGCTCTGACCTCGCGTGGCCGGTAGGGGCGCGGTGAACGGCTGCGGGCACGGGTCCCTGCGAAAGGAGCGTTACTGCAGGATGTAAACGTCAACCCAGCCCGTGCGCCAGTCGACGGCGACGCCGTCCGGGTAACCGAGGTCGACCATGTCGCCGATGATGCCGCCGCCCGTATCCCCCGCCACCGCGAAGCCGTAACCCGGAATGAACAGCTTTGACCCCAGCGGGATCACGTTCGGGTCCACCGCCACGATGCCCTTGGTCAGCGGCACGCCGGACCGCGTGATGCCGTACGCCGGGTGCGTCGCTGGCTTGCCGGAGCTCGCCGCGTTGTACCACGTCGCGTACATGCTCATCGTCTTCGCGACCTGCAGGTCCTCCGCCGAACCGGTCGAGTTGATCGCCGAGGCCGAGTAGTAGATCACGGTGTCTTCGGGTTCCGGGTCGAAGGATTCGCCGACGTACGTCCGCTCGGTCTCGACACCGTCCTCGATGACGATCTTGTACTCCGTGATGCGCACGCCGTCGTGGCCCTCGGTGCGCACCGTCTCGATCCCTGTCAGCGAATCGTCAGGCTTGAAGACGGTCTTGTGGACCACGTCCTCGCGCTCGAAAAACGGCTGGCCTACGACACGGACGATGCGCGCTTCCATGTCGTTTGTCACCGCAACGCTCAGCGCGGGCTCAACGCGATCTTCCGGCCCGAATGTGTAACCGGCTTCCAGCAGCGCCTCTTCCAGGGTCTCGGCTTGTGAGTAGATGATCTGAGTCTGGTCGCCCAGGCGCAGGTTGATCGCCCTAGCGTGGCTCACCTCGATCTGCATACCGGAGTTCAGCGTTGTCGTGACGGATGGGAAGACTTCGTCGGCCGGGCCCAGGCTAATGCCGGCTTCCGTCAGCGCGTCATTCACGGTCTCCACGCTGGTCTGCAACGTGACGGCACGTCCGTCTTCGACCACCGTCACCGGCACGGCGCGCTTGATGTCGACGATGATGCCCTGCACGTCGCCCGGCGTCTCGTTGTAGATGCCGTAGCTCGCGAGTGACGACGTATTTATCGGTCTCGGATAGACCGGATCGGTCGCCGCCACGCGCAGGCCGTTGTAGTAGATCGCGTCGTGCGGGCTGACGTCGATGCGCAGCTCGCGCAACAGACCCTCCACGCTGATCGCCCGCGTGCGCCACGACATCGTCACGCCGTCGGCCTCGACGACGACCGGGATGGCGCGCTCAACCGTGATCGCGTTGCTGGACACAACAAATACGTCCCCCGGGTCGCGGTCGACTCCCGCGGAGCCAAGCAGCGTCGCGATGTCTTGCTGGCGGCTCACGACGGTGATCACTTTGCCGTCGGCACTCACCAGCAGCTCGCGGGGCGGGAACACGACAAACGCCAGCACTCCGGCTACAGAGAGCGTTGCCGCAAGCGCCAGGCGCAGACGAGCCCGTGTCGTGTCGAGACGACGAATTTCTGCGTCGGGAATGCGGGGGAGGGGCCGGGCCTCAGTACGCAGGCGCAAGCTTGGCAGCCAATACGCCAAACGTTACCTCCTTAAAATCGGCCCCCGGGCTCAGTGCATCCGAGCCCTGAGTTGGTCGTGCACCCGCTGTCGATCCGGTTACAGGCTTGCCGCCATCAAGCAGCTCAAGCCAGGTTTTCCCACGGCGCCCGAAGATGTCTACCTACCGCTGCTTCCTTCCGGACCTGACGGGATTCAGCAGTTCCTCGCCGCGTAGGGCCAAGCCATCAACACCGCGTGGTTTTGGCAGTCCCCGTTAGCCTAGACCTCGAGCGGGAATTCGACCCCGCTATAGCGGGTTGCGGGTACAGGGCACCGCTAGCTCCCCGTCTAGCACGACCGTGCGAATCCTATCACAAGGCCATCTCACAGGATCAAGCGAGGGGATTACGGAAACGCTAAGACTTCGGCATTGACGCAGCATGGCGGCCGCTCGCCGCGGAAGAACGCCAGCAGGTTATCCACCGCCAGGTCCGACATCCGCGTCCGCGTCTCCACCGTCGCGCTACCCAGGTGCGGCGCCACCACGACGTTGTCGAAGCCCATCAACGGGTCGTCCGCCGCCAGCGGCTCCGACTCGAACACGTCGAGACCCGCGCCGCCGATCGTCCCGTCTCGTAACGCCTGCGCCAGCGCCGCCTGGTCCACGACGCCGCCCCGCGCAGTGTTGATCAGCACCGCATCACGTTTCATTCGCGCCAGTTCCGCTGCGCCGATCATTCCTCGCGTTTCGTCGTTCAGCGCCATGTGCAGGCTGACATAGTCGGCTTCCGACAGAAGCGCCGGCAGCTCGCGCCATTCGACGCCCAGCCTGGCCTCGGCGTCCGGCTTGCGCTGCCGCGAGTTGTAGACGACGCGCATCCCGAAGCCGAGCGCCCTCCGCGCCATCGCCATCCCGATCGCACCCAGCCCGATGATCCCAAGCGTCTTGCCGGTCAGATCGCGGCCCAGGAGGAACCACGGCTTCCATTCGCCCCACTCAGAAGCACGGATCGCTTTCTCGCCTTCCGGCAGGCGGCGCGCCTGCGCCAGTAGCAAGGCGAACGCCATGTCAGCCGTCGCCTCGGTCAGGACACCGGGCGTGTTGGTCACCAGCACGCCGCGTCCGGTAGCCGCGTTGACGTCGATGTTGTCGTAACCCACCGCCATTTGACTGACGATGCGCAGGTCAGGCGCGGCCTCAAGGACAGCCGCGTCGACGCGGTCCGCGATGTTGACCAGGATGCCCTGGGAACGCGCCGCTTCAGCGCGCAGCACCGCGGTAGGCGGCGGGTCGTCCTCCGGCCAAAGCTCAACGTCGAGCTCGGCTTCGAGTCGCGCAACGCCGTCGCCCACGAGGCGCCGGCTTACGAAGACGCGCGGCTTAGGCACTGTCTCCGCGCATCTCGCGCATCTCGCGCATCGCCCGCTGCGAGACGTGGTGCGCCAGCGTGAAGATGACGAGGGCGCCGAGCACGTGCATTGAGCCGAGCAACTCGCCACGGAACTCGGATACCCAGAACGGCTGAATCAGCGACACGACGACCAGGGCAAGGCAGAGGAGCAGCATGACCCGCCCGCCCTTCGCCAGGTAGGCGACGACCAGGATCAGGACCGGCGTCAGCATCAATGCCGACCAACCGAAGGCCTCGTGCAGCTCCCAGTCCTCGCCGCCCAGCAGACCGAGTCCCGCGAAGAAGAACTGCAGCACCACACCCAGCATGAAGAGCATCGAAACGATGACGAGTATCCGTTTGGCTGCAACCATCTTCGCCTCCTACTCCTGGGGCACGTTGGCCCGTAGCCAATCGTCGACGCGTGGCGCCGTCAGGCTCACGGACTCGCCGTGACAAACGATACCCCAGTGGCCCGTTTGCGGCACGGCTATCGCGTCCCCCGCAAGGTAGATCGCGAGGCTGCGGTGATACTCCGGCGTGAAGTGCGCGTCCTGCTCGCCGAAGAGGATCAGCGATGGCGCCCTGATCGCTCCCGGGGCCAGTGAGACGCCGCGCCTGCGCTGCCGCCGCGCCATGCCGCTCTCTTGCGCGTCACGCACGCGCTCAAGCACGCCGCGCGCCTCTTCCTCGGTCAGGTCGTGCAGCGCCTCGCGCGACGCTTCCGCGTCGTCAGGATGCAGACCGTAGAGCTCCGGCCCAAAAGGCCCCGAAGGCGTCGCCCGCACGACATCTGCCTCGCCTCGACCCGCGACCTCGAGGGGAGGGCTGGGCGCGAACAGCAACAGGCCCGGGATGTCCGGCTGGGTCGCCGCGTGCATCATCGCCACCAGGCCGCCCATGGCCCAGCCGCCGACGATCGGCTGGCGGCCCTGCACCGCCGCGATCTGCGCCGCCACCGACGCGACATCCGCGACGTAATCCTCCATGGTAATCGTCGCAAGATCGACGGGGAGGCTATGGCCGTGGCCGCGCAGGTCGAGGACGTTGACTTCCCAGCCCTGCTCGCGCAGCTGCTCGCGCCAGAGGTCCCAGATCCAGGCTGCCGTGATGCCGCCATGTATTAGCAAGATCGATGGATAAGCCACGATTCGATCCTAATCTCTTATCGAATGAGGAAGGGCAATTTCAAGGCCGATCTCGAATGGCTCTGTGATGAATCCGATGTTTGTTGACACCACTTATGGCCTATGCTACGTTGCCGCCGCTGGCGGCCCCCTTCTGGGGAGCCACGCTGTAGTATGGATTGGGGTTGTCAGCACGCCTACTCGTTGGAATTTACGGGCCTCTAGCTCAATTGGCAGAGCAGGTGACTCTTAATCACCCGGTTCCCGGTTCGAGTCCGGGGGGGCTCACCAAGAACTAGCGGCCGGCTAAGCCTTACCGGCGAGGGGAAGTGTCGGAATTGGTAGACGAGCATGACTTAGGATCATGTGCCGCGAGGCGTAGGAGTTCGAGTCTCCTCTTCCCCACCACCTCGCACAGTCGGCTTGGAGGCCGCGGAATCGCCCAGTCCGCGGCGCGTACGAAACTCCTTAACGGGATGAAGGGGGAGTAATGCCGCCACTGCTGCAGGTTAAGGATCTCAGGACCTATTTCTATACCGAAGAGGGCCTCGTAAAGGCCGTCGATGGCGTCACCTATGACGTCCAGGAAGGCGAAACCCTGGCTCTGGTGGGTGAGAGTGGATGCGGCAAGAGCATCAGCGCACTCTCCTTGCTCAAGCTGATTCCCATCCCGCCCGGCCGGATTGTCTCCGGCGAAGTCCTCTTCGAAGGCGACGACCTCCTCAAGCTTGAGGAAGACGAAATCCGCAAGATTCGCGGCAACCGCATTTCCATGGTCTTCCAGGAGCCGATGACATCGCTCAACCCGGTGCTCACCATCGGCAAGCAGATGACTGAGGCGCTCGAGCTGCACCTCAAGCTCGACCGCAACGCCGCCAACGCCCGCGCCGTGCAGTTACTCGAGATGGTCGGCGTTGCCGAGGCCGAGCGTCGCATCACCGACTACCCCCACCAGTTCTCGGGTGGTATGCGACAGCGCGTCATGATCGCCATGGCGATGGCCTGCAACCCCAAGCTCCTCATCGCCGACGAGCCCACGACGGCGCTCGACGTCACGATTCAGGCGCAGGTGCTCGAGGTTATGGCCCGCCTTAGCCGCGAGTTCGGCACGGCAGTCATCATCATCACGCACAACCTCGGCGTCGTCGCTCGATACGCCGACCGCGTCAACGTCATGTACGCCGGCAAGATCATCGAGACCTCTACCGCAGAAAAGGTCTACGCCGACCCGCGGCATCCCTACACCCTGGGCTTGTTGCGCTCGGTCCCGCGCCTCGACCAGGGCATGGGCGAGAAGCTCATCCCCATCGAGGGTCTGCCCCCGGACCTGGGGCACCTGCCGGAAGGTTGCTCCTTCTACCCGCGCTGTACCTACCACATCGACAAGTGCCGCGAGGAGTTCCCTCCGCTGGTGCTCGTCAGTGAGAATCACTACGCCGCCTGCTGGGTGGACGTGACGGAGACGAAGGGGGCCGAGAATGGCAACTGAGACAGCAGGAGCACCAGGCAGCAGCGCGGCACCGGCTTCAGATGAGCTCCTGGTCGAAGTCAAGGACATGGAAGTCCATTTCCCGGTCATGGCCGGCTTCATCATCTCGCGCAAGATCGCCGAGAACAAAGCCGTCGACGGCATCACCTTTAACGTCAAGCGCGGTGAGACTGTCGGCCTCGTGGGCGAGAGCGGTTGCGGCAAGTCGACCACCGGTCGCGCCATCCTCCAGCTCTACAAGCCAACCGCCGGAAGCATCCACTTCGAAGGCAAGGACATGTCCACGCTGCACGGCGAAGAGCTACGGCTGACGCGCCGCCGCATGCAGATGATCTTCCAGGACCCCTATGCGTCCTTGAACCCGCGCATGTCGATTCGCGACATCGTCGGCGAGCCGCTCCTGATTCACAAGCTTGGCAACGCCGCCGAACGCCGTGAGCGCGTCGCCGAACTGATGCGCATCGTCGGTCTCAACCCATATTACGCGACGCGCTTCCCGCACGAGTTCTCCGGCGGCCAGCGCCAGCGCATCGGTATCGCCCGCTCGCTCGCCGTCTCGCCGGACTTCATCGTCTGTGACGAGCCGGTCTCCGCGCTCGACGTTTCGATTCAGGCCCAGATCATCAACCTACTCGAGGAGCTGCAAGAGCAGTTCGGCCTGACCTACCTCTTCATCGCCCACGACCTCGCGGTCGTGCGTCACATCAGCGACCGTGTTGCCGTCATGTACCTCGGCAAGATGATGGAGCTGTCGGACCGCAACGAGATCTACGACAATCCGTTGCACCCCTACACCAAGGCGCTTCTGTCCGCCGTGCCGATTCCGGACCCGGCCCTGGAGCGCAAACGTGAACGAATCATCCTGACCGGTGACGTACCCAGCTCGCTGCGCCCGCCCCGCGGCTGCGTTTTCCACACTCGGTGCCCAATCGCGATCGACGAATGTCGCGAGGTGATACCGGAGTGGCGCGAAGTGCAGCCCGGGCACTGGGTAGCCTGCCACCGCGTCTAGCTGCCCTGGTCGGGCAAGCAAACGAAAGTGACTCCGCCTTACAGTGAGTGACGTCCATACCTTCGATCCGTTTGCCAAAGAGCCGGCCTATATTCACGTCAATGAGAAGCTCATTGACCGCGTCATGAAGCACCTCGCCGGTGCCAGGGCAATCCGCCTCCTGGAGCTGGCAGCGGGGACCGGCCTTCCTACCTTCCTCATGTACCAGCGCGCCAGGCAAGCCGGGATCAAACTCGTCGGCACGCTCCTGGACCTGGACCTGCCCGCCCTGTACCAGGCCAGGATCGAAGTCGGCGAGGACAGCGCTACCTACGTCTACGGCACGGCCGACAGCCTGCCCTTCGAATCAGACGCCTACGACGCCGTGTTTTTCGCTAACGGCCTCCATCTGCTCGACGGCGACGCCAAGCGCAAGGCGCTCAGTGAGAGCTCCCGTGTCCTCAAGCCCGGCGGCATCTTCGCCATGAACAGCACGTTCTACGACGGCGCTTACCCTGAAGAGAGCAAGCCCTTCTACGGCCGCTGGATCCGGCGCTCCATCGTCGAGATCAACCAGCGCCTGCCGGGACGCGAAAAGGGCGAAAAGGTACAGGCCATGGAGTTCCTCAACGCCGACGACTACCGCAATCTGCTCGAGGACGCCGGCTTCGAGGTCCTTGAAACGCGCGAGCGCCGCGTCATGCTCAGCCAGGCCGCCGTGCGCGCCATTAGCTCCTACAAAGACTTCGCGATGGGCGCACTCCACGCCACCGAAGAAGACGCCGAAGAGGCCGCCAAGGCCCTACAGGCCACCGTGCGCCAGACCTTCCACGACCTGCAGATGAAGTACCTGCCCCGCACCTGGCTGGAGATCATCGCCGTCAAGGCCTGATCAGACACTACCGGCGCGGGATTCTACCGCCTCATGCCTTCCATTCGTATAGAGTCGACTTCGCGTTGCCGTCGTTATCGATCGAGTGCTCGACGACCGCCAGGACTCCGTTCAGGGCGGACAGCTTCTCGCTGGCCTGAAACGCAACGGAGGCCGCGAAGACGATCTCCTGGCCGTTGCCCGTGGGGTGGCCAACGCCGTGCCCGTTCCAGATCGCGCTTTCGCCGTCGTTGGCCATGAAAATGCCGCGCCCCTCACCGTACATCTGGCCCGGAACGCGCTCGAAGATGGTGTAGGTGCCTATGTCCGTCCCCTCGTGTCCGAGGATCGTCCCGCTGGCCTCGAAGGTGATCTCCATCTTGACGTAGCGGTAGTCGTCCCCTTCGAGCACGCGACGGTTCGTGACTCGCCCGCTCTCCTCGCCGATCTTGTTCCCCAGCATCTCCCGTCGGCCTCCTTCCCGTGTTTTCGTGTGCGGTATTCTGCCACGACCCGTCAAGCCCTCATGCTGGGTCGGTCGTTGTAAGCGCGCTGTAAGACTTCTCCCGTATCGTGGATCTATGAAACGACTGCGACTGGCCGCCTTCGCCGCGTCTGTGCTCCTCATCGCCTGCTCCGGTGATGACGCCACCGCTCCCGCGACGCCCGGCGTCTCTCCAACCACGGCCAGCTCTGCAACCCTCGCTGCGCCCAACCTCGCGGAGTCGCATCCCCGGGAGCTCATCTATTGGGATAGCTTCTTCGGCGAAATCGGCAACCCTGGCGGCCGCCGCGAAGCCCTCCTCGAAGCCATCGGGGCCGCCGCGCAGGACGACCCCGCCTACCGCGCCTTCCTCGTCGACCTCGCGCTCTATCCCACGCCCTACCGTGACCGCGCCTGGGAACTGCTCGACACAGGCGTGCCGTTCTCCGGTGACGCTGTCCTCGAGCTGTTCGGCGACCTCGGGCCCGCATCGCCCGCTGACGACCTCGACGCTTATGTCGAGTTTAAGTCGATACTCCTCAGCACTATCGACCCCGGCTTCGCCGCTCTCCTCAATCCACGAGAGGATCACACCATCTCGGCCCAGGAGGTGATCTGGGGCGGCGTACCGATTGACGGCATTCCGGCG
>DASTLN010000353.1:0-9419 GCA_035714925.1 Dehalococcoidia bacterium | reverse complement strand
AAACCCACACGGTCGATGACTACGTGCGCGACCTCGAAATCGTCGCCGATCACCTGAAGCTGGAGCGTTTCATCCTGATGGCCGGCGGCGCCTGCCACATAGCCGTGCGTTACGCGCACAAGCACCCGGACCGCGTCGCCGCCCTGATTCTTGTTGGTGGCTGGCTCAGGTACGACGCTGGCAGCAGCAGCAGCACGATATCCGGCCTGGCTCACCAGGACTGGGACTTGTTCCTTTACAACTTCGTCCCGCGATCCCTGCCGCGGGATCAGGCGCAGATCCTCTACGACATCCTGAAGCAATCCACCACGCCCGACGACTTCAAGATCGGCAGGGAAGCAATGCTCGCCTCCCGCATCGAAGACCTCCTGCCGCAGATAACGACGCCGATGCTGGTGCTCCATCCCACCAGTGATGAAACCTTCTTGCCGGTCGAGACGTCGATTAAGTTTGCCCAGCTCGCGAAGGCCCGGCTGGTTCTGCTCGAGGGAAACCTCCGAGTTCCCGAACTCGAGAGCGGGCTGAAGGCTATCGACGACTTTCTGGCGAGCCTCCCATCGGCAGCGCCGCAGCCTGCTGCGCCTGGCGTCTCGCCTGGCGGCCTCTCGCTGCGTGAGCTCGAAGTCCTGCGCCTCGTCGCCGCGGGAAAGAGCAACCAGCAGATCGCCGATGAGCTGGTGATCAGCCTGAATACAGTACGTCGACACGTGAGCAACATCTTCGACAAGACGGGCGTCGCGAATCGGACCGAGGCTTCTCTCTACGCCCGCGACCACGGCCTCGCATAAGGCATAATCGCTGGGTTATGGATGCGCCTCCCGTCCAATACGTCAAGACGAGCGATGGGTACGACATCGCCTACTGCGTCAGTGGCGAGGGGCGGCCGCTGATCTTTATGTGGGACATGCCCCTCGGCTGCGCCGAGCTCCTTTGGAGATCGCCGATCATGCGGACGTTCTTCGAGCCAATGGCTTCGCGATTCCGTCTCGTCCAGTTCGATAGCCGAGGAAGCGGCAACTCCACTCGCAATCTGCGTGAAGGTCACTCATGCGAAGACTATGTGCTTGACCTCGAAGCGGTCGTGGATCGCCTCGGTCTCGAGGCTTTCGTGCTCTTCGCCCCCGTCAATTCCTCGCATGTCGCCACGCGTTACACAGTGCGGCATCCGGGACGAGTCGATGGCCTGATCCTCCTGAACCCCTTTCCTCCGGAGAATCCCTGGGTTGGGATGAAGAATTGGGAAGAGCTATACACAAACTCGTGGGACATGTTTCTTACCAGCTTCACTAAGACTTTCTACATCGAAGGTAGTGAGGTCTACCTCCGCAAGGTGACGACGCAAGCCGACTTCCTCATGGCCGCACGGGCCCTTGCGGCCTCGCGGGTTGAGGAGATGCTTCCTTTGATCGCTACGCCGGCTCTGATTTTGGCCAGTCGTGAGCCTGTATGGCCCCCACTGCTCGAATCCGCCAGGGCGTGGGCATCACACATGCCCAACGCTCGCCTGGTGCTTTTGGATGGGCAGGGGAATGACGAGATTGTATTCCCTGGTGACTCCGGCCAGGCGCCGGCGATACGAGTAGTCGAAGAGTTCGTCAACAATCTGCCGGCAACTCAAGAACGCAAGCCGTCAGCAGGTCCTCTGCCCCACGGACTCTCGGCTCGGGAGCTCGAGGTGCTGCGCCTGCTTGCCGCGGGCAAGAGCAACCAGCAGATCGCCGATGAGCTGGTGATCAGCCTCAATACGGTGCGTCGCCACGTCAGCAACGTCTTCGACAAGACCGGCGTCGCCAACCGCACGGAAGCGTCCATCTACGCCCGCAATCACGGCCTCGCGTAAGGCACAGTGACAAGTAACAGGTAAGAAGTAACAAGTGGGCCGGGCGATGTGTCCCGCTTCTTGCTTCGTGTACGTGGCTATAATCAGGGCGCTATGGATGCGCCGGCTGTTCAGTACGTGACCACCAGCGATGGTTACAACATTGCTTGTACCGTCCGCGGCGCAGGACGGCCGCTGGTCTTCATTCCCTTCTGGTTCAACAGCGTTCAGTACACCTGGAATAACCCCTGGTTCGAGGCGTTAGCATCTCGCTTCGGGCTAGTCAACTATGATAGCCACGGCCAGGGCCTCTCTACCCGGCATCTACCCGAGACTACATCCGTTGAAGACTTCCAGCGTGACCTTGAAGCCGTGGTCGAACACCTGCAGCTCGAGCGCTTCATACTCTCTGCCGCCTCGATCAACGGCCACGTGGCGGTCCGTTACGCCATCGCCCATCCAGAGAAAGTTGAAGCGTTAATCCTTCACTGTTGCCCTATAGATGGGGCGATCTGGCCGCAAGCGCTCTTCGATCTTATCGACGAGGACTGGAACCTCTACCTCCGCACTCGCTTACCGGCGATCTGGGGGCCTTGGAGCCTGGATCGCTCCAAGGAGATGACCACGGCTGCGGACTACAAGGTACGCGTCCATGCGTTCCGCGGCTCCAGAATTGAAGACGCATTGCCGCGCCTGGTCACGCCCACGCTCCTCCTCCACGCGCGGGACCTGGTCGACATTCGCCAGGAGGAGTCAGTTAAGCTGGCTGCGCGGATCGCCAACTCACGCCTTGCACTCATCGATGGTGCGTCGTGGCTCGGAGACCTTGCCCAGGGCCTTCGGGCGATCGACGACTTCCTCGCCGGCCTGCCGCCCCGCGAGGAGCAGTCACCCGATAGGCCAAGCCCCTCGCCCGCGAACCTCTCCGCCCGCGAGATCGAAGTCATGCGCCTCCTCGCCGCCGGACGGAGCAACCAGCAGATCGCCGATGAGCTGGTGATCAGCCTGAACACGGTGCGGCGTCACGTGAGCAATGTGTTCGACAAGACGGGCGTCGCCAACCGCACCGAGGCCTCCGTCTACGCCCGCGATCACGGGATCTCCTGATGGACGCGCCCCCTGTCCAGTACGCCCGGACCAGCGACGGGTACAACATCGCCTACAACGTAGGCGGTCACGGCCGCACGCTTCTCAAAATGCCCTACAACTTCAGTCATGCCAAGCTTCGCTGGACAGCTCCCGAATTTAACGAAACTACGGTGAGCTTGGCCGAACGGTTCCGAGTCGTGCACTTCGATGCGCGCGGTCAGGGGCTCTCGTCCAGGGGTCTAAGCGACTCGCATCGAATGGAAGACTACCTGCTCGATATGGACGCAGTCGTCCAGGCGATGAATCTCGACAGGTTCTTACTCTTCGCGAGTTTGACGTTCTGGCGCGCGGCAGTGGCTTACGCATCAAAGAATCCACATCGGATTGAGGCTCTTATCCTGCTAAACCCGGAAGGGAACGTCGAGAGCTCCAATCAACCGCACCAGTTTGATGGGCAAGCTCGAACCGACTGGGATTTCTTCATTGGCACCCTTGCCAGCAGCGGCCTCTCCTCTCCCGCCGACTTCTCCACCCGCCTTTTGCTAAAGGACTATTTGAAGGAGTGCATCGAGCAGGCTGATTATTTGAAGATGCTCAACGCCATTCGAACCTGTGATGCACGTCAGTGGCTCGCTACGACGAGGGTGCCAACCCTGGTAATACAACAACGTGAGCTTCACCAGCGTTCGACTCCGGCAGAAGTCGCGGCCGCGATTCCAGGGGCAAGCTTACTGCTGCTGGAGGAGCTCGGGTCATCGCTCGATTCAGCCACCGGTAGAACACACGCAGGCATCACCGCGATTGAGGAGTTCGTGGACAAGCTCCCCGCCGTTCAAGAACGCGCACCAGCCACGGGCCCTCCGCCGGATGCGCTCTCTCAACGCGAAGTCGAGGTCCTGCGTCTCGTCGCAGCGGGGAAGAGCAACCAGCAGATCGCCGATGAGCTGGTGATAAGCCTGAACACGGTGCGGCGTCACGTCAGCAACGTCTTCGACAAGACGGGCGCGCGCAACCGCACCGAGGCCTCCGTCTACGCCCGCGACCACGGCCTCGCATAGTCCTCGACGACCACTGACCAGGCCTTAATAGCACGATCGCACCACTGATTGGTCCGAAAACCGGCCGCTGAGCCCGAAAACCGCCCGAAACGACGCGATCTTTGGTCCTTCACGATTGTCCTTACATGCGATGGCTGCGCGTCCGCGAAAACGGACACTGCTCCTAGAAGACGCCACCGGTGTCTAACCAAAGAAAAAAGGAGCAGAAAGATGAAACTGGTCAGCACGTACGGCCACAACTGGAAACGCACCAATGTTCAGCTAGTGTCGCTCGCATGCGGCCTGGCGCTTGCCAGCGCCGTAATCGCGGGCGGCTACGAGGTCCTGAGGGACAAGGACACCACGGTGGTCATCTCGAGGGTCGCTCAGCCGGCCGGCCTCGGTATCGAGTCCGCCCTGCAGCCGCAATTCGGCTCCGCCGCCGACGCGGTCTACGCCGCCCAGTCTTTCGGCACAGAGCAGGCAGCCGTCTCCCTGGGCGAAGCCCTCGGCATCGGCCAGCCCGGCGAAGGCGTCAAGTCAGTCGAGGCAACGCTCATCGACCCGACCGACCTGAGCTCCCTGGGCATCGAGTCCGCCCTGCAGCCGCAGTTCGGCTCAATGGCAGACGCGGACTTCGCAGCGATCGGCCTCGCCTACGTCCGGTCCGCGCAGTCCTCAGCCACCGTTCTGGGCGACGCCCTCGGCATCGGTCAGCCCGGTGAGGGCACGCAGTCAGTCGCGGCAACGCTCATCGACCCGACCGACTTCGCCTCCAGCTTCGCCAACCACCGCGCGGCGCAGCAATTCGGCACCGCCGCCGACGCGGCCTACGCGACCGAGAGCTGGCAGGCGCGCGCCTCCGAGGCGCCGCTCTTCGGCACGATGGTCGACGCGGTCTACGTGATGGAGGGCGAGATCCAGATCCCGTAACCGCCGCGCCTATCCAAGGCCACTTGTCCCGGTGGCGAAGAGGGGTCAGGCTCGCGAGCCTGGCCCCACTTACAGGTCGTGACGCCGTTGGCTGTCTACGCTGCTTCGCGGCGAGCCCGCGGCGACCGCCTTCGCAGCGGCTTCGGTGGCGCTGAGTCTTCGGGCTCACGGGACTCAGCCTCCGCGCTCCACAGCACCACGCGGTTTCGGCCGGCTTCCTTCGCGCCGTACATCGCGCGATCGGCGAGGTCGATGAGCGTCTCAACGTCGCTGCCGTGGTCCGGACGCGCCGCGAGTCCGATCGAGATCGTTACCGGCCCGACAGGCTCCATGCTTGTACCAGTAAACGGCGTCGTCTCAACCGCCCGCCGCAAGCGCTCCGCAAGCGACTCGGCCTCGGCGAGGCTCGCGTCGTCAAAGATGACGACGAACTCCTCTCCGCCGTAGCGGTAGATACGGTCCTCGAGTCGAACACAGTTCTGCAGCACCGAGGCGGTCTTTTGCAGGGTTACGTCACCGACATGGTGGCCATAATCATCGTTCAACCGCTTGAAGTGGTCGATGTCCAGCATAGCTATCACCATACGATCGCCGTTGAGGCGAGCAGACGAAAGCTCGCTTGCCAGGTCTTCGGCCAGCTGCAGGCGGTTCGGCAGGCCGGTCAGCGGATCGTGATGTGCGCGGCGTTCGCTAGATTCGGTTGTGTCAGCGGCCACCACCGCGGTTGCCACCTGCGAAGCCATCATCTCCAGAATGCGCTGATCTTCGTCGCCGAAGTGGTCCCGCTCCACCGACCAGCAGCTGAGCAAGCCCACGACGCGGGCGCCGACGATTAACGGCACCATGATTCCCGACCTCACACCTTGCTCACGCTGGGCTTCAGATAGCAGGTCGATGTTGTCATCGTCGATACGTAGCGTCCGTCCTCGCCTCGCGGTGCGCCCGGTCAGCCCTTCGCCGACTTTCTGCGTCGGGACGCCCTTGATTGGCTTGCCCGCAGAAGTCAGGCTGCCGACGGGCACCAATTCGTCGCCACGGATCAGCGTCAGGACCACACCCTGCGCACCAATCAGCCGCATCGCCTCGCGCAGTGTGGCGTCCACCACGTAGCGCAGGCTCAGCGTCTCGGTAATCTCGGAGAACACGTTGTAGAGCGCCTGTAGCTGGCTGTTGCGGTGCTTGAGCTCCTCCGTCATCGCGTGCAGCGACTCGCGCTCCTGCTCGGCACGCGACCGCTCCGCCTGAAGGTATCGCCCCACGGCAAACGCGGCAGCCGCTATGCCTCCTGAAAGCGCGAGGACCTGAGGCAGCATGGTATGCCGCCTCGTCACGTTCCCGATCTCCTCACGCGACAGATCCTGAGCCAATCCTTCAAACCCTCACCTGATCACGGCAGCTTCCCGTGCGATATGCATCTGCTTACGTATCGGCACGAGAGTCCCAAGCGAAGAGTCGAACTGCGCTTCACCTTTAGACTCCCACGCCTTGACGAAGCGATTTCCTTCGCATAGGATGCCTGAAACCTCCGGGCCGGTCGCGGCGTGGCATCAAAGAAGGGCTTCTCATGAAGACGGCAGTCCGTACCCATTCGAGGAGTGAATCGGCGTAGTCCGAGCCGGCATCCACACGTGAGCCGCCGCCCTGACGCAACGTCGGGGCGGCGTTTCTATTTGGAGCAAGACATGACTTTGGAAATTCGCAACCTCGTGCTGGACGACCTCGAAGCAGCGATGCTCCTGGACGCACACGCCTTCGGAATGCCCTTGCGTCACGATATTTCGCCCATCGTCGCACACGCAAAGACCCGCTTCGACACCGATTCCTACCTCGGCGTTTTCGAAGACGGCGAGATGACCTCGATGATGCGCACGATTCCCGCTGAGATGTACCTCAACGGAGGTTTGCTGAGCCTGGGCGCCGTCAGCCCCGTCGCCAACTCGCCGCTGCACCGGCGTAAGGGGCACACCGGCGCCATGCTTCGCCATTCGATCGGGCAAATGCGGGAGGCCGGCCAGGTTCTGTCCGGCCTCTATACGCCTCATCCCGCCTTCTACCGCCGTTACGGCTGGGAGGTCGCATCTGAGTGGCGCTCCGTCACCTTCAAGCCCAAGGACTTCGGCCTGACCCTCGAACCGTCCCAGCGCGGACGCTTCCGCTTCCTCAAACTGGAGGACTGGCAAACGCTGGAACCCATCTTCCAGGCCTACGCCGCGTCCAGTAACGGCCCGTTCAACCGTTCCGAGATATGGTGGCGTTCCTACGTCACCGAAGTGCCGTGGCGTCAGGGCACAGACATCGTTCTATGGCAAAACGATGCGGGTGACGCCGAGGGCTACGCCATCTACCAGCAGCCCAGCACGCCCGGCCCGGACTTCCCAACCACCGACGTCAACGTCCGCGAGCTGATCGCGACCTCCCGCGACGCCTATCTCAACCTGCTGGGCTACTTCGGCCGTCACGACATTCACCACGAAGTCACGATTGCGTCCGCGCCACACGACCCGATACTCGCCCTGTTCGGCGATGCCGAGAAGCTGGAGGTGCGCCAGGGGTTCGCCGTAATGCTCCGCATCGTCGACTTCGAAGCGGCGATGCGGGCGCGCCCTGCTGCACGCAGCGACGACACGGCTGAGCTGACCGTGCGCCTGCTGGACGACAGCGCACCATGGAACGACGGCGTCTGGCGACTTGGCGTCGCCGAGGGCAAGACCTGGGCTGAACGCGATACCGGCGAACCGGAGATCACCCTGTCCGCCCGCTCGCTGGCGCCGCTGTTCAACGGCTACCTGTCGCCGTCTATCGCCGCGTGGTCGGGCTTGATCGAGGCGAACAGTGGTGACGCCCTCGAGCGGGCGGCGCGTATATTCGCCGTGCGCTGCCCGCCCTACTTCACGGACCACTTCTAGAGGTCAGTGCAAGGCATCGGGGCTCAGTCACGCTGCGGTAAGACCTGCCTTAGCGCGTCCGGTTGTATTCGTAGTCCTCCCGCGTACCGGGCCCGCCGGCGCGCAGCTCAGCCATCGCCGGGTTCGGCGTGCTGTTGGCGTTGGCAGCGGCATGCACATCCAGCGCCGCTTGGTCCGCCCACAGCTCCAGCAGGCACAGCGCGTCCGGATCGTTACCGCTCTGATACGCCTCGAACTGCTGACAGCCGGGCTCCTTGCGCACCTCGACGCAGCGTGCCTCCATCGCCTTGAGCAGTTCGCCGCCCTTACCCGGCGCGGCCTTCATGTTGATCACAAGTCGGACTGGCATACGTCATCTCCTCCCTCGCTCGACAAAGTAGCGGTCACAGGGGCGATCTGGCAATCTTGCCTTAAGATCGGTCCTGCGAAGCGTAACTGAGGAGGAAGAGCATGAAGGCGGCGGTGATCAACGAGTACGGCGACGAAGGCGTCCTGACCTACCAGGACGTTCCCGACCCCGGCATCGGCCCCGACGAGGTCTTGATCCGCGTCCGTGCGGCATCGATCAACCGCGGCGACTTCGGGCGTCGTGCCGGTTTCTTCCAGGCCGGCCAGACGCCACTCGTCATCGGCTGGGATATCGCCGGCGATATCGAGGCGACGGGCCCGAACGTGACCGGTTTCAGGACGGGGCAACGCGTCGTCGCGCAGGTCATGGGCGGCGGCTACGCGGAACTGGCTGCCGCGCCGGCGAACGCTGTCGTCGCCCTGCCTGAAGGCATCAGCTACGAAGCCGCCGCCAGCCTCCCGGTCGCCTGGTTGACCGCCTGGATCGCCATCCTCGACACGGCGGCGCTCAAGCCCGGCGAAACCGCGCTCATCCAGTCCGTCAGCAGCGGCGTTGGCATGGCTGGCGTACAGATCGCCAAGCATGTCGGTGGCGCCGGCCTCGTCTTTACCACCGCCGGCACCGACGAGAAATGCAAGCGCGGCCTCGAACTCGGTGCCGACCACGCGATCAACTACTCAACCCACGACTTCCTGGCAGAGGTCATGGCGCAGACCAACGGCCGCGGCGTCGACGTAGCGCTGGACATGATCGGCGGCGAGACGTTCAAGAAGACACAGCAGGCGCTCGCCGAAAGCGGCCGTCTCGTCTCTGTCGGCCGCGCCGGCGGCCAGGGCCCAGAGGTGGACGAAGCGCTGGCGAAGGCCAAGGAACAGACGGTCACCACCAGCTGGCTCGTCTTCACGATCAAGCCGCGCGAGGAGCTCAGCGCCGACCTGGCGAAAATCATGGACGCCATCGTCGCCAACAAGCTGAATCCCGTCATCGATCGCGTCTTCCCGCTCAGCGAGGCGGCGGAAGCCCACCGCTACATCGGCGGCCGCAACCAGTTCGGCAAGGTACTGCTGCGCCCCTGACCTCGCCAGGCTTTCCCGAATTACGCACGAAGTGGGCCGTCGCAACGCTGGTCGTCGCTGCCGTCGTATTTTACGAATCGACCCGCGACGCCGGCGATCCCACACTTCCGGACCTAACGACTTGGGAGGGGTACGTCGGCCATTTCGTTTCCTACGCGGTGCTCGCCTTTTGCGCCCTCATGGCCATCAAGCGGCAGAGCCTGGCTGCCG
>DASTLN010000352.1:0-17699 GCA_035714925.1 Dehalococcoidia bacterium | reverse complement strand
GCGGAACTTACGGATGGTCATCGCGGGCGCCTTCGGGGCCACCGGCGGGATGATGATGTTGACACGGGAGCCGTCCGGCAAGCGGGCGTCTACCATCGGCGAGGACTCATCGACGCGTCTGCCCAACGGCGCCAGAACGCGCTCGATGACGCGCATGATGTGCTGGTTGTCGCGGAACCGGATCGGGCTGAGGTAGAGGCGGCCTTCCTTCTCGAAGTAGACCGTCTCCGCGCTGTTGACCATGACCTCGGAAATCGAGGGGTCCTGCAGCAGCGGCTGGATCGGGCCGTAGCCCAGGATCTCGTCGCACACCGCGGCAATGAGCTCATCGCGGCTGAAGCCGACGACGCCCGGCATCTCGGTCTGAATCAGCGCTTTTGCGGCGCTCTCGACTACCTCGCGTGCCTTGGGGCTGTCCGGATTTTCGATCTTCGACGCGTCCAGCTCCTCGATGAGGCGCTGGTGCAGGCGGAACTTCAGCTCGTTGAAGGCCTCGCTGGATTGCAACAGCGGGTTGCGTGTCGGCTGGCCGCGCGATCCTCCAGCGATGCCCGGAGGCTGATTACCGGCTGGCCTTCTCTGACCTTGGTCGTTCACTGAAGGGTTCCTCCCCGTCTAACGTTCGGACACTAGCGACCCAGGACGCGGTCCAGGAAACCTTTCCTGTCGCGTCGCAGGCCGGCCAGGTTGTAGCTCATGTCGGTGATAGCGCGTGACGCGCGGGCGTAGGGCTTGGCGAGCACGATCGGCTGGCCGAGTTGGTTGCTGTTGCTAACGGCGACGTCGTGCGGGATACGCCAGTACACGTCGTACTCAAGGACGCGTTCGACGTCCTCCGGGCTGAGGCTGTTGGACGAGGTCGAGTGGTTGATGACCAGCTTGACCTTGTCTTCTGAGACGGCCGCAGCGCGCAGCATCTCGAGCGCCAGCGCGGTGTCCTTGATGCTGGCGATGTCCATGCTGGTGACCAGCAAGATGATGTCAGCGCACTCCAGGGCCGTCGCCACCAGCTCGTTGAACGCTCCGGGTGTGTCGACGACCACGTAGTCGTGGGTCTGCGCCAGGAGCTCGATGACGCGGGCGATGTGGTGCCGGTGCAGCGCGCCCCATTCCGTGGGGTGAAGCGGCGCCGGCAAGATTTGCACGCCGCTGCTGTGCTGCACGAGATACTCGCGGATGGTGTCGCGGTCGACGGAGTCGATGGCGCGGCCAACGTCGGCGATGCTGTACTCAACGACGACGTCCATCATGATTGCGACGTCACCGAAGCGTGTGTCCATGTCGATGATGGCGATCGAGCTGTTGGTGTTCTTGCACAGCGCGGTTGCCAGGTTGGTCGAAATCGTGGTCTTGCCGATACCGCCTTTGGCGCCGAAGACCGTGATGACTGAGCCACGCGCTGCCGAAGACGCGGTTTCGCCTGTCATGCGGGTCCGCCGGCGCTCCTCCTGCTCCAGCACGGAGTAGATGGCGCGGCCCAGCTCTTCCGGCCGCGGCGGCTTGACGAGGTAATCGCGGGCGCCGGACACCATGGCGCGACGGACTGACGCCGCGTCCGAGAGCGAGGAGTAGACGACGATCGGCGTCTCGGGAAGAGCGTCCGAGAGGGAGCTCATGGTCTGAGACGCGCGTGCTACGGGCTCCTCCATGGCCAGGACGATGATGTCCGGGTTCTTTTCGCGGGCCATCGTGACCGCGTCGATGCCGTACCCGGCCTCGCCCGTGACTTCGAAGTGGGCCATCGCCAGCGCACGGTTCGTGTCAGCCCGACTGTTAACGTCAGGGTCGATGACGACGACTTCAAGATTCTTCGGCAAGATATCCTCCGGTCCTTCCTTGGAAGGGAGTTGGGATGGCTAGCGCAGGAACGGATTCGGGAGGTTTTCCGGAATCAGCTCCAGCTCGGTCGTGTAATCGATGGGCCGCTCTTCCGCGTCGCCGAAGGAGCGCATGGCGAGCCGAATGCGGCCGTTGGCTTCCGCCAGGTACATCAGCTGAGCGTCTTCAGGAGTCAGGGCGAGCGTAATTGTGCCGGCGCCTGGGTTGGGGCGGGCGTCGCTGTTGCGGACGCGCTGACCGGTCTCCGAGGGCTCGGCTTCGGGCACGATGTCGGCGACAACCTGGGAAACCGAGAGGACTTCTATGTTTTGGAGCAGCGTGTGGGCCAGGAAGCTGTCTTCCGTGGCTCGTGCGCCATCGAGGCCGGTGAACTCAACGTCGTAGAGCACGACGACGTCGACGTAGTCACCCGGCAGGAGCAGCCCGCCGACGTTCTGGATCTCCGAGGCGTTGATGGCAAGGGCGCGCTTGCCTTCCGGGATGATGTAAGAGAGGGTCCGGGTTGTTCCCGCGGTGCCGCCGGCCAGGTCAACCACCTTCGAGGACAGGACCTGCTCATTGGCAGCGATTGGGAAGCGTGTTACGAGCCCAACCACTTGATCCGGGTTGCTGTAGGCAAGGACGCTGCGGGCATCCTGACTGACAAGGCGAACCTCCAGCATGTCCGGGCTGATGGTTGTGCGAGCCGCGATATCGGTCTTGGCAACAAGAACTGCGGTGTCGGCGGCGCCGCCCGAGCTTGTCGTACCCGATGTCGAGTTTCGCGAGGTCGCCACGTAAACGAGGCCGGCGCCCATGAGGCCCAGTACCAGGGCCAGCAGGATAAAGCGCCGACTCCCGCGTGCGGGGTTCAGGGCAGCAGCGTTACGACTCATCTAAGCTCCCTCCAGGAGACAATGTGGAATGACTCTACGTATCTTTTCGGCTGTCCGCCGCCATCCATTAGGGTCTGCGGTGTCGATCCAGAAGGAGATTCGAAAATCGCGCTAAATACCGAGGACGTTCGCGATGGCGTCGCCGATGTCCTGGGCGTTGCCACCCCAAAGGGAGCCAACCTGGTCCGCAACGAGCGAGACGCCGACGATTGCGGCGATGGCGACGAGGCCAATAATCAGGCCATATTCAACCAGTGTCTGGCCGGACTCCGTGTTTGATATCAGCCGTCGGATAGCGGTCGTAACTTTCTCAATGAACATGCTCTTCCCTCTCACTCAGTTTCACCTATACAGTCGACACAGTGACGTCAGTTCAGAAGGGGTAAGCTACGTGATTTCTGAAGTCTGATAGCCATCCCAAGAGGAAAAATAGAAGCGCCGCCTGGTGTCGCCAGGCGGCGCTCATCATCACGCTAACGCGTAACTACGGGGTCTGGGCGTCCTGCAGCTTCGTCGAGACCGTCTCGAAGACGTTGACGATGTCCTGGCCGAGCGTGCTCAGGATAACGATAGCGGCGATGCTGAGGAGAGCGACGATCAGACCGTACTCAACGAGGGTCTGGCCAGACTCTTCCTTCATCTCCTGGAACTTGACCAGGAAGCGGGTCAGAATGTCATTAATCTTCTGCAATGTGATTCTCCTACCTTTGTCTTTATTGATGCCTCAAGGGCGCGTCGTAGGTGGCTTCCAGGCCAGGCTCTTTACCGGACCCGAGACGGCGCACAATCCAGCGTGCGTTCACCGCGGGAAAAGAATGGCTTCGGCTCTGATTCAGTCGTTAGGCGACACCTCCGTCTTCACCAGCGCCTTCGCCTCGGCCATGCTTGGTGTTGATTATTCCTACACTTAAGTAGTCGGCCTAGATGATGAACTCTGAAGGGTTACTTACGGGCATTCCCTAACTTTTTTACGAGCGCTGGACAAGCATTCAGATGTGATTCGAGTTTCCCCCAAGTCTCCGCTGTTTCTGGCACACAAAGCGTAACCATCAGGAACATGGAAAGGGGCTCTCTGGCGCTGACGCTTTCGAGCCTTTTGCGTTGACTATGGCCGTAGAGTTATACGAGCTGCCCGGAGGCGCTTATGCCGCGCGTTTCGAGGCGGCCTTGGCGGCTCTTCGTGGCTCCAGCTTCAGAAGGCGCAAGCGCAGCTCGCCGAGGAACTCCTCGGAGGGCTCGACCTCAGGCGGCACGGGTCGAATTGCGGCGGCGACGATGTCGAGGTCGGCGTCCGTCGCGTTGTCGGCTACGAGGTGCAGGTGGGATTTCTTGTGCTCCATCACTTACGTCCTTTGGGGAATTCTCACTTACAGTTTCGGCAGTGCTTGCGGTTTCTGATGGACTACTGCTGCATTAATTTCCGGAGGTTGCCGAGCGCCCGGTGCTGAATCACGCGCACGGCGGGGACGCTCTTGCCGATCATCGCGGCCACCTCCGTGTAATCGAGCTCCTCAACGAAGCGGAGCATGATGACCTGGCGCTGCTCGTCGCGGAGGCGAAGGACCGCGTCGCGGACGCTGCGTTCATCGTTCGCCTGCTCCAGCGATGCTTCAGGGTTGCCGTCGCGCTTGTGGTCGACAAAGCCCTCGTCCAGCTCGCTGTGATCCCGCCGGGAGCGCAGGTAGGAGATCGTCAGGTTGTGAGCGATGCGCAGGAGCCAGGCGACGAACGGCGCGCCGCGCTCCTTGTAGCGATCGATGGCTTCCCAGGCTTTGAGGAAGGTCTGTGCGGTCAGGTCCTCTGCCTCGCGGGCGTCGTTGACCAGGTAATAGATGTGGCGATAAACGCGAACGACGTGGCGGTCGTATAGATCGGCAAACGCAGCCTGATCGCGCTCGATCGCGCTAAATACCAGGCGTCTTTCTTCGTCTCGGTCTGGCTTGCCTTCCTGCGCCGGCGGTGCGCCGGCGGAGGCGGTATCGGTGGCGGACGGGACTGAGGCCAAAGAGCAAATCCTCCCTGTAAGGAGGATCGGCATTTAATTCGGCGGCTAAAGAGTTTGTGTCGTTTAGAAGGGTATTTAAGTGCCCCAGGCGCGCTCTTCGGGATCGCCCTCGTCATTGCCAAGTGAATCGGTCTCCGAAGTGGCGGAGCCGTCGTCGTCACCGGAGACGAAGCCGCCCCACGCGTCCGGCTGGAGGATTTGTCCAACGCCATCATCAACAGGCTCGGACTGCTCGACCAGCCAGTCTGCCGACTTCGGCTCCAGCAAGGTTGGGCCCCACTCGGCGGGCTGACTCGACGAATCGCCGTCCCCGTCTGCGGCCAGCTCATCCGGTCCGCTGCCATCCACCGCGGGTTGCGGCGATCCATTCGCCTCCAGTGCCCACGCGCCATCGGCGGGACTCGTGTTGTCGACAATCTCCCATTCCGAAGGCTGTGGCTCGTCAGGCGCCACATCCCAGCTGGATTCAGCGGTTATGAACTCCTCTGCCGCCTCATCGGCGCCGGACTGCAGCGAGCTTTCCCAGGTGGGTAGAGGAGCCGATGGATCATCTATGGCTTGCGGCGCATCAGATTCCCCGACCGAGCTTGCAGGCGCAGCCGGTCTTTCCCTGGGCGGGGAGGGACCTTCTCCGTCAGCCCATTCCTTCAGGTCTGGGCTACGGTCAGTCTCGGTCAGGCCAAAGCTGCGGTGTAGCGCCATGCCGTGCTCCTGAGGGAGCCCGTCGGGCAGCGGCTCGACGTCAACGTCTGCCTGCTCCGGCTGCTGCGTTTGAAAGATGATCCGGTAAGGACCTATACGCATTTCGTCGCCGTCATCGAGGAATTGCCAACCGGCGGTCACACCCTCGGTGGCCATGGCGCTCAGGGTGGTCAGCTTGTGGTAAACCAGACGGCCACGCTGAACCCAGATGCGGGCTTCCTCGGCGGCGATCAGGCCGCCGGCGTCACCGACGCGCATATCGGCGTCCGGCCCGCTGCCGAAGGTTAGTGGCAGCGACTTCATCTCGAATTCGCGAATCGTCTCGAGCTCACCGCCGCGCACGGCGGCCTCATCCATGATGACGACGCGACCCTGTACGGCCTCGTCCGGGGGCTCGGCATCTGACGCCGGCGGGCGCGATAGGGGGTGCGCGGACTGATCGTTGTCAGACGACGCTTCGGCCTTCGGGCCGACGTTCGGCTTGCGGATTGAGGCCCAGTTGTCGACCCGGCTGTAAGTCGGTGTCGTGATCTCGAGCCAGCGCTTGCGGCCAAACTTGTAGGCGAAGTACGCGCCGCCGAGGAGGACAACGAGGATCAGGATGGGAATGATCGGCAGACTCGTCCCCTCGGACGGAGCGACCAGGACCGGCACGATAAAGGGCACCTGCACCTCACCCTCGCGACCCTGTATATCGGTCGCGACGACTTTGATGACGTGGCCGCCGTTTTCCAGCAAGGAGGCGTCCAGTGTGTAGCTGCCAACGCCTTGCGTGGTGTGAACCACCTCGTCATCCAGGATGTAGTCAATCTTGGTGACTTCGATGCCTTCCTCGACTGTCGGGGCGAGCTCGACGGCGCCGTTGTGCTTGTCGCCGGGGTTGATCCCGCTGAGCGACATAGTGAACGGGGGCGGGAAGGCACCTTCTAGGGGGCCGAGTGCCCGCTCAGCGAACGCGTTGTCGGCGCGGTGGATGACGTGGACCTTGAGTGTGCCCGCGATTGTCCGGTCGATCGAGCGCGGGACCTCCGTGACCAGCGTGTACTGGCTACGGATGGCGAATGCGAGGCTGGTGTATGCCTGGCGCAGCTCTGCCGGGCTGGCCGCCTCAATGAGGCTGCCGCCGCTGGCGTCTGCCAGGGCGACGAGGTAATCACGGTCCGTGTTGGCGCCGAGGCTAACGGCGATGAAGCCCACGCCGGCGTTCCGGGCCGCTTCAATCGAGCTGTCTCTGGCGCCCTGATTGATGTTCGCCAGGCCGTCGCTGAGGAGGACGATGAGCTTTCGGCTACGATCGACGCCGGCCATCTTGGACGCGGCCTCGATGACGCCGTCGTAGAGGGCGGTGTCGTTGGTCAGCGTGAGGTTCGCGATGGCCGCGTCCAGGGCGTCACGGTCTGAGGTGAAGTCCTGGATCAAGGTGACGCCGGTGGAGAACGCCATGACGCCGACCTCATCGGTCGGCTCCAGGACGTCGATGAACTCGTTGATGGCGACCTGAGCCTGCTCAATCGGCTCGCCCGCCATGCTGCCGCTGACATCGATAAGCATGAGCACGGAGGCGGGCTCGCGGTCGACGGCGGTGTGCAGCTCTTTAACGATAAGGGCTTGATCGTTGATCCAGGCGTTGAAGCTGGAGGGGTCGAGGCCGGGGAAGGGCTTCCCGTTTTCGTCGACGGCGCTGACGGTCAGTACCATGCGACCGGGTTCCTCTTCGACGGCCATTATCTCGATGTTGACGGGATCGGCGGCGAATACGAGGCCGGAGAACGTCAGGGTGACGATCGCGGCGAGGAGAGCGGCGGGTTTCAGAATCATTCTCACTCGTTACTTCTCTCGCTAAAGAATAGCCTTACTAATCCTTTTCGGCGCCCGGTACGGATTGCTTCAGCCCAAAACGGCAAACTACAGAAAACTGCCGAGCTTCTTAACGCTTCGGTTAGTTCGTTGTGAACTCAAAACGCGGTAATTTCAGGCAGATTTCCCCAGTACAATAAAAACCACCGCGAAAGGGCTTGACTTAACGCAAAATGTTATGGCACCATAACGCAGCCTTAGACAGTGCCTGTTGTCTTGAATGAAGATTCGGCATAACAACAGGCGTCCTTGAGTAGACGACCTCTTTGAGAGCTCAAGGAGTTACTGAGATTGCAACCGTCCCTTCCGAGTGGAGGGACTCATGAGCGTCGGGGCCGGACCGGAAGGCTTGAGGCACAGGAGGCGGGGCCTGGGCCGCAGCCTCCGGTCCCGGACCCGTATTTTTTGCCTTTCGGACCTTCTCTCTCCGCCGGCCCTCCTGATTCCCCTCTTCTCCCCTTTTTACTTCCGATAAGTGAGTAGACCCTCGCGCAGACCTGCACGACGTGTGCGGAAGCGTCGACTATTAGGTGATAGCACTTTCTGCATCGGAAGGAGTAGCAATGGAGGCTACAGCACCGTCTCCGCTCCGCCCTACGGCGAGAGAGACGCCCATGAACCTCGAAGCGCCATTTCGAGCCCAACCGAGCTCGATTGAAGATACCGGCGTCAGCTTCGGCCAGATGCTCGACCTCGCCGTGAAGACGATCTACTACGGCGGAAGGCCTTCGGCCCGAGACATCACCAAGGCCATGGCCTTGCCGTTCAACCTGGTAGACCAGTTGCTCAGCTTTCTCAAGCGCGAGCAGTTCATCGAGGTTGTCGGTTCTGGAGGCCTGGGCGAGCAGGAGTATCAGTACGCGCTGAGCGAGAGGGGAACCGAGCGCGCCATGGAGGCGCTGGAGCGCAACGCGTACGTTGGCCCGACGCCGGTCCCGTTCGAAGAATACGTCAACGTCACGATGGAGCAGTCCGTACGACAGATCCGCGTCGACGCCGACGTGGTAGACAACGCGTTGCATGACCTGATCCTCAATACGACAACGCGCGACCTGGTGGGACCGGCGGTAAACTCCGGCCGCTCCATGCTTTTGTACGGCGACCCCGGCAACGGCAAGAGCTCAATCGCCAAGGGAATCGGCCGGATGCTCAAGGGCAACGTCCTGATCCCTCACGCGGTGGACGTGAGCGGACAGACGATCCGTGTCTTCGACCCGCGCGTCCACTTCCCGGTGGACACCGCGCTAGAGGAGGAAGAGGCGGAAGAGGAACGCCGTGCCGCCGGCGGCTACGCGTCGCAGCGGCCCGAACGGCGGCGTGACAACCGCTGGGTGGTGGCCAAGCGCCCGCTGATCATCACGGGTGGTGAGCTAACGCTGGCCGACCTGGAGCTGAAGTTCTCGCCGGCCTCAAAGTTCTACATCGCGCCGGTCCAGATGAAGGCAAACAGCGGCATCCTGGTTATCGACGACTTCGGGCGCCAGCTGGTGGCGCCGAAGGAGCTGCTAAACCGGTGGATCGTCCCGATGGAAGCCCGCGTCGACCACCTCTCGCTGCTCAGCGGCGAGACGATCGAGATCCCGTTCGAGCTACTTCTGGTCTTCTCGACGAACATCCCGCCGCAGCAGCTGGGGGACGAAGCGTTCTTTCGCCGTATCCGCCACAAGATCGAAGTGGGTGACCCGGACGAAGAGGCGTTCCTGAAGATCATGAAGCTGGTCTGCGAAGCCAACGACGTCCCCTACGAGGAGGCGGCGGGCCACTACATCATCGAGCGCTACTACCGGCCGAAGAACCGCCACCTGCGCGGCGTACACCCTCGCGACATCATTGACCTGCTGATCGACATCAGCAGCTTTCAGAAGCGCGAGGCAGAATGCTCGCGCGAGATGATAGACTTGGCGTGCGCCTCCTACTTCATCGACGACCGCGAGGAGTACGAGCAGCAGAACCGGGCGCGCCTGGCCAACGACGGGGGCGGCCCGGTCGCCAAGGCCAGCTAACAAAACGGACACGGCTTCAGTATGAGGGGCGTCCCGATGGACGCCCCTCTCTTTGTCTCTGCCGCGGGGGCCTCTGCGGGCATCTTGTCGCCATCCCTTAGCGAGGTTGTGGCCTGTCGATCGGGCTACACGCCGGTCCATTTGCCTCGCCGCGGCAGGGCGCCCGCGCCAGCCGTGCCGGGCAGGAGCCGATGCAGCGGCTAGGCCAACCCGGGCATGGTCTCTTTCCTGACCATCGACACTCCCACGGCTACGGCAAGCGACTTCGGGACGAGGTCACGCTATGCCAGGAGGCGTCCCGGATGTGCAGGCCCTGGTGCGCCGACGCGCGGCGCGAAAAAGGGGCGCCCCGCGGAGGGACGCCCCTTAGTAGACGGCTTACCGCTGTGGTCTAGGGGCCGGCGAAGATGACGGTGAAGTACTTCATGCCGTTGGCGCCAAACGCAACGCCGATGCCGACCTTGGTGTAGCTCGTGTTCACGATATTGTTGTAGTGTCCCTGGCTGTTGATGAAGCCGTTCATCGCCACATCGACGGTCTGAGAGTCGGGGTAGTTGTTGCGGGCGATGTTTTCACCGGCGATCTGGTAGAAGTAGCCGATGCCGCCGAGAAGGTCGAAAGCGGTCGGGCCGCAGGCGGTGTGCGAGAAGCAGTTCGTACTTGCCATTGTCTGAGAGCGCTGACGCGCCACGTTGACGAGCTGCGCGTCGATAGCCAGGGCAGACGCGCCGACCTGGCCGCGCACGGCATTGTGGGCGGAGAACATCGCCGATTCCATCGCATCCAACGAGACCGACTGAGGCGGCGGCGGTTGAGTCGTGGGGGTCGCCGTGGGCGGGACCGGTGTCTTGGTGGGCGTAGGCGCCGGTGTTTTTGTAGCGGTCGGCGCAGCCTGGGTCGCGGTTGGCGCCGGAGACGGGACCGTGGTGGCGGTTGCGATAACCGTGGGCGGCGCTGTCGTTGCGGTGGCGGGCGGCTGCGTTGCGGCGGGAGAGGCGGCGCTGGCCGCGGGCGGCTTCGTGGCCGTCGGCGAAGCGGCGCTACCGGCGTTGCTCGCCGACGGTGTCTTTGTGGGCGTAGGCGCCGTCTGGTTGGCCTGCGATGAGCCGCCGGCGGACGTCTTTGTCGCGGTCGGGGTGAGCGAAGGCAGCAGCGGCGCGAAACCGGGTGAGTTCGAGCCGTCCCCAGAGCTGCGGTCGAGCGGCGCAGCCGGAGGCGGGTTCAGCGCGCCGGTAGACCACGGCGCTACACCACCGTTGCGGTCTGCGGCGGCCGTCGTCTCAGGCGCGGAGCCGTCTCCGCTGAAGACGCCGACAGCGACCAGACCACCCGAGATGATCAACGTACCGCCGGCAACGAATGCTAACGCGATAGCCTTGGGAGTGATGACGGGCCCTCCTGATCCCGCATTGCTGCGGGTTCCCTGGAGGCCACGTCCGTGTCGCGAACCAAAGGAAGTGCTTCAAGTCGGCCGCCCTTCCGTGGGCGGCGTCAAAGGCTGGTGCCTGGTTGAATGTCTCTAACTAATAGTCGTCAGGAGTTCCCCTAACTTGACGGCTAGAACCACTGGCTGGCATCACAGTTCCATTACCTAAGGACATCCCCCTAAGCTGGTTGGCGTGGAGCGCGCGCCAGATACGAACCCGGGGCTGGTTGCCGGCGTCGACGGCTGCCCGGCCGGTTGGGTCTGCGTCATGGCGCAAGTGGCGGAACCCGGGCGTCTGGTGCTGGCGGAGGTCGTGGCCGTCGCGGACTTCGCTGCCGTGCTGCGGCGGACGCAGGCGTGCGCGGCGGTCGCGGTGGACATCCCGATCGGCCTCAGCGCGGACGGGCGCCGCGAGGCGGACTTCGAGGCGCGAAGGCGCCTCGGGCCGCGGCGGAGCAGCGTCTTTCCGGCGCCGCCACGCTTCGTCCTCAAGGCAACCGACTACGAAGCGGCGAACTCGACTTCGAAATCGCGATTTGGCCGCGGGCTGCAGAAGCAAACATTCAACATCGTCCCCAAGATCCGGGAGGCTGACGCGTCGATGACGCCCGCGATGCAGGACAGCGTCGTCGAGTCGCACCCGGAGGTTTGCTTCTGGGCGCTTGGCGGCGAGCAACACCTCATGCATCCAAAACGGACCCGTCAGGGCCAGGCTGAACGCATGCGACTGCTCGAGTCGGTCTATGGGGATCCGGTTCGCCGACTGGCGCCGCCGAAGGGCGCGGCGAGAGACGACCTTTACGACGCCTGCGTGCTGGCGTGGACGGCGTCGCGTGTTGCGGCGGGGACGGCGGTGCATCTGCCAAACGAGCCGCAGCGCGATGAGCGCGGGCTGCGTATGGAGATCGTGTACTAGACCGAGGCGTCTCCGAGCAGACAGGAAGCGCCGCCTGGTGAGACGGGACGCCGCGGGCGGCGCTAAAGCTTCGTCCCTAACGGGGGTTTGGTTCGCTCGACGCGGCGGCTGGGGGCGGATGACACCGGGGCGCCTTCGATCAGCACGAAGCGCCGCTTGGTGAGGAGGGACGCCGCGGACGGAGCTGAAGCTGCGTCCCTACGGGGGTTTCGAGTCGGTTGGGGGCGGTCGACGCCGGGGTGAGCCGGGGCGCCTTCGAGCAGGCGCGAGGCGCCGCTTGGTGAGAAGGGACGCCGCGGACGGAGCTGAAGCTGCGTCCCTACGGGGGTTCGAGGGGTTTCGGGGCGGATGCCAGCCGGGGCGTCTTCGATCAGCACGAGCGCCGCTTGGCGAGACGGGACGCCGCGGACGGAGCTGAAGCTGCGTTCCTAACGGGGGGTTCGAGGGGTTTCGGGGCGGATGCCGCCGGGGTGAGCCGGGGCGCCGTCGATCAGCACGAAGCGCCGCTTGGCGAGACGGGACGCTGCGGACGGAGCTGAAGCTGCGTCCCTACGGGGGTTTACGGGGGTTCGAGGCATAGGGTTTGAGGGCGATGAGTCTTGGCGCTACTTGCGGCTGAAGCGGCGGGCGAGCTCGTCGGAGCTGAGGTGGAGCATGGTGGGGCGGCCGTGGGGGCAGGTCTGCGGCGTATCGCATGCCTCCAGCTGCTGCAGGAGGTCGCGCATCTCCTCCGTCGCCAGCGTCTGGCCGGCGCGGACCGCCGCGTGACAGGACAGCGAGGCGGCGACGCGGCGGCGGGGGTCGGCCGGCGAGTCCTCGCGTGTCAGCAGGTCGAGGAGCTCGAGGAAGGCGCGGGCGGGGTCGTCGCGGCGCAGATCGGCGGGGGCGGCGCGCAGCAGGAAGCCGCCGGGGCCGAAGGGCTCGACGTCGAAGCCATGCGCCTGCAGGGATGGCGCGAGTGACGTGACGAGGGAAGCCTGCGATGGCGTCAGCTCCAGCATGACGGGCGCCAGCAGGGGCTGCGAAGCCGCCGCGGAGCCGAGCAGCGAGGCCATGAAACGCTCGAACAGGACGCGCTCGTGCGCGGCGTGCTGGTCGATGAGGTAGAGGCCGGCAGGGCCCTCCGCTATCACGTACGTGGTGCCCGCCTGCCCGAGCGGCCGCATGATCGGCACGCCGGCCATGAGCGGCGATTCAGTTTGATCGAAGCCCGGCGCAGCCTGGGACGGGAGCAGCTGCGATTGCAAGGGGCCGTCGGGCCGGGAAGGCGCCGGGAAGGCGAAGCTGGAGCCGGCGGGAGCGGGTCGCGGCCAGGCAGACGGCAACTCGGAGCCAACCGGCGCCAGGCCGGAGAGGGTGCGGCGGATCGGGCGCTGCACCAGGGCGAACACGGCGCGCTCGTTACGCAGCCGCACCTCCGTCTTGGCGGGGTGCACGTTGACGTCGACCTCCTCCGGCGGGAGGCGGAGGTCGACCACGGCGATCGGGAAGCGTCCCGTCTGAAGCAGGCCGCTGTAGGCCTCCTCGACGGCGAAGGCGAGCGAGCGGCTGCGGACCCAGCGGCGGTTGATGAACAGCGTGATGTAGCCGCGGTTGGCGCGCGTGACGTGGGGCGGCGTGAACAACGCTTCGACGCGGCAACCCTCGGCTTCGTCGGCCGCCTCCAGCATCGACGCGGCGACGTCGCGGCCGTAGACGCCGGCGGCGGCTTCGCGCCGGCGGCCGGAGCCGCTGGTCGCGAACGTCTCACGACCATCTAACCGAAGCGTAAAGGCTACCTCCGGGTAGGCGAGCGCATAGTGGCTGACCACGCCGCCGATCTGCGACGACTCGGCGCCCGCGGTACGCAGGAACTTGAGCCGCGCCGGTTGCTCTCGGAACAGGCTCCTGACGCTGAACGACGTGCCCGGCGCCGCGCCAGCCGCCCCCTGCTCGCGCAGATCGCCGAAGCTGAGGCGGACTCGGGCCGCCATGGGGGAGTCGTGCTGCCGCGAGACCGCGTCGACCTCGGCAACGGCGGCGATGCTGGGCAAGGCCTCGCCACGGAAGCCCAGCGTCTTGATCGCGGCAAGGTCGGCGTCGTCCTGCAGCTTGCTCGTAGCGTGGCGGGAGAACGCGAGGGGCAGCTCGTCGGGCTCGATGCCGCAGCCGTCGTCGACGACGCGGATCAGCGCCACGCCGCCCTCGTTGGCCTCGACGCCGATGCGGGTGGCGCCGGCGTCGAGCGCGTTTTCGACGAGCTCCTTGACGATGGATGAGGGGCGTTCGACCACCTCGCCCGCGGCGATGCGGGAGGCAACTTCGGGCGGGAGGATTCGGATCGACACGCTGGGGGTATTCTAGCCGACGGCGTAGCGGTCGACGACCGACTTAGCGGTGGACGACCGACTGAAGGCTGGTTAACCGAGCGTGGGAACCTCTCCCCCGCTGCCCCTTCCGCTCCGCGAAGGGCAGGCGCGCGCCCCTCTCCCTGCGGGGAGAGGGGCTGTGTATGACGGTGCGTTGGGTGAACTGGGTTGGGGCGTTGAAGGCTTCGCGCCCTGCGCCCGCCCTTTCAGTTGGGCTTGTTCGCTTCGCCTTCTATCAACCTGATTCCTGAGGGGAGACGTCTCTGGGCGACTCTGCGACCCTCAGGCTCCCTACGCAGGGGCCCTTCGACGTGGCTCAGGATGCACTGCGCCCCTACTGACCCTGCCGAGTATTGCCTCTCCGAGGCGTAAAACCTCTCCCCCGCTGCCGCGCGCCCCTCTCCCTGCGGGGAGAGGGGCTGTGTATGACGGTGCGTTGGGTGAACTGGGTTGGGGCGTTGAAGACTTCGCGCCTTCCGCTTCGCGAAGGTCAGGCCTGCGCCGCGCTACTCCTGTTTGAGACCTCTGCGGCCAACGGGATTATGTCATGTACAGCCCGTTTCAGATGCTGACGGTAGAGGCGGCCGAGTACCTGCTACGGGCGGCGGTAAGGGCATGCGAAAGGGCGGTCTTGGTCTGGACTATTCCGGAATCCGGCTCCTAGCATGGATTCATGGCCCAGGAGATCAAAGACCCCGCGGAACCGGCGGCGCCGAAGCCGGAGTTGCTGCTGGAGAACTGGCGCAACGAGCTGGATAGCGCCGACCTCTACCAGTACCTGGCGCGTCGCGAGCCGGACCAGCAGCGGGCCGCGTTGATGGTGGAGATGGCGGACGCCGAGATCCGGCATGCCGAGGTGATGCGCAGCGGTCTCGAAGAGCAGGGCGTGCGTGTCCCCGCGTTCCGGGTCAGCTTCAAGACGCGACTGCTCAAACTCCTGGCGCGCGCCGGCGGACCGCGCCTGATCTATCCCCTGCTGCACGGCAGCGAGATCGAGGGGACGGCGGACTACGCGGCGCAGGACTCAAAGACGGCGGCGCTGGCCGGCGAGGAGCGCAGTCACGCCCGCACGCTGGGCGAGATGTCGCGCACGGCGGTGACGACCGGCGAGCGCTGGCACCGTACCGCGGGCGGCGGCACGCTGCGCGCGGCGGTGTTCGGCGTCAACGACGGCCTGGTCTCCAACCTCAGCCTGATCATGGGCTTCGCGGGGGCCAGCGCCGACGCCAAGTTCGTGCTGCTGGCCGGCCTCTCCGGCCTGCTGGCGGGCGCGTCGTCGATGGCGGCGGGCGAATACGTGTCGATGAAGGCGCAGCGCGAGCTGCTTGAGCGGCAGATCGAGCTGGAGGCCGCCGAGCTGGCCGTGTCGCCCGAGGAAGAGGTGGCGGAGCTGGCGCTGATCTACCGCGCCAAGGGGCTCAACAAGGAAGAGGCAGAGCGGCTGGCCAACCGCCTGACGGAGGACCCCAGCGTTGCCCTAGACACGCTGGTGCGTGAGGAGCTGGGGCTCGACCCGAAGGAGCTGGGCAACCCGATCGCGGCGGCGGTCTCGTCTTTCCTGGCATTCGCGGGCGGGGCGATCCTGCCGGTGATCCCGTTCTTCTTCGGCGCGTCGACGCCGCTGATCATCGCCAGCATTGCGGTCAGCGGGGCGGCGCTGTTCAGCGTCGGCGCGCTGCTATCGCTGTTCACGGGGCGAGGCACGCTGTTCAGCGGCGGGCGGCAGCTAATGATCGGCGCCGTCGCCGCCACGATCACGTTTGGTTTGGGGTCGTTGATCGGGGCTTCGACCGGGGTTTAGTTCAGCGGATAGCTCAAGGATGCGATGTGGTAACCGTAGTAACCGTAGGGCCGAGGCATGCCTCGGCCCTACGGTTACTACGGTTTTTTTGCTAGACCGGCTCTGAGACGGCTCCGGCTGCCGCCAAGCGCCGCTTGGCTTCCGCCAGGACGGCCTCCGGCAACGGGCCTTTCATGGCGGCCTCGATGTTGTCCTTGAGGTGGTCCGGGTTCCTGGTGCCCACGATCGTCGTGGTCAGGCCGGGGTGCGAGAGCGTGAAGCGTAGCGTGAACTCCATGCGAGACATGCCGTCGAGCAGCTCGTCGAGTTTGGCGACCTCCCAGCGGTCCTTCATGGTCTCGCCGGGCACCATGTAGTTGGTGCGGTTCCAGTCGGTCGGGGCGCCGCGGGCGACGCCGCCGCGGATGATCGTGCCGTGGCCGGTGTCGGCGGCTTTCTGGATGACGTCCTCGTGCTCGCGCTGCAGTGCCGAGTAAGGGATCTGGAACGCGGCGAAGATGCCCATGTCGATCTGCTCGACCAGGTTGGGCAGCGTGCCGGAGACGCCGACGAAGCGCACCTTGCCGTCGTCGCGCAGCTTCAGCGCCTCTTGCAGGGCGCCGTCCTTCTCGAACTCCTCCCTGGTGAGGCTGCGGTGGAATTGCACCAGGTCGAGGTGGTCGGTGTTGAGGCGCTTGAGGCTGTTCTCGACGCCCTTGCGGATGTTCTCGGCGGTGTGGATGTGCTCGCCCTGCTGGCCGTCGACGACGCAGCCGCACTTCGAGGCGAGGAAAAACTCGTCGCGGCGATGCGAGATGTACTTGCCGATGAGCTCCTCGCTGCGGCCGTAGTCGATCGACGTGTCGATGAAGTTGATGCCGTGGTCGAGCACGGCGTTGAGGATGGTCTCGGCCTGCTCGTCGGTGATGGCGGGACCGCGGCCACCGCCGCGCAGCTCCATGGCGCCGAAGCCGAGGATGGTGGCTTCGAAGCCGGTCTTGCCGAGGGTGCGTTTGGGGAGGTCTGCCATTGGGTGCTCCTTCTGTGCGACGCAGCGTCTGGCCGCTGCGCATCCTGCGTCCTTCCCGGAAGGACTTGTTTGCTCCGCTGTTGAATAGAGAAAACTGAGGGGACACCCCTCAGACTCCCCGCGCATGGGCTGCGCCCCCGCTACCCCTGCCTGGGTTGCGTACCTCGGATCGTAGTGCGAATCGGGTCACGGCGCTACAAGGCCGGGCTGAAGACGTCCACTCGCCTTGAGCGACACGAAGCGTCAGAAGCGGCTGAACCCCGTTGTATGGCGATTCTTGAGTGGGGATGAGGCGGTTCGGGCGAAGGTGGGGCCGAGGGAGGCGTATGAGGCGCTATGCGAGGGCGGAGGGTTTGATCCTCCGGCTGAGGCCATCAGGATGACAGGGCGAGCGCCAGCGCTCGCCTTCAGACGCGGCGCGTTGCAGAATGCGGCAGGACCCCGCGTTGTAGCGATTCTGAGGAGCGATATGGAGATCATTCTCGTCGAGGTGGACGTCAAGCCGGAGCGGGTTGCCGCGTTCAAGGAGCTCATCGCCTATGACCAGGAGCACTCCGAGGGCGACGAGCCGGGCTGCCTGCGCTTCGACGTGCTGCAGGACACCGAGGACCCGAACAAGTTCTTCTACTACGAGGTGTACAAGGACGAGGCGGCGCGGATGGCGCACCGCGAGACGCCGCATTTCAAGCACTACGCGGCGGAGTCGGCCGACATGCTGACGGTGGTGGGGCGGCACATCGTGAGGAACTTTGCGCCGGGGGATGAGAAGTGGCGGTAGGGGGCGCAGCCGGGTGAGACGGGGCGACCCCTCACCCTAACCCTCTCCCTCGGGGAGAGGGGATCACGTGGGTTTGGCAAGCCCACCGAATACAAGAACCGAGGCGCTGGTCCGTAGGCGCCCAGCATGCTGGGCGCCTA
>DASTLN010000351.1:0-2617 GCA_035714925.1 Dehalococcoidia bacterium | reverse complement strand
CGCCACGCTGGCGCCAACCTCGACCTGCTTCTGGTGCTGCTTCGAGCTGTTGCTGTGGCTGAAGTCGATCATGATGCGCTGCGGCAGGCCGGCGTCCGCCAGCGTCTTCGCCGCCGACTCGATGCTCGCCGCGTCGTAGTTGGGCTCCTTGCCGCCGCGCAGGATCACGTGGCAGTCCTCGTTGCCTTTCGTCTCAACGATCGCTGAGTGACCTGCCTTGGTCACTGACAGAAAATGATGCGGCTGGGCCGCCGCCCGCATCGCGTCCACGGCGATGCGCACGTTGCCATCCGTGCCGTTCTTGAAGCCCACCGGGCACGACAGGCCCGACGCCAGTTCGCGATGTATCTGGCTCTCCGTGGTGCGCGCCCCAATGGCGCCCCACGCGACCAGGTCCGCGATGTACTGCGGCGTGATCATGTCCAGGTATTCGCAGCCCGCCGGCATGCCGTCTTCCGCCAGGTCGACCAGCAACTGACGCGCCACGCGCAGGCCCTCGTTGATCAGGAAGCTGCCGTCGAGGTTCGGGTCGTTGATCAAGCCCTTCCAACCCACGGTCGTCCTGGGCTTTTCGAAGTAGACCCGCATCACGATCAACAGGTCCTTCGACAGCTTGTCACGATACTCGGCCAGGCGCCCGGCGTACTCCTTCGCCGCCTTCACGTCGTGGATCGAGCACGGCCCAATGACGACCAGCATGCGGTCGTCCGCCCCGTGCAGGATGCGATGGATCGCCTGGCGAGTGTCGAAGACCGTGCGCGCTGCCGCCGGCAACACGGGAAACTCGCGCAGCAGATGGGCCGGCGGGACCAGTTCCTTGATTCCGGCAACACGGACATCGTCCGTCTGCAGCTGCTGCGCGTCGGTTTCCGGTGGGTCTTGTACCGTCATAACTCTCTCACTATGCGTCTCGCGCGCCATGAAGGCAACGTTACGTCGACTCCCTATTCATAACGCTGATCACGCGGGAGTGAGTATCGTAACAGGAAGCTCAGATTCAGAAAAGGCGAGTCCCTGAGCCTTGATGGTAGGCCCCCAGCATGCTGGAGGCCTACCATCAGAGACGCCTTGCCCACGCTCGTCAGGACGCATACGCTGCTCGGCATGGCCTACCCAGCCCTCGAAACCGTCGGCACCCAGCGCCTCATCGATACCGCCGCGCTCGACCGTCCCGCCGTCTTCATCTGCTACGCCGAGGCCACCCAGCACGGCGCCGAGGCCATCGAAGCCGCCGTACGTGAGCGCTACCCCGCCTCCGAAGTCCTTGTCGCCCACGTCATCGACCTCCATACCGTCCCCAGCCTCTTCCGTGGCGTCGCCCACAGCATCCTCAGCGGCGAGTACGAAAAGGCCGTCGCCGAGCTCCCACCCGGTGAGACCGCCGAAGACTACGTCATCATCCTGCCCGACTGGGACGCCGCCTTCGTCACCGCCCTCGGCCTCACCGACGTTACGAAGCAACTCGGCGTCGCCGTCTTCGCAGCGGAAGGCTCCCTTATTGGCATTGCCCAGGTCGAAGACGTGGCGGCGGAAACGATTGGATTACTACGGGGTGCAGGCTAAGCGCAGCCCTAAAGCCGGCTATGCAGAACCGCACTCGGTCGTCTCACAAACCGGCGTCTCGGACTGAGCATCGTCCAGCACGGTGTAAATCTCCCAAGCGTTGTCCGGTCCCTGCACCCAGACTTTGTCCTGAACAGCGAAGCAACATGTCGTCGTCATCTCTTCCTTGGTGGCGAGCCCGTCTGAAGCCGCGCGCCTTGAGGCCGCGGTTACGTCGCCGGTCGACTCGACCTCGACTCCGAGGTGATTCAGTGAGCCCGGTTCGCCGCCTTCCATCAGAACCAGCTTGAGTGGCGGGTCGGCGACCACGAAATTCGCATAACCGGGTCGAACCTTCGCGGGCGCAATAGAAAAGAGCTTGCTGTAAAACTCAATTGCCGCGTCAAGGTGAGCCACGTTCAAAGCGAGTTGGACTCGGGCCATTGGAATCTGCTCACATTTATGTTCTTCTATATGTCGTACGATAACATTGCATTGACAGATGTCAATGGATAAACTCCTAGACATGGCGCAAACAATCCCTGCCAACAGCCTGCCCAGTGCCCCGCTTCTCTCCGCCGCACTCCGTGCAGACGAGGCTGAAGAGCTGTCAAAAGCATTCCAGGCGCTTGCTGATCCCGTGCGGCTACGGCTGCTGGCTCTCATCGCCGGGTCACCGGGCTGCTGCGCCTGCAGCTGTGACCTGGAGGCGCTTGTTGGAAAGAGCCAACCTACCGTCAGTTATCACCTGTCGTTGTTGGCAGACGCTGGCCTAATAACGAAGCGCAAGCAAGGGCGGTGGGTAATGTGCTCGGTCGAACCAGGTCGCCTGGCCGCCCTGCGAAGGGTTCTCGGCGAATAGCCCGCTTCTTGTGTTACCTCTGGCAATGCATCCCTAGTTCGCGGCCCTCGGAAGGTGTTCGCTGGTGGCGCCGAGCTAGTCCAGCGTCCGCTTCTGGCGCATCTGCGCCTGCTGCTCCACCGCTTGAATATCGATGAACCCGCGCGCCTTCTTCGGGTCGTACTGCTCCGACGCCGTGTCGAAAGACACTAGCTCCTCGCTGTACAACGAGTG
>DASTLN010000350.1:0-3105 GCA_035714925.1 Dehalococcoidia bacterium | reverse complement strand
CTTTCTTATCATATATTTCTTAAAAGTCAATTCTTCCTCTTCGTTATCCAACAATGTTACGAATAACAACGTTTGATTGGATTTGAGCCCAAGGAAATTGCGGAAGCCGCACAGGTATTAAGCTCCGACCATGAGGGTCGCAGACTACGCAAGACTGATCGCGCTGGCCGCTTTGTGGGGCGCGTCTTTCATCTTCACTCGTTCCGCATCGCCCGAATTCGGCGCGATACCCACAGCCTGGGTCCGCGTCCAGCTGGGCGGACTCGTTCTAATCGGCTACTTCGCGGCGATCGGCTTCGACGTGGGGTGGCGCCGTGACTGGCGACGCTTCGCGCTGATCGGCGTGTTGAACTCCTCGATACCGTTCTCTTTGTACGCATTTGCGGCGCTCAATCTGCCCGCGTCTTACTCCGCAATCTTTAACTCAACCACGTCGCTATTTGGCGCGACATTCGCGGCGGTTTGGCTGGCCGACCCGTTGACGCCACGCAAGTTGGCGGGGCTGGTTATGGGTATCTGCGGCGTGGCGCTGGTGGCGGGGCTGGGCGGCGCCGAAACGGACGCTAATTTCTTCCTCGCCATGGCCGCGTGCCTGTGCGCCGCCGTCAGCTACGCCACCGTGGGTGTCTACGTCAGAAAGTACGCCCGCGACCTGGAGCCTCGCGCGATCGCCGGAGCCAGCCAGATGGTGGCGGGTGTGATCTTGCTGCCGTTGCTCGTCCTCGATCAGCCGAAGACATTGGACGTGGACATCGCGGCGAACCTGCTTGGGCTGGCGCTGCTTTCAAGCGGTGTTGCGTATTTGCTGTACTACCGATTGCTGGCAGACGTTGGGCCGTCCAAGGCGCTGACGGTGACGTTCCTGATCCCGGCCTTCGCCATGCTCTGGGGCGCCGTCTTCCTGGAGGAGACGATCACGCTGACGATGCTGCTCGGCACCGCCGTGATCATCGGAGGCACGCTGCTGGTGACGAGCCGCGATCGGACGGTGACGGAGATCGCCTTACCGGAGCCTGCAGGAATGAAAGGGGAGCGCTGATCAGTCCACGCAACTTATATAGTATGATTCCAGAAACGTACCACATAGGAAATGCCGTTGACGCGCCCCTGGTATTTGATGTCCACCCATGGCGTTGTCCTGCTGCACATTGCCAACAACCCCGGCGCAACGCTGCGTCAGATGTCCGAGGCGGTCGATTTGACCGAGCGTCGTGTGTCGCAGATCGTGCAGGACCTGGCCGCGGCGGGCTACCTGACGATTCAGCGTGTTGGGCGTCGCAGCGTCTATACGATCAACGAAACGGCCAGCATGCGACATCCGACGCTGCAGCACGTCAAGCTAGGTGACGTCCTGGGGCTGCTGATGAGCGATCCGCGGCTTGGCAAGGCGCCGGTGGCGCAGGACTAAGGGCCGGCCTGCTGTAGACGCCAGACCTCGTTCATCAAGAACTCGTAGTAGCCTGCCGCTTCGGAGAAGCTAAAGCGCTCCTTGTCGAAGGTGAGGCGGGGCTTGCGGTCCTCACCGAAGACGACGTTCAGGCCGCCGGTGCGCGGCCACGTGGGCTGGCCGCCGCGCAGATAGCTCTGGAAGTTACCCACGGCCTGGCCTGATGCCGGAGGCGCTGCCGGGATCAGCTCCGGGCGCTGCTCCAGCAGCATGAGGTAGGTCTCGGCGCACTTCTTGGACGCCGCTGCGAAGTCGCCCGCGTCGAGGAGACGATCGGCCTCCTCGAGGGCGCTGCGGAAGGCGGGGTCTTTGATGTCAGCCGGTGACGCCATTATTCACCTCGATACTTATAGCCGGGGCCGTGCCCCGGAGCCCCTACTGAAGGGCCGTACGTAGCGTGGTTCTCGCCTTTCGAGGGCTGGCTGCGCTCGCGCTCATGAGAGGGCCACATGAAGCCGGTCCTTAGATCGAGCTGTTGATCTCGTGCTTGATGCCGTCCAGCTGCTGCTCGCGCCACTTCTGGTGGGCCGGGTGCCGCTCCTGGAACTCCGGCATAACCTCCTTGGCGAACATCTCCAGCGATTCCATGATGTGCTCGTGCTTGCGCTCGTGCATCTGGTAGAAGAAGTTCACGACGTCGATGTGGGCCTCTTCGAAGGCGCGCAGGTTTTGCTTCACGAAGTCGGGTGAGCCGATGAAGTTGCCGCGGCGGCCGGCGCGGTAGAGCGTCCGCTGCGTTTCGTCCTCCGGCTCAACCTCCTTGACGTCCGGCCGCTCCGCGCCCTCTTCACCGAAGGCCTTCACGAAATCACGGTTGAGGTGGTAGCCGCCGTACTTGAGGCCAGGCTGGTTGGTGTAGCCGAGCGCGTAGCCGAAGTACTGCGCGCCGCGCAGGCCGCGCGCCACGGCCTCTTCGTTCGTCTTCGCCATCATCAGGTTGCCGCCGGCGGCCAGCGCCGGGTTGATCGCCTTGCCGATCGGGCGCGCGTTGCGGATCAGCTCGTAGTAGCGTGTGACGCGCTCGTGGGCGTCCTGGGGGCTTTCGAAGCCGACGCCGAGCGCGCCCATGCCGAGACGCGCGCCGACCATCGCCGTCTCGAGGCGGCTGGCGGCGAGCCAGACCGGCGGGTGGGGCTTCTGCAGCGGCTTGGGGATCACGTTGCGCTCCGGCATGCTGAAGTGGATGCCCTCGTAGCCGGGATAGGGCGTCATGGTCATCATGCGCAGGCACTCCCGCGTCGCCTCTTCCCAGGCCTCCTTCTTCAGCTGCGCCACCGTCCCGAAGCCCTCCACCTCGGTCTTCGTCGCCCCTTCGCCGGTGCCGAACTCGACGCGGCCGTTCGAGACGAGGTCGAGCGCGGCGATCCGCTCGGCGACGCGCGCCGGGTGGTTGTGCTTCGGCGGCATGTGCACGATGCCGTGGCCGAGGCGGATGCGCTTCGTCCGCTGCGACGCGGCCGCGAGCAACACCTCCGGCGCCGAAGAGATGCTGTACTCCTCCAGGAAGTGGTGTTCCGTCGCCCACACATAGTCGAAGCCCAGCTTATCCGCGAACTCAATCTGCTCCAGCACCTCTTTGAGGAGCTGCCGCTCGTCGCCGTCGTGCCAGTTATCGGCGTCCAGCGGACGCGGCAAGACCAGATTGTAGGAGACACCGA
>DASTLN010000349.1:0-11798 GCA_035714925.1 Dehalococcoidia bacterium | reverse complement strand
TACCAGAGGCCAACCGGGTAGCAGATCGCGCCGCCATCTGCCTCCTGAATCGACGTGCCTCGCAGCGAGTAGGGTTTGTCCCGATTGTCCACCGTAAGGGAAAGTGCCCATCCTGAAACCGAGTCGGGTCTCGGGTCTTGGGACTTACCAAATCGGAGCTTCCACCAGCGTCACGAGGTTCGGATCCGGCTCACCCACCGGCTCTCTCTTTCTCTCGACGCAGAACTTGCGCGCGATCTGCCCTGGCTGAGAGAGATCGCTAGACCTCGCTGCGATGGCACCTACCGCGCCTTGGAGGGTGCGCTGTACAGGGCGCGATCGTCCTAGTGAGACACCTGAGCGATCTTCGTCACGCGTTTTGCCAGAAGCAAACAGTCCGGGCACTCGATCGCCTTCCGTCGAAATACGCGCTCTTCGAATTCGGATAAGGCGTTCAAGTGTGTAGAACCACACGGAATCAATCGGTCCTATACTGGAAGAGGCTTGGTACCTCGCAACGTCCGTGTTATGTTCCGTCCACAGGATGCCGACAAACTCTCTAGTCATGCTACTCGAAGCCATCGAGAACTTCTGGCATACGATGCTCGAGACCCGCCTGCGCCGCTGGCATCATCCGGAAACTTGCGAGATTTGCAGTCTGGAAGATCGCGTCTCGGAGCGCATCGCGCGACCTCTCGAAGAGCCTGCAAAGTCTAGCGACCAGGTCAGGGTCGCGGAGTCTTCACGACGAGGCCCAGCGAAGCCTGAGACGCGAAATAGCCCAAACCGCGGTGCGCGCAAACGAGCTCCGAGGAAGAAGACGCAATAGGACCAGCGAAAGCCCATTCGGGCTTTCGCCAACCCCTGACAACGTGATGTAATGTCGTCGTCCTGTCAAACGGGTCTATGTCTAATATGTCAGTTTCAGAATGGCTTTCGTTGAACAGATGTACATCGTCCTGCGGGCGCCACGTGGAGGAGCCCTCCTGCCCCGCTCAAGGAGGGACCCTTTCGGGTCGGAGTGGTTCGGAGGGCTCCTCCTACTTATCGGCATCTCGAATCCACTCCAACTGCCACTCGCAAAGCTGAGCGACAAGTTCGGCCTTTTCGCCAGACATAATCTCGTTTAGACTGTACCCTCTCGGGTTTGAGTTGGCTCTTTCTCGAGTCGGACGGGTAATGGGTTCCCTCGCCAGGGATCGCTCTCTGAATTCGATTCCGTCTAAAGCTGGTGAAACAAGAATGCAGCGCATGCGTTCTATCAAACGTGAGATGCTGCGTATCGCCGTAGACTTGGCGTCATTTTGCGTCGACGGAGCGAGTACGGATGAAGCCAGGCCTCAGTTTCCTCGATAGGGATGAGTATCTCCTGGCAGCGCTGGGCATCTTGGGTGGTGTCGCTACGGCGCTCACGGTCCTTGCCGTCTACGCCTTCGTCCTGCCTGCTGTCGAAACGAAGACCGAGACCATCGCTTCATACCAGCACACGGGGGCCTACACCTACGCTGCAAGTTCTGAGCCCTCGGCGATCAATCCATCCGGCTCGGTTCGTTCTCAGTCGAAAAGCCCGGGCGGTGATTCTGCAGGCCGACAGCCCGCCATCTTCACCCGGCTTGCCAGGACGTTCGACTTCGCCTACATCTATCAAATTGAAGGCGTCAGCAACGTCGAAGGCCTTCTCTCCGCCGACCTCGAAATACGAGGCGACAGTTGGAGTGATACCTCACTACTTTCGCCTGAAACGAGCTTCAAAGGCGCAAGTGGCCTCATCGAAGGCACTATCTACTTCTCCGATATCTCCGCCCTTCTCGATCAGGTGGAAGAGCAGACTGGTGTTTCCAGCGGCACAGTCGAGCTCATCATCACACCCAATGTCGAGGTACACGGCGAGGCCAACGGTCAACAAATTAACGAGAGCTACAGCTCTCCATTTAAACTGACCTATTCCAGCAGTCTTATCACGCCAGAAGAAACGCTTACATTTAGCGAGCCCAAGACCATCACGAGCACCGAGAGCCTGGACAAATGGGTCGGGCTTTTGGGCTCGCGTATTCTAGTCAGAGACATGCGCCTTGTCGCCACACCGTTGGCTGTTATCGCGCTGATTGGTACAGCATTCTTTGCCGCGGTCTATTTTCTGGGTGCGTGGCGCCCTGAAGCCCAGATGATTCGTGCACGTTATAGCTCGATACTGGTACCGATTTCCGATGTCGAGAGCGCGGTTAGCCATCGCATCAGAGTCGCCTACATCAATGACTTGGCGCAGCTGGCCAAACGCGAGGGGCGTTCGCTCTTTATGCGCGAATTTGAGAACGGATCCCTTGCCTACCTTGTGCACGATGGCATGGTCGTCTACCACTATACAATCGGTGACGTTCCACAGGACTGGATCAAATCGCCGGCCCAGGCTTCAGCCGATCCTTCGGCAGAACCGCAGAGGCCGGCTCCGGTTTCCGCTTCCGAGTTGAGTAGCGAGATTCCCGAGTGGCTGGCTGCGTCCTCAACCGGGCAGCGTGGTAACGGTGATTCGACGGATTCACTCCTTGTCAACGGTGAGGGCGAGCCTCGTCCCATCGCCAACGTCGATCCGCCGGTGTCTGATGAGTCCCAGTCCGATCCCGTGCCCGACGCTTCGGAGGAGCCTTGGCCGGACTTTGTTGCCGCAGGCCCCGAGGACGACATTCCGGCCGGGTCGGGCGGATGGCTCTCGCGTCACAGGTCAGTCGCCCAGCCGGATTCCGGGGCGGGCGCTGATGACCTTCAAGGGGAGGCAACCGACGAGTCGAACCCCGCATCTTTTGAGGATGGCTTGGACTATAAAGGTGCTGAACAAGACACAGACCGGGTGGCGAGTGAAATCACGCCGATCAGCGAGTCATCCTTCGATCCTGCGGCGGATCGTGTTGGGGCTGAGTCAGAGGAGCCGATGGCGGCGGCGTCCCATGTCGAGCAACCTAACGGTGACGACGGATTGCACCATCGTGCTCTCGGCGGCGCCGCTGTCGGTCGCGGTATGGCACCAATCGCGGTAAGGCAATGGCTACGGAAGCGCTCCGGTGGCCCGCTGGCTGACCCGAAGCTTAGCGATGAGAGCCTCGAGCGGCCAGTTGGAGGAGGGGCTCCTGATGCAAAGCCAAGCGAGCATCATCAGGAGGATAAGTCCGGTCACGAATCGCACGAAGGAGCGGTAGATTTCCATTCTCCAGCGGAGTCTGTGGAGTCTGACAGGACTCCTGACGCTGAGCTCAGCGGACAGGACACCAGTCACTATGAGAAAGGCGCCGAATTCGAGAGCGAGCTGTACACAGACACATCGAATGACCAGATGGAGGAGCCGCTCGATGAAGGCAAACAAATTACTGGCCTTGGCGCGCTTGACCTGGAGTCCGAGGATTCTGCTCAGATTTCTCAGCACGGGGAATCTCAAGCCAGCTCGTTAACGGGTAGCGACATTATCGATGAAGCTACAGGCGTCGAGGCGTCAGCCCGCGCGTCAGAAGGCATTCCGGCCGAAGTCCCCTGGCGGGGTCGGCGCAGATCGTCAACCACGCCGCTACAAGCGAAACTGACAAACCAGGCGCGACGTTGGCTGCGTGATTTCCTTGAATACCCGCCCGACGAACGTCGCAACGACGAATAGAACGAACGCCAGAAGGACCGGATGGGCCTCCGTCTGCTGCTGACTTCTTTTGCAACCGGCGTCTCCGCAGTATTGCTCGGCGTGGTTCTGGTTTCTACGTTGCTGACTTCCGATCCAGTCCCGCGCCCGTCCGGTTCATCGATAGTCGATACAACCCAACTCTCTGAGGCCGATCCCACGCGCCAGCCTTCCGCTGAGGAGTCGACAAGCAGTCCCTCTCTGCAGCCGACTCCGACCGAAGAATTCCTCCCCACCGCCACGGCCACAGAGACCCCGGCGCCCACAATCGCGGCCGCTACGCCTACGCCTCAACCTGTACTGCCGGGAGCAGTCCCATCCCCAGTTGGATTATTTGCGAGCTACACGGAAGGTGGCGTCTCTCTGACCTGGAATGTCGTGGCTGGGGCTGCTTACTACAACATCTATCGTAGCCAGCTCCCTGGAGGTGGCCTAGGCGCGACCTACACTGCCATCGGCAGCAGTGGTTCGCCATCTGCGAGGGACACAAGTATCGCTTCCGGTCAGATCTATTACTATGTGGTTACCGCCAGCTCTGGCGGTGTGGAGAGTGATTCGAGCAACGAAGCAACCATTCGGGTCCCGTGAATCTCGCGGCTGTCTGTCTCAGGCGTGCTGGCGAATCCCCCGGCTGCGGGAGGATGTCTTCACCTTCGAGTAAAGGTTCCCTGGTTGGATCCCGCGGATTCTTCGTGTTTCGCCCTTAGCTTGGGCAGATAAGCGGTCACTATCCTGCCGCGCTGCCCAAAACTTGGAGTTCCTGACTCGCCGTCCCCTGCCCCATGCAGGGTTTCCGCCGCTCGAAGGTTATTGCGATGTAAGAATGAGGCGAAAGCAAAGGTGACGACGGTTCCAACCACTATGTATGTGACCACGAAAAGAAGTGTGAATGGCGGCAGGAATGGCGCTCCAGGACGCCGAAGTCATGATGAGCAAGATTGCCTGTAATTCCTAGCGGAAATGCGTCACATTGGCGTCTCATCCCTATAGCAACCAGTCGACAGGATTGCTGATGGTTCGGGTTCTTGAGCGTTGATCGAATGGTGTTTGTCTCTTGCGACTCGAGTAGCAACCCCGTCGCCAGAGAAACCAAGGCCTTGCAATGATTCCGAGATTGACACGCCAACTGTGAACCCAGAAACTTTTCGTAAGGCTCAGTTTTGACGAGGCGCGAGGGGCAGGGTGTCTGATTACTTGTTACTGCTGGGCTTTGTCGGTCTAACCGCCGGTCTTGCAATGTTAGTTGCTGGAATGGTTCGGCACGCCAACCATCCGGGACCCACGTTCTTGAATGAACCGTCCGCTGATGACGCCGAGTCTGCCGTTCGTACCATCGCGGATCTGTCTACTGCTGCGCCGATCTCGACCTGGCCAGACGTGAGCATGCCGGAACCGAGAAGCGTTTTGGATGCCATCGAGCCGGCCGCCATCGAAACCCCCGTGCCGGTGTCGATCTCAGACGCGAACCCGCAGGACGACCTCGAGTCAACGAGCCTCGCTTCAGAATCGACGGAAAATGCCTCCGCGCTGGCAGCGCAGCCTGAAACCGAGGAAGGTGCGGCTGTTTCCGAAGCATGTACCCAGCCCCTGGAGCTCGACGTGAAAACCTTTGGCCCTGACGGACACGGGACTGTGGCCGCCGATGCGGTGCAGTCGCCCGACGAGGAAGGCAGTCCCTCAGAGGAAGACGTCCCCCCAGTTGCCGCTTACGAGGCGTTTGTTGTCGTGGAGACCGAGCGGACTCCCGCTGCGATGGTATCAGCACCTCGAACAGTGCGCCCACCCCTCGAGAAAAAGCTGACAAACTACGCCAGGAGATGGCTGCGTGATTTCCTCGATTACCAGCCCCCCGGAAAATAGCAACCGTCTCAGAAGCTTCAGGTGGACTTGCGCTTATTTCTGACCGCGTTTGCGACGGGCATCTGCCTTGTCCTCTTCGCGTTGATCACGGCGACCACGGTTTTTGATTCCGGTCGCGACAGTGCCCCGCGGACCACGCCCAGAGCCCCAGCCTTGCCCTGACGCCGGGTCAGACGTTCTTCTACGTCGTCACGTCAAGCTCTGGCGGCACCGAGAGCTCTTCCAGCAACGAGGCCGCCGTTCAGGTCCCGTGACCTACCGCGGCCTCAGAACTGAGGACCGGCGCCGCGAGAATCGCTCCGGCGGCACGCCTCCAGGACCATCTTGTGGCGCGCCGAAACCTCTAGGCCGATCGCCTGCTTCGTCTCGATCCCGTTCTGTCAGACTCTCCGAAACTCTCAGCCTGGTTCGGCGTAGAAACAGCCCCAGGAAAAGCGCGAGTACAACGCCGCTTGCAACATAGCTGACTGCCAGGAGCACTATCAACAAGGTCATCAAATCGCCCCTTCGACTGCCAGGATGTTCCGCTTTGCGGCGCCAACTTGCAAGCTTGGAATGTCACATTCCGGTCTCAGGACAATCACAAATGCAGAGCGCCAAATAGAACGCGAAAGAAGGGGCTGGTTAAAGGCCAGACTTCCAGTGATATTGCGATCCGTCGAAGCGTCGTTATCGGATCGTTCGTGATCCGTCTCCTGCTCACGCAGCCGAGACCCTCCCAACGAGAGATGCGCGGAGGTTAGGGGTCAATTTCGCAGGTGGAGCCCGGCAGGCGCATCCGGTTGCGGGCCACCCATGCATAGACCGCCTCGCCCAGCCTGTTCACGCCCGGGATCCACAATAGCGGCGCCAGCGGCCACAACGGTGGCAGCAGCTGCGACAGCCGCCTAAATGAATAGAAGCCGCCGTCCAGCACCTCGCCTCGCTGGATGTAAGCCTCGCGTTGCAGGTCGGCTCTCGTCAGGCTGCCCGGCAGCGTTTCCAGCGACTGGAACGCCACCCAGCGCACGCGACGCCTGAGGTCCAGCGCCGCCATCAGCCGCACGACTCGCGTACAGAAACCGCAGTCGCCGTCGTAAAAGAACGTCCAGTCCGGCGTTCCCGGTGCCGTTACCCGTGGTGCCGCGTCCGGCTTGACTGCGCTTGGGCTACCGGCCATAGTCTCCTCGGTTTGGTTCGCCTCAACTACTATCTCATATGGTAATGCAGTCAGCTTCAGACGACGCCCCGTCTGCAGGGACGCCAGGCGGTCTCCTACCTGAGGACTCGCTGCTGCAACGCCTCCTGAACCCAGTGGATATCGCGTCTCTGGTTTTCTTCCGCATATTCTTCGGCGTCATCGCCTTCTGGCACGTCTGGCTCCAGATGCCTGACGTCAAGACCAAGTACATCGACCCCGATTTCCACTTTACATACCCCGGCTTTGGCTGGGTCGAGCCGCTGCCCGGCGAGCTGATGCACGTTGTGGTCCTCGTCATGGCGGCCGCCACGATATTCATCGCGCTCGGCCTCTACTACCGCTACGCCGCCGCCGCCTTCTTCCTGACTCACACGTACCTGCTTCTCATCGACGCGTCCGTCGCCTGGAACCACTACTACCTGATCAGCCTGCTCGGCTTCCTGCTCATCTTCGTGCCGGCCAACAAGGCCTTTTCCCTGGATGTCGCTCGAGGCGCCGTGGCGCAATCCGACGACGTACCCGCCTGGACCCTGTGGAGCCTGCGCGGCCAGATGGCGATCGTCTACTTCTTCGCCGGCCTCGCCAAGCTAAGCAGCCATGATTGGCTCAATGGCGAGCCCATGAGCACCTATCTATCGCACAAAACCGACTTCCCGCTCATCGGGCGCTGGCTCGCAGAAGACTGGGCCGGCTACCTCGGTTCATACAGCGGCATGCTCTTTGACCTGCTTATCGTCCCGGCCCTTCTCTGGCGCCGCACCCGCTACCTCGGCCTGGCGCTCGCCGTCACTTTCCATCTCAGCAACTCGCTGATATTCAGCATCCAGGTCTTCCCCTGGCTCGCCCTTGCCGCCACGCTGCTCTTCCTTCCCCCCGCCTGGCCTCGGCTCGGGGCCCAATGGCGCAGGTTGACCGAGCCCGCCGCTGCGCACTTCGAGTCCGTGCGCTTGAACGGTCGTCATGCTGCGATTGCGGGTCTGCTGGCGCTTTACTTTGTCTTCCAGGTGCTGCTACCACTGCGACACTTCCTCTACTCCGGCAACGCCGAGTGGACCTACGCCGGTCACTACCACGCCTGGCGCATGCTCCTTGCCGAGCGTGAGCGCGAAATCGCCTTCTACATCACCAGCGACGACGATGCTTCGATTTGCGAGGTCGATCCGACCGCCTACCTCTATCCCTTCCAGACCGTTCAGATCGATATCCCCGACATGATCGTCCAGTTCGCCCACATGGTCGGCGAAAACTACGAGGCCCGTGGCGCGACCGACTTCAAGATCCGGGTTTGGACCGACTTCTCGATCAACGGTCGTGAAGGGCGAGGGCTCATCGACCCCGATGTCGACCTCCTCTCGGTCAGCCGGCCGCTGCTTGGTAAGCCATCCTGGATCATCGATCTCGAGGACGCCGTTCCTCTCGGCGAAAAGCCGGTGGCTGAGCGCTGCCCAGACCCCGTACCGCTGGAGCGCCTGCGCCAGATCGGTTCTGCGCTGGAGCCTGAGTAACGCCTGCTGACGGAAGCTCGCGGCTCGCCCTCCCCTTGTAGCTTGCAGCTTGTGGCCTGTAGCCCTCCCCTTTTAGCTTGCAGCTTGCAGCTTGCAGCTTGTGGCTTGTAGCTTGCAGCTTGTGGCCTGTAGCTTGCCCGCCCTCCCCTTGTAGCTTGTAGCCTGTAGCTTGTAGCTTGTACTCAGGCCGAAGTGGCGGAATCGGCAGACGCGACGGTCTCAAAAACCGTTGAGATGAAAGTCTCGTGTGGGTTCGAGTCCCACCTTCGGCACCACCTCGCAACGCCCGATAACCCGACGGGGGCAGCCTCAACCCCGCCCCAGCTGCCCGCGGGTTGACGGCCCACCCCTGCGTCTTTAGATTGTGCGCACTGTGGCCCGCACCGCGCCTCCACCCGACCCCCCGGTGACCTGATGGCGTCGATCAGGGACGTCAACCTCGTCGTCAGCCCCGGCAGGACCTCCACCCGCCGCACCGTCACCGTGACCTACGAGATCCGCTTCTCCATCCCCGAGGTCCTCTCCGCCGCCGTCTTTCGCGAGCGCGTCGCCTTGCGCAGCGACGACCCCACGGCCGACGAGCAGACGCGGCCGCTGCTCGACTGGTGGATGCGCGCCGAATCCTCACCCGTGTCGCGCCGCATCGTCCGCCAGATCGCCCTCTCCGCCCTCGACGAGGACGCCGATACCGTCCTGCTCGACCCCTCCCTCGCCCTCGAGGATGAGATGTACGCGCGCGTGCAGCTCACGCCCTTCGCGCCCGATAGCAGCCAGGCCGACTCCACAACCGTCCGGGCCCAGATTCAGCCCGAGGCCATTTGAGCCTCTCCCCTCAGGCTATTAGGGGTTTCCCTAGCTTCCGCCAGAGCCCGTTAACCTTTATCCTGCGGCGGGCGTTCTAGACGTAGATGCCTCTCATGGGAGGGGCAGCGTTGCGTTAGGTAGCGCAGGCTAGACGCCAGCGCAAGTTAAACGAAAGAGACGGAGGTGATACGGGACCCCACGGGAGCGTCGGAGCCCAGCTACTCGGCGTCGCAGTTGCGATCTCGGCCGAGGGCGACGCGGAGGCAGTCAAGTTCAATCGCGCACCTGGGGTAAAGAAAGATACAAGGACAGACGATAGGGACGGTGTAGAGACGCGGCATTGGCCTCGCCCGATCCGTCCGAAAACAACAGTCTTGCGAAAGCAAGGAGGAAACACACCTTGAGTTCATTTCTAAGAAAGGCAATGTGGCCCGCGGCGCTCATCATCGGCATGTTCGTGCTGATCGGCGCCATCGGCACCACCACCGCCCCGACCGCTAACGCGGCCGCCGGCGACGCGGTGTGCGATATCCTGGGCCCGTTCCCGTCCGGCCACGGTGGCGCGGGCGAGGGCTATGACAACAACCTCCTCATCGTGGGCCAGGAATACCTCTTCCTGGGGCTCGTTACCACGGCTACCACTGGTTCCACCGCCCTGCACAGCATCGCCATCGACGACCAGGGCGGCAACGCCGACCTGACTCGCGTCGGCGTTGATCTGCTCGGTGACGGCGCCACTACTGCCAACTCCGTCGACACGGCGCTTCCCGGTTCGCCGCACGAGATCGACTCCGTCGACAACTGGATTCTCGACTCGGCGGATGCTGTAATCGCATTCGAGTGGGACGACGCGGTCATCTCGGACTTCACCGAAGACCTCGAGGACGAGTTCACGGCGGCCGAAGCCACGACGGCTGACACGCTTGGTGAGATCGTTGACCTCGCCAGCAACGCCGCTGCCGACAACTGTGGCGCCACGGATGTCGCCGTTTCGATCTTCGCGATCGAATGTGACGACGAAGGCGACTTCGAGATCACGTTCTGGGAGACGGGCACGAACAACTCGCGCTCCGAGGACTACCACTGTGCCAGTGTTCCCACGACGATCACCCTGACGCCGTCGCCCGCAACGGTGGAAAGCCACCCGGCGCGCGGCAACGTCTCGCACTCGCTGATCCTGGCTGTTGTCACTGACGCCAGCGGCGACCCCGTCGCCGAGGGTTACACGGTCGACTGGAGCACCGACAAGTGCACCATCGATGGCCTCTCTGAGTTCGAGTACGAGTCTGGTGATGGCTACAAGGCCCTCTTCGCGGCTTACAAGTCCACCCTCCCGGCTACGGCTGCGGCCATCGAGGACCTGCTGACTGGCCACGCTGGCCTGACCGGCAAGTCCACGTCCGCTACCTTCCTGCACGACAGCAGCCCGGCGCCTGGTTTCCAGACGCAAACCCGCGCTGCGGCCGTGCTGCACTGCGAAGGCGTTGACCCTGGCACCGCCACCGTCACCGCTGAGATCGAGGACGACCAGGAACTTCTCAACGTTGAGATGGGCCCGTCCACGAGCATCGAAGGCACCACCACCGTGACCGTTGTTGGCCCTCCGGCCTTCATCACGATGGTCGCCGAGCCCACCTCGCTGGTCTGTGGCGAGAAGTCGCAGATCCTGATCACGGTCACCGACGCTCTCAACCAGAACGTCTCTGACCACACCGTCATTGAGCTCATCACCAACTACGGTGGTGTCATCGGTGGTACGGGCAGCTCCCTGGGCTTGCCGGGTGTCAACCCTGTGAACCCGCTCAGCAGCTCCGCCACTGAAACCTACAATGGCGTTGCCACGGCGTTCCTCCTCACCAGCACCAACCACATCGGTTCCTACGAAGTGGTCGCTGCTACGGGCGGCTCCTACCTTGGCACCTACAACGTGTCGTGGAGCTTCGGCCCTGACACGGTTGAGGAAGAGGAAGTGTTCGAAACTGACTCTGGTACCTTCGATGGCCAGACCGGTCAGTTCTCGACCGCTGTCCTCACCAACCAGGTGACCGTGGTCTGCACCGAAGGCGCTGCGCCTGACGTGACGGCTCCGGACACCGGTACCGGTACCATCAGCCCGCCGAACACCGGTGACGCTGGCCTGGCCTCCCGCTCTGCGGGCACCGCCTCGCTCTTCGTCATCGCCGGCGCGGTCGCCTTCGTCCTGGCCGGCTTCGCGAAGTTTGGCTTCGCTCGCCGCTAAGGACCTCGTAGGGACGAAGCGTTAGCTCCGTCCACCTACAAGGGCACAAAGGGGCCGTCCTTCGGGACGGCCCCTTTCTTTATCCCCCACCCGTCATTGCGAGGAGCGGCGCCAGGAGCGACGCGGCAATCTCACACCCTCACCCAACGCCCCGCCAAACCCGAATTCCACCCCGTCATTCCAAGGCCCGCAGCAACCCGAATCGCACCGCCCCTCACGCCCACAGCCCATCAAGCACCCAACCCATTGCGAGCCAGTCGCCCCAGGCGACGGCGCGGCAACCCCGTCGCACCGCCCTCATGACCCCGCCCCGTCACCGCAAAGAGCGACGCCCAGCAGCAACACGGCATCTCCCGCCTTGCCCAAATGCCGTCCAAGGCTAACCGTGAGATCGGCCACGCCGGCAGGGTCAGTAGGGGCGCAGCCCCTGCGGGGGGAGTCTGAGGGGTCTCCCCTCAGGTCTAAGTTGAAAAGAAGGCGAAGCGAACAAGCCCAAGCGATAGCGGGGCGCAGGACGCGCAGCCTTCGACGTCCCGCCCAGGAGTGACGCGGCAATCTCACGTCCTCACCAAA
>DASTLN010000348.1:0-6108 GCA_035714925.1 Dehalococcoidia bacterium | reverse complement strand
GCCGCGGATGGCGGAGACGATGTTGACGGAGCTGACCTGCAGCGAGGAGAAGACGACGGTCAGGAAGGTGATCACGACGCCGAGGCAGTAGCTGATAACCAGCGACCGCACGGTGACGTGAGCCTGCAGGAAGTCGAACCCACCCGCGATCTTGAGGAAGCCGGCCACCAGGCCGACGGCGGCCGCGACGCCCACCATGGCGCCGACTCCACCGGCGATAACCGTGTACGCCATACCTTCGGAGAGGAAGGCCTGGACCAGGCTGCTGCGCTGCGCGCCGACCGCCCTGGCCATACCCATCTCCGGCTTTCGCTCTGTCGCGAGCATCACGAAGATCATGAAGATGAGCATGATGCCGGCCGCGATGGAGAAAAGGCCGAGGACGATGAAGAAGGTGGTGAAGAGGTTGCCGAACTCCTCGGCTTCGTCAACCAGGTCAGACTTGATTGGCGAAACCGTGACGGGAGTTTCGACACCGAGGGCAGCGCGGCCCTCGGGGGTCTGGAGGAACGGCTCGAGACGGCTGATGGCCGCGTCCGACCGTTTGTAGCTGGTGGCGACGTCGCCATAGAGGGCAACGCCGAGGCCGTTGATCTGGCCGGCGTGGCCGGTCAACTCCTGGACGCTGGAAAGGAGCATGGCGCCGCCGCCGCTGCCCTTCTCGTAGAACTCCAGGCTGCCGCTGCTCGCCAGCTCATCCTTGACGATGGCCTTCACGGTCACGTCCCGGCCTGTCCCCGCGGCGTAGAGCGTCACCACGTCGCCGGGCTCAGCGTCGAGCTTCTCTGCGGCTCGCTGGCTCAGGAGGACCTCGTCCGCGCCAAGCGACGCGAGGTCTGCTTTGCCGCCGTCGACCAGGTTCAGGCCGCCGGCAAGCGTCTGGCGGTCCGGGTCGATGCCTGAGAGGACGATCGAGGACTCGGACTGCAAGGTACGCTGGTTAACGATGCCAACCGGCTCCAGCAGCAACGGAATGAAGGCTTCGATGTCCTCGTCGCCGGCGAACCGGGCTTCGAGGACGCTGGTGACGCCATCGCTGGCGTAGATGTCTGCCTCGGTGCTGTCGAGGTCGTTCTCGCCCAGCAGGTTGACGGAGAGGTCGACGCGCTGCAGGCGTTCGTAGCCGGTGCGCGTAATCGAGTAGTCGAGAGTGTCGCCGGTTGTGAAGGCGGCGGTGGTGATCAACGTGGCGAGCATCAGGCCGACAATGACGAGACCGGACTGCAGGCCGCGGCGCGGGATGTTGCGCAGGCCCATGCGGAACATGTGGCCGGCGCGGAGGAAGACGAGGAGCACGCTCGCGATGCTGATGCCGAAGAGCGCCAGCAGCACGACCATGATTGTGTTCATCGAGAGACCGAATAGCTCTTCCATTACGACTTTCGCTCCTCACCCGAAATCTGGCCGTCCGTCATGGTGACGAGACGATCGCAGCGCTCGCCGACACCGCGGTCGTGCGTGACGACGACGAAGGTCTGTCCGTGGTCGCGGTTCATCTCCTCCATCAGGCTCATGATTTCGTTCGCCGTCTTGGAGTCGAGCGCGCCGGTCGGCTCATCGGCCCAGACGATCTCCGGGTCGTTGACCAGCGCCCGTGCGATGGTGACGCGCTGCCGCTGGCCACCGGAAAGCTGAGCCGGGCGGTTGTTCGCTCGGTCGGCTAGGCCCACCCGGTCCAGTGCCTTGAGCGCCAGCTCGCGGGCCTGCCTGGCGTCGGCGCCGGAGACGACGAGCGGCAGCTCGACGTTCTCAACCGCCGAGAGCACCGGTAGCAGGTTGTAGGTCTGGAAGATGAAGCCCATGTTGTGCGCCCGGTAGGACGTCTTCTGCTTGTCGGAGAGCGATGCAAGGTCGACGCCACCGATGCGGACCGTGCCGCTGTCGAAGAAATCGAGACCGCTTACGCAGTTGAGCAGGGTGGTCTTGCCGGAGCCAGACGCCCCCATGATTGCGACCATCTCGCCGCGCTTGACCTCCAGGGAGACGCCTCGCAGCGCCTGCACCTGGACGTCGCCGCTCGAGTAGGTCTTGACCAGGTCCTCAACCTCAATGGCGAGCCTGGTATCGTCCACCGTTGCGGTGTCCATTCGTATTTCGTTTCTAGGGTCAGCCCATGCGACTAACATCGCATCCTCCTTAAAGTTGTGGCTCGCCAATAGCGACGAGTAACTGCAGGTAGTCTCTGCTCGAAACCACGGCTTGGAATCGACCCTGGGGCTGATCGGTCCGGGAGACCTAGGAAGTAATGGCTGACTCCGCCATTGGACGGAGGGGATGTCCGCCCTGACGTGAAAAGGAGCGGCAGGCCGCCGCTCCTTTCGAATCTGAAACCTTGATCGCTCACCAGAGGCGTTTGCTCGCGATCGCCGCGCCTTCTGCCAACGCCTGGAGCTTCGCCCACGTGATCTTGGGGTCGACAGTGGACGACGCAGCGTTGGTGCCGAAGCCGCAGTCGGACGCGGCCAAGACGCGCTCCCGGCCGACAAGCTGCGCGTATTTCTCGATGCGTTGCGCGATCAATTCCGGATGCTCGATGAAGTTCGTCGTCGAATCGATCACGCCGGGCATGACGATCTTGTCGTCCGGCAGCTTCACGTCCTGCCAGACGTTCCACTCGTGCTCGTGGCGCGGGTTCGCGCCCTCGAACGAGATCACGGCAGGACGCGACTTGAGCACGATATCGACGATGTCCCTCATCGGCACGTCAACGTGGTGCGGGCCTTCGTAGTTGCCCCAGCAGAGGTGCAGGCGCATCTGCTCCGGCGGGATGTTCTTCGTCGCCTCGTTAACCACTTCGATGTGGCGCTCGACCACCTTGCGGAAGCCCGTGAGGTCGAGGTCGAAGAACTGGCTGTTGCGTCCCATCGCGAGGTCGGGGCAGTCCAGCTGCAACTCGAAGCCCGCCGCCGCGATCGCCTCGTACTCGTCCTTCATGACGGCGCAGAGCGCATCGAGGTAGGCGTCGTGCGACGGGTAGTACTCGTTGCCCAAGAAGAAAGCGACGACCCCGGGCGAGGCCGCCGTCATGAACGCGCCGATGGGCTTCTGGTCATCGACCGCCGCCTTGAAGTTCGCAATGTCGCGCTCCACGGCCGCGAAGTCCTTCCACGCGATCGGACCGTTGCAGGTCGGGCGCTTCAGGATCGTCGCGGTCGTCGCCATGCGGCGTTCGGTGTACTCCGGGAAGTCGCGCGCCTCGGCCTGGATGCGGATTCGCAGCGGGCTCTCGCCCTCGAAGCCGGTGGTGCGGTCCTTGATGTAGGTGGCGTATCCCGGCTTGCCCTCCTCGCCGTCGCTGACCAGGTCGATGCCGGCTTCCATCTGCTTGCGCACCGTGAGGGCGACCGCGTCCTTGACCGCAGCCTGGAACGCGGTCTCATCCACCGTTTCGCCGGCCTCCCGCTTGCGGATCATCTCGATCAACTCCGGCGGGCGCGGCAGGCTGCCGGTGTGCGTGGTGAGGATGCGGTCCTTGCTGCGCTGAATCATTACGATGCCTCTTCTAGCGAATCGACGCGCGATTCGGATACGCGGGGCAAGGAGCGGACGATCCGCGGGTCAGGAAACGGTTACTCCGGGAGCGCGAATTGTCATCAGCGACTCGTACAGCTCGTCGACCAGGACTTCGCTTTCAGGAGCGGGCGCTGCCTCAGCCTGCGGTCCAGATAGTCGCGTCAGGCGCAACGTGCAGCCGCGGTACTGCGCCGGCTCGTCGTCGACGTACGCATACGTCTGGCACCCCTCGATGCCGCTGGCGGTACGCAGACCAAGCGACTCGTCGCGAATGACCTCTCGACGTAGAAGCGCGCCCTCCCGGGCGCCGTCCGCCTGCATCGAACGCCAGTTCATGCCACACGGGACGAAGCTGTACAGCGACTCCGGGCGGCTGGCCGAGAAGTCGAGCTTGGGTTGCGAGGTTTGAAAGGTCTGCCAGTCCTCAAGATCGCGCCACGCATGCAGCACGATGAGCGTCTCCGGGTCGTTGATGCCGCGCAGCACCTCGGCGCCAATGAAGCCCGGCTGTTCCGACATCATGCGGAACAGGCCGGTCAAACGCAGCACCGCTTCATCCGACTTGTCGGCAGACTTGAGACGTAGCATCTCCTGGACCTGATTCATGCGCGCGCCCCTTTTCTGTTCCCTGTTCCCTGTTCCCTGTTCCCTGTTCCCTGTTCCCTGTTCCCTGTTCCCTGTTCCCTGGAAGAATACCGCTAACCGCCAAAACCGGACTGGATCAAAGGCCCAAGCTGTACCGAGGCATCGAAGGGATTCTTTGCCTTCGCCGCCTCTACGTAGCGCTCGAGGTCTTCCTCCCGCATCAGGCGCTCCGACACGCGCTGGCGGCAGACGGCCTCAACCTTCGACACGTAATCTGCGTGGTCGGCGTAGCGCTCCTCGATCGAGGGGCGTGGGTCGCCGCTCGTCTCGCGCTCGGCCCTCGTTCGCGCGAACGGGACGAAGCTGCCGCAGTTCCACAGCAAGTCACCCTCGGCAAAGCCTTCGCGTCGCAGCGCCCACGGCGTGTGCGTGCCAACCGGCACCTCGACGTCCGGGTAGCGCAGCCCCGGGATGTCGTTGCCGTCGGAGTCGAAGGACGAGACCTGGATCGGGTAGTCCTGACCCGGCACCGGCTCCGGCGGGAATACCGTTGCGTAGCCTCTGTCGAAGTCCTTGCCGTAGTCGTAGTTCGGCAGCCGGCCGGCGTCCTCCGGCAGGTTGACGCCGGGTATACGCGGGAACGCTGCCAGCGCCGCCTCCGGCGTCACCATCGTGCCGTCCTCACGGCGCGGGATCAGCGACCCCGGCGGCGCGATGCCTTTTGTCACCCAGTCGTCCAGCAGCACGAGGCTGGCGCGCAGGTACGGCGCCGGCGACAGGCTGTTCGGCGTCAGCTGGCCGATCCAGGACGGGTCGTTCACGGAACGCGCCATGTGCGGCGCGCCCGCGAAGGTGTACATGCGCGTCGTCTCCGGCAGGTCCAGGTCGCTGCCATCGCTGGGATCCGTATGCGTCGTGGAGACGTGGCGCATCCAGTAATCGCTGCTGGTGTGCGTGTGGACGATCAGCGGGTCGGTATCGGGCCTCTGCAGCAAGCCCTCGTTCTTCTCCGAGAACGGGTCGGGTACGGCGGTGAAGGTGAACGGATAGCGCTCCGAAGGCCACTGGTGCTCCTCGTGCTGCCGCGGATAGCGCCCTACCTGCGCGAAACGCTGGTTGTGCAACAAACGTCCGCTGCCGGTGTGCGTGTGGACGCCATCGAACAGCTTGCGGCCCTCGGCGTCCTGGTTCCAGCCCTCGTAAATGTACTGGCGCACGACGCGGCCGCTAAGCGAGATACCGAAGCCGTACATCTGCTTCACGTGCCCTGCCAGCGGGTTGTCGTTGCCCGCGGAGTCCACGTCGTCGAACTTGAGAAATGACATCAGGTCGCGCACGCCGAGGAAACCGAGGCCCATGACCTTCGAGCCCTCAGTCTCGTAGATCAGCTCGTAGATCCAGCCCGGCTTGAAGCCGTTCTTGAGGTAAAGGTGCTCGTTAGACGGCGTGACCTCTAGCTTGCCGTCCTTCATCTCCGCCTTCGCGAGGTCCCATTCGCCAACCGCGACCGGAATGCGCTCCTCGCGCTCGCGCTCCCGAACCGTGAGCGTGGCCGTGGCGCGGTTGAGCACAGGATAGGGTTCGACGTCGATGCCACGCTCGGCGCCCTCGCTAACGCCCATCGAGAGAATCCCCGGCGCGCCGGTAATGAACTCCTGGCGCACGGTGCCGCGCAGACGCTTTCCGTCTTGCTTCGCCTCCGGCAGAAACGCGATGACGTTGCCGCCACGGTCGATAAGGTCGCCCTGCCAGCCGGACCAGACGACGGTGTAGCCGTGGCGCTGCAGGAAGCCCTGGCCCGCGTAGGCCGGCTTCGAGAGGTCCATGCCGGCGCTGTCGCTGTAGCGGAAGGCGCCGCGGCCGCCGCGGTTGGAGAACTCGTAGAGCACCTTGTCGCTGCCCTTGCTGAGGTCCGCCGGCTTGACGATGTCGACGACGCAGGAGAACTCGACCAGGCCATCGGCGTTGCGCGGAGCGAGGTCGAGGTCGCAGATGTAGGGCAGACCGGGC
>DASTLN010000347.1:0-12771 GCA_035714925.1 Dehalococcoidia bacterium | reverse complement strand
CGCCGCGCACATGTCGATCGAATACGCCCTGGAGTACGGCGAAGGCCAGCTCGACATTCACAGCGACGCGCTATCGGCCGGCGATTCCGTCGTCATCATTGACGACCTGCTGGCAACAGGCGGTACCGCCGTCGGCGCCGCCAAGCTGGTCGAGTTGCTCGGCGCGCGCGTTGCGGGGATGGCCTTCCTCATCGAACTCAAGGGCCTCGAAGGCCGCAAACGCCTGCAGGGCTACGACGTCTTCGCCCTCATCGACTACGACTGACGCGCCCTCCCAGCTACAATCGCGGCGGCCCTAACGGCCGTGTGGCAGGGGCATAAGGAGTAACCGCATCGACCCGTACCTGGACCGGCATCCTGGCGATGTAGCTGCAGGCCCTCAGGCCTGCGCGTCCTGCCGAGAGGGCAGCGTGATCGAAGAGGCCTGGGCGCCACGTCGTTGCTGCACAGGACGAGGTTGCGTCAGCATCGTGCCCGCGAGTGACCCGCGCTGAGACGTCGCCGCAGGTCTCAATCCTCGCGGAAGCGCAGGCCCGTCAGGGTCACGTCGACCAGCCGTGCCACAGCCGTCGCCTCCGGCAGCTCCCGCGCCACCGCCAGGGCGCTGATGCAGTAACCCGCCAGCTCATCCGCCGGAACGTCGTCTCGCACAGCGCCGGCCGCGGCCGCGTCCACGATGAGATCTAGCACCATATCCCTGAGGTGCCCCTTCGCGTGCGCCACGCGGCCCTTGCCGTGCAAGAACGCCACCAGCTCCGCGCTGTGGCTGCCGTGCGACTCCTGAGTAACCTCGGCGAAGGCTCGTATCACCGCCTCCAGGCGCCCTGCCGCGCCGTCCGCGCCATCGCGCGCCTGCTCCAGCTGCGAGAAATGGGCGCCAATTTCGCGTTCGTGCCACGCGTCCAGAATCGCTTCCACGTCTGGGTAGTACTTGTAGAGCGTTGCCCGCCCGATGCCCGCCGTCTCCGCAATCTGCGACATCGTCACCGCTCTCAGGCCGTGTTCGGACACCAGCCTGGCTGTCGCGCCGATAACCGCTTCTTCCACGCCCCGCCGGTGCGCTTCGATCGTCGCGTCCCACAGCTTCGGCATGTACCCAGTATACGCGATGTCCCGAATGAGACGCGGTATATTTGACAGAGACAAACTGTATCGATAAAGATCGGAATACGCGACTACGCGATAGGAGGACTCATGACAGGTACGCCGCTCTGGGTGAAGCTCTTCGGGCTCGCCGTGGCAGGGCTCGTTCTCATCGTCGCCGTCCTTATCGTGCTTGACGGCGGCCACGGCCCGGCCCGCCATTCGCCCAACGGCAGTTCAGGCGCCGGCCTGCCCGCCGTTGTAGAGCCGGTCTGATGCCGCTGCAGCCGGGTGCTCGCAAGCTCGTGCTCACCGCACATGTCACGGCCTCCGTCGGCTGGCTGGGTGCGGTCCTCGCTTACCTGGCACCCGCGGTGGCCGCCCTGAGCAGCGACGACGCCCGGACCGTCGACGGCGCCTGGACCGCGATGGAACGCACCGGCTGGTACGTCATCGTGCCGATGGCAGTCGCGTCCCTCGTCATCGGCATCGTCAATGCTCTCGCTACACCCTGGGGGCTATTTCGCCACTATTGGGTACTGGCGAAGCTCGTCCTCACCGTCGTGGCGACAGCCGTCTTGCTCCTGCACATGCCGTCGGTAAGTGACTTTGCCCGTCAGGCCGCGGCGGCCGAAGCGCCGCATATCGATGGGCTGGCCGGCGAGGTCTTGCATGCCGGCGGTGGCCTCGCCGTCCTGCTCGCGGCCACCGTGCTCTCAATCTACAAGCCTCGCGGACGGACACCTTTCGGCCGCGACCACAACGGCCCCGTGGGGAGGAGAAGCGATGAAGTTGCACGGTGACGCTGAGACCGATCCTTCTCAGGCGCTGGCACGGCTCGACGACATGGCCAAATCGGGCCGCGTCACGCCGGAGGAAGCCGCCCGCGTGCGCGCTGCCGCCGGCGGCGAGGGCCTCGAAGCGGCGATCAAGGCGATTCGCGCACGCCACGAAGGCGAACATCGGGGTGCTGCCGGTCGGACCGATGGACCAGCTTACGAACGCCGTTGGTGGACCCTGGGCGTCCTCTGCCTCAGCCTGCTCATCGTCAGCCTGGACAACACCATCCTCAACGTCGCACTGCCGACGCTGGCGCGCGAGCTGGACGCCACGGGGAGCGAGCTGCAATGGATGGTCGACGCCTACGTCCTGGTCTTCGCCGGCCTGCTGCTCGCCGCGGGCGCCCTGGGCGACCGCTTCGGACGCAGGCGCGCCCTCTTCACGGGCTTCGCCGTTTTCGCGCTCGGCTCGGTCGGCGCCGCCGTCTCCACCTCCACCCACACCTTGATCGCCATGCGCGCCGTGATGGGCCTGGGCGGCGCGCTGATCATGCCCGCGACGCTGTCCATCCTCACCAACCTTTTTCCGCCGATGGAGCGCCCCAAAGCCATCGCCTTCTGGGCCGGCACCGTGGCGCTGGGCGTGCCCAGCGGGCCCATCCTGGGCGGCTGGCTGCTGGAGAACTTCGACTGGGGTGCGATCTTCCTGGTCAACCTGCCCATCCTCGCGGTCGCGGCCGTCGCCGGCAGCGTCCTCATCGCCGAATCGTGCGACGAAGGTCAGAAGCCGCTCGATCCGGCAGGCGCGCTGCTCTCGGTGGCAGCCCTGGGTGTCCTCGTCTTCTCCATTATCGAAGCGCCCTCCAGCGGCTGGGGAAGCGCTCGGACGCTGGTCCTCTTCGCCCTCGCGGCCGTACTGCTCGGCGCCTTCGTGCGTTGGGAGTTGCGCCGTCCTCAACCGATGCTCGACATGTCCCTCTTCCGCAAGCCGAGCTTCACGGGCGCGGCGCTGGCGATTGCGCTGGTCTTCTTCTCGCTGTTCGGCAGCCTCTTCTTTCTGACGCAATACCTTCAGTTCGTCCTCGGCTACGGGCCGCTGGCAGCAGGCGTGCGCATGACCCCCATCGCGATCGGGCTGATCGTCGGCACGGCCCTCAGCACACGCCTGCGCCCCTATCTCGGCACCCGTGTCGTCATCGCATCCGGGCTCGTCACCACCGCGGCCGGCCTCGCCGTCCTGGCGACGATCTCCGATACGAGCGGCTACGGTATCGTCCTCGTAGCGCTCGTCATCGCCGGCTTCGGCATGGGCCACGCCAGCGCGCCCGCCATCGACTCCATGATGGGCGCCGTGCCGCGGGAGCAGGCGGGCGTCGCCTCCGCGGTCAACATCACCACCCGGCCCGTGGGCGGCGCGCTGGGTGTTGCCGTCCTCGGAAGCATCCTCAGCACGGCCTATGGCTCCGCCATTGAGACGCCGACTGCCGCGCTCTCGCCCGCCGACGCCGCCGCCGCCCGCGACTCGATAGGCGCCGCGGTCCGTGTCGCGGCCCGTGTCGCGGCCCGCATCGGCGGCCCCGAGGGTGAGGCGCTCCTCACCGCTGCACGTTCCGGCTTCATCGACGCCATGGGGACGGTCGTCCTCGTAGCCGCCGGCGTCGCCTTGCTCGGCGCCGCCGTGGCCGCCACCGTGCTGCCTTCGCGGCGCTCGGAGCAACTAGCCCCGCACGGCGGCGGTCCCATGCACGGGCCTCCAGGGCGCGCCGGAGGGAGCCATCGCGCCGGCGACTAACCGGCGTTTTGACGTTTGCCGGTTGCCATCTCGCGCCTAAGTCGCCGTAGAATGACCTCGCCCCGCGCTTGCAGCCGCCATTTCTAGAAGGACCATCCCCATGGCAGTCGTAGCGCTGGATAATCGCCTCAACGACCTCGTAGACGCCGACGTGAAGGTGGAGCAGATCGCCACCGGCTTCGTGTTCACGGAAGGCCCGTTGTGGAATAACGTCGAAAAGACGCTGCACTTCAGCGACGTCCGTACCGGCGTCATGCGCGTCTGGTCGGAGAAAGACGGCAGCGTCAAGGTGGTGCGCGAGGGCGAGGCCAACGGCATCAGCAACGGCAACACCTGGGACATGAACGGCAACATGCTGACCTGCGAGCACGCGGGCCGCCGCGTCAGCCGCACGCTGCCTGACGGCACGGTCGAAACCTTCGTGGCGCGCTGGGGCGAAGCGCGTCTCAACAGCCCGAACGACGTGATTACCGCCCTCAACGGCGATGTCCTGTTCACGGACCCCACCTACGGACTCAGGCAGCCGGACGGCACGATTGTCGGGCAGGAATACCCCTTCGCCGGCGTCTTCCGCTACTGGAATGAAAAGGGCACGTTGCAGCTGCTGATCCGCGACTTCGTCGGCCCCAACGGTCTCGTGCTGACCGACGACGACTCGAAGCTCTACGTCTGCGACACGCCGCAGCGCCACATCCGCGTCTTCGACGTCACGGAGGAAGGCAACCTGACCAACGGCAGCGTATTCGCCACGTTGCGCCACGGCGACGCCGAAGGCCGTCCCGACGGCATGAAGCTGGACTCGCGGGGCAATATCTACTGCGCCGCCAACTCGCCAGAGGGCATCTGGGTCTACGCGCCGGACGGCACGCTGCTGGGTTTCATCGGCATCGGCGAGAGCCCCGCCAACCTGATCTGGGGCGGCGACGACTGGCAGACGATGTACGTGACCGCGCAGACGTCAGTCTACCGGCTGCGGATGAAGGTACCGGGCCAGCCGGTGCGCTTCTCGCCGAAATAGGCGTCGATGGCTGTCGTAGCGCTCGATGAGCGGCTCTACGACCTCGTAGACGCGGATGTGGCGGTCGAGCGGCTCGCAACTGGCTTCGTGTTCACCGAGGGCCCGCTGTGGGACCGGCGCGACAACACGCTGCTGTTCTCCGACACGCGCACCGCGATCATGCGCCGCTGGAATGAACATGACGGCAGCGTCAGCGTCTTCCGCGACCCCAGCAACCTCGGCAACGGCAACACGTGGGACAAGGACAGCAACCTGCTCACCTGCGAGCAGAAGGTGACCCGCCGCATCGCCCGCACGCTACCCGACGGCCGCGTTGAGAACGTCGTCGACCGTTTCGGCGACGCGCGGCTGCATTGTCCCAACGACATCATCTGCGCCCTGAACGGCGACATCCTGTTCACGGACCCGATCTTCTGGCTCAGGCAGCCGGACGGCACGATCGTCGGCCAGGAGTACCCCACGACCGGCGTCTTTCGCTATCGGCTCGCAGACGGTGAGCTGATGCTGCTGGCAGACGACTTCCCGGCGCCAAACGGCCTCGCGCTCTCAGACGACGACTCCGTCCTCTACGTCTGCGACACCCGCGAGCGCCACATCCGCGCCTTCGGTGTGCGGCAAGACGGCAGCCTGACCAACGACCGCGTCTTCTGCGAGTTCCGCCACGATGACATCGAAGGGCGGCCTGACGGCATGAAACTGGACACACAAGGCAACGTCTACTGCGCCGCAAATGGCCCCGAGGGCGTCTGGGTTTTCGACCCGCAAGGCGTGTTGTTAGGCTTCATCGGCGTCGGCGAAAGCCCCGCCAACATCGCCTGGGGCGGCGACGACTGGCAGACGCTCTACGTCTGCGCCCAGACGTCGGTCTACCGCCTCCGCACAAAGGCACCCGGTCAGCCCGTCAGATTCGCGCCGGAGTAGGAGTCGACGAAGAGCCATCGTAATTCGTAAGTGGTAGGCGCCCAGCATGCTGGGCGCCTACCACTTACCACTCTGCGTCCGAGGCGCTTGGCGCCATCGCAGGCTCCTAGAACGTCAGAATCGCGCGTCCCGCAATCTTGCCCTGCTCCAGGTCCGCCACCGCCTCGTTGATCTGGTTCAGCGTGTAGCGGGTGCTCACCAGCTTGTCCAGCGGCAGCTTGCCTTCCTTGTACCAGCGCACGTAGAGCGGGAAGTCGCGGTCGGGACGGCCGGTTCCGCCGACGGTGCCGCGGTAGCTCTTGGCGCCGCGGAAGATCTGGCTCATCTGCAGCTCGGCCGTGGTCTGCGGCACGCCGACGAGCATCGCCGTGCCGCCCTCGCTGTAGCCGAAGACGCCGTCGCGCACGCACTGCAGGATCTGCTCCATCGTGACTTTCGCGCCGATCGCGTCGAAGGCGAAGTCGGCGCCGCCGCCGGTGAGTTCCTTGATCCGCGCCACGGGGTCTTCATTTCGAGCGTTAATCCCAATCGTCGCGCCAAACTGCTTCGCGAACTCGAGCTTGTCGTCGGCGAGATCGACCACGATGATCGGGTTGGCGCTGAGGTTGGCGCACGCCTGCACAATGCACAGCCCCACGCCTCCTACGCCAAAGACGGCGACCGAGTCGCCGGGCCGCACCTTCGCGGTATTGATCGCGGCGCCGCAGCCGGTCATCACGGCGCAGCCGATGATCGACGTGACGTCGGTCGCCACGTCTTTATCCATCTGCACCACGTACTCGGAGTCGACGATGACGTCCTCGGCCCAGGTAAAGACGCTGGTGAAGACGCCCTGGCGCATCTCCTGGCCGCGGAACTTGACCACGGTAGGCTCGGCGTCGCGGTAGTTGTCGTGAGCGGCGCGAGGCAGCCACGTTGTCATAACGTGGTCGCCTTCCTTCACATGCGTGACGTTGCGCCCGACGGCTGTGACGACGCCCGTCGACTCGTGCCCGATGACGATCGGCACGCGCTGTGAGGGATTGTGCAGCTGGTGTAGCTGGGAATGACATACGCCGCTTGCAAACTGCTTGACGATGACGAAGTTGTCGCCGGGGTCGGGCAACTCAATCTCGTCGATGACCATAGGCTTGCCGTGCTCCACGTGGATAGCGGCGCGAGTCTTCATGCGTCCTCCTCTGCAAAAAGCGCCAGTGTGACGCGGCAAGTATACGTGCGTTTGTGACAAATTCGACACAGGCTTAAGGAACTCATTTAGCCCCGCGTTTATTCGCAGGGGCAGACACTGTTACAGGGCTAAACATGGCTCAAAGACAGCCGATTGAAGAGTTTGTTGGTAGACAGACTGCGTCCGGGGCGCTATCAGATCGCCCAACCCTGGTTTCAGAAAGGGGTATTGTCATTGACCTCATGGATTACACTTATCAATGCGTTTAGGCCTGTGAAAGGGTCGAGCCATGCAGTACGCCGGTAAAACCGTCTGTCTCAGGTGCGAAACACCGCTCGTCCACGAGTACGAATGTGCCGGTGATTGCCTGCCGCTGGATGCGTTGGCCCAGGCTGAGCAGCGTCTCGTCTGCCCCAAATGCGGCTTCAGCCGCCACGTTGCTTACGTAGTCCCCAGGCGCCGGGCCCAGAGGCGGGGCCCATGGGGCGAGCTCAAGCTGTAGCCGCGCTCTGACTCCAGATCCGTGAGAACTCCTCCCGGAAAACTGCCGGCGTCACGCCCGCCGCATCCGCCAGACGCCGCGTCTTCTCTTCGTCGACAAGGTCCTCCGGCTCGAGGCGGATCATGTACTCGCGCGCCACGCGGTAGTGCTCGGAACCGAGGTCCACGAGCCGGACTCGGGTACGTCCAGTCTCCGGGTCCCTCAGGTCCGAGAACGGCAGCGTGTGCAGGTTGACGCCGTCCAGTGTCACGAAGCCGCCGTGCAGCAGCTGTGGGTCCCACGGCTCGTCTAGCAGGAAGCGTACGGCGCCCCATCCCAGGGTCCGCGTGTAGTCGATGTCGAAGGGCAAGGGGCGGGCGCACCGCAGCTCGTAGCCCAGGGTTACATCTGTCATCTGCATCTTCTGGCCGCGCTCCGCAAAGCGGCGGATCACGCGATGCTTGATCATCGAGCCCAGCGGAATCTCAGCCAGCGCGATATGGCCGTGTGGGTCGTATGACAGGTCGATTCCAGCACCGCGGCGCAGTTCCTCGGGGTCGATGCGCTCGCCGACGCCCTCGCCCACAACGACGACGCCGAAGCCCTGGCCGGTCAGGCGGCGCTTCAGGATCGAGCCTTCGATAACGCGCGCTACGTCGTCCAGCGTGACCTTCTCGTTGGTGAACTCTTCAGGGATCACGGTCAGCGTGGCGCCCGCGGCCCTGCCGACCCCCAGCGCCAGGTGTCCGGCCTTACGGCCCATCATCACGACGATGAACCAGCGGTTGATCGTGCGCGACTCCTCCATGATCGTCAGGACCAGCTCGGTGCCGACGTGGCGCGCCGTTTCGTAGCCAAAGGTCGGCATGCCGCTGGGCATCGGGAGGTCGTTGTCGATCGTCTTTGGCACGTGAGCCACGCGCAGCGCGCCGGCGGCGCTCTCGGTCACGGCAGCGGCGGAGAAAGCGGTGTCATCGCCGCCGATCGTGAGCAGGTGCGTAATGCCCAACCTACGCAGCGTTTGCACCACCGTCAGGAGCGATTCAGGGCTCTTCGCCGGGTTGGCGCGCGATGTGCGCAGGATCGAGCCGCCGAGGGCGTGGATTCGCGACACATCCTCAATGCTGAGCTCTCTGACTTGCTCGGTGCTGCCCTCGATCAGGTGCTCGAACCCATCGCGAAGCCCAATTACGCGCATGCCGGAGTTGCGCGCCTCGATCGTCGCTGAGCTGATGACGCTGTTGATCCCGGGCGCGGGCCCGCCGCCTACCAGAATGCCAAGCGCGCCGTCTGTGCTGCCGTTGGTCATGACCAGACTCCTTATACGCAGACCGCCCTGCACGGGCCGGTACCTGCAAGGTGCTGGTAGCAGAGGCGAGGCGCCTGACCGGCCCAGCGAGTCAGCTAGTCTCCTCACAGTGTAGCGAGGCCGCTCCACCTCCGCGATCAGGGAAGCTACCAGATTCGACTCTTAATCCAATCTTTACCCCGACTAATAGAGATCACTATGTCCGTGTCAGCGCCGCTAACTACGCGTTAATCTTCGGCTAGCCCGGTGCAAGATTCGGCGTCAATGAAGGCTGCAGCCGCAGTCCTCGTGCTTGTCGTAGTCTTATGCCCCGCACTTGATTGAGCGACAAAGTGGCGGGAGACGCCAAGTGCGCAGGTCACGCTGATCACTCTTGGAGGAGCCACGCAGCCGGTAGTCAGGTAAGTCCTGTGCGATGGGATGCTTCGAGGAAGTCCGCGAGACCACCGTCCCTCACGAATCCAGTGAATCCACTTGAATAGTAGATTTGTGGTCCTGACGAGAAGTCGAGCGCCTCTTGCAGATTGGATTGAGTCTCCTTACAGTCTTCTTCCCCCTGTGCGACAATGCCAACGACGCGACAAGCCCCTGACTTCGAGAGTAGCTGGACTAGGTCGTTGTCCTTCCCACGGGTACCGAGGAATAGATAGTTCTCGCAGTCGGTGAGAAATTGCTCCGCTGCCTGCTCGTGCTCGCGGGGGCATATTGAGGACTGACGTGCGTCATCGACGGGAACAGCAATCGCGGGGTAGAGGAATTTTGCCCCATTCCGCCACCTGTCCCATTTCAGTACAAGTTCTATTTCTCCCAAATCCACCTCGTCAATGAAGAGCTTGTCCAGAACCTCGAGGGCGGTTCCTCGAACGTTGTCGGACGGCAGATCACCTAAAATGCTCGCTGGCGGCGTGAACGCCCTAACCCAATCCACGGATCCATGTAGTTTCACTAGCTTCCAGTGAGGATCCTGGATGTACCAGCCCATTCCCAAGGCTTCCCTCGCACCGGGAACCGAGTTTGCAACCGTCTCTATGGCCTTTTCGAGGAATAGATCGTAATTCAGCGTGACGAACAGAACTTCGTCAAACGCCTCCAGCAAGTTGTCCAGAAGCACATCGAAGTTCTCCCCAGAATTGACACCATTCTTGATGAACTTGGCGCTGACCTCGCCCAGCAATTCTCTGAGGAAGAATGGAACTTGTTGAAATCGCCGGAATCGATTTCGGCTGCCATCTCGAAAACTCATCAGAACCTGTTCGAGGGTTTCTGCTGCTCTATCTCCCTCCGAATCGCTGAGCCTTAGCGCAATATCGCCACGAAGACTTCTAGCTCGGGGATAGTGTGACAAGCTCTCCTCAACGTTCCGGCGTCGGTCGTTGAACAATCCCTTATCCGGCCCCATGACCTTAGGTTCGAATAGCTCTTTTGTAAGCGGCGGCCTCCAACCCCAATTGATACCCATGTCAACATCTTCTGGGACGGAATCAAAGGACGCGCCAGCTCCAACTACGACGGCTATCTTGTTCGCCACTCAGCCAATACTAATAGTTCTCCCGAGACGATCGCGATTTTTCTAAACTAAAGTTCTACCCCCTATCTTACGGTTGCTGCGGCAGCGGCGCGCCGGGTCCACGCACCGTACACACGTCCCCACGCGGCTCATCCTGCGTCAGGTCGAGCATGTCTGCCGTGCGGTCGCCCAACGCGATCTCGGCCAGCGTGGCGAAGAGCTCCAGCGGGCTGTCCTGCGAGGCACGTCGCCGGGCAACCGGCATCTCGCAGGCCACGCGAAACGCCTCGACTCTCGCCTGGCAGACGCCGCTACCGGGGCCGCAGACGAGCAGCAGGCCTTCCTCCGACAGGTCAACGTGATACGGGCCGCAGCCCGGGCAGCCGTCGGCCCGCTGCGCCACGAGGCAGCCGCCGGGCCCGCAGACGCGCAGGATGGTGCCGCACGGCCACTCGGCGTCGCGTGACGCGCCGACGGCAACGATACTGGCGTTGTCCGAGGCGTAGGGGGTGGCGTCGCAGCCCAGCGCCTGGCCGTTGAACGACTCGCCGTAGTGGGTCACCCACGCGTCGTCCACGGCGCTGATCGGGATCAGCCCGGCGACCGAGTGCTCGACGCCCTCGGTGAGCTGCGCGACGGAGTCGAGCAGCTGGTTGGCTACGACGTCAAGCCCGGGTTCAGGCTCGGGTTGGGGTGCAGAGGCTTCGACGCTGGCTGGCGGGTTGACGAGGTTGGTGATTCGATCCTGGCGGAGGAGACCTCCTGTGATTAGAGCTACGACCAGGAACCCGATACTCAAGATGCTGCGGGGTCCCGGCCTCCGAAAACTCAGTAATTTGCCTCCGCGGCCATGAAGCCTCCTCTGCGGTACGCAGGACGACGGTAACAAGAGACTAAGGTGTGTCATCAGGCTAAAGCGATTACGCCTTATGGTAAAGCTGTATCAAAACCATAAAGGTCTGTACTATTCCCACTGGCGTCCGTTCCCGCATCGCGTTAGATCGCTAGATCGAAGCTGTTCTTGCAATCCCTGAGCCGCCTGTACTACGGCTGGGTCATCGTCGCCGGGTTGATGGCCGTGGGCGCCGTATCGACCGGCATGGGCGGCGTCAACCTCGGCCTCTTCATCAAACCGATGCGCGACGAGCTCGGCGTCGGCACGTCGATCTTCGGTATCGCCCAGACGGCGCGTCTCATCGGCTTCGCCATCTCAGGCTGGGTCATCGGCCGCATCATCGACCGTCGGGGTGCGCGCGCCCCTCTGGCGATCGCCGGGCTAATGGCGGGCGCCGCGATGATCGTGATGTCGCAAGTGACGGCCGGGTGGCAAATCCTGGCGGTCTTCTTTGTCGTTGGCGCTACGGGTCTTCAGGGCGGCGGTGGCAGCCTCTTCATGTCGGTTCCGCTGTCGAACTGGTTCATCCGCAAGCGCGGCAAGGCCATGTCCGTCGCTTTCATCGGCATGCCGGTGGGCATCTTCATATTCGCGCCCCTCAGCCAGTTCCTCATCGACCATATCGGCTGGCGCGATACGTGGCTGGTGCTGGGCGGTGGCGGCGCCGCCGTCACCGTGCTGGTGGCGCTGCTCATCGTCCGGCGGCGCCCGCAGGACATGGGCCTGCGTCCCGACGGCGACGACGCACCCGCCGGCCCCGCGGGCGATTTCAGCCGTCATCACGCCTTCGAGACGGAGGTCTCTTGGACTCGCGCCGAGGCCGTCCGCTCCAGCTTCCTGCACCCATCGACATTCTGGCGCCTGACGATGGTCGACGGCCTGCGCATGCTGGCGATGAGCAGCGTCGGCATCTTCCGTGTCCCGTACTTCATCGACGACAAGGGCTTCGACGCCTCAATCGTCGCCTGGGCTCTGTCCGCCGAGGCGATTTTCGCCGTCTTCGTCTCGTTGCCCACCGGCTGGGCCGTCGACCGCTACCAGCCGCGCTACGTCGCCGCTGTTTCGACGCTGCTCATGATTGCCGGCTTCGTCCTGACCATGACGGCGTCGTCCATCGTCATGGTCTTCGTCGCCACCTCCGTCTTCGGTCTCGGCGTGGCCAGCTTTATCATCTGTCAGAACACGGTCTGGCCGGCCTACTTCGGCCACGCCCACATCGGCTCGATCCGCGGTTTTGCGACGCCGCTGATGCTCGTCTTCAGCGCGGTCGGCGCGCCGCTGACCGGCATCGTACGCGACGCCACGGGCAGCTATCAGCCGGCCTGGATCGTCGGCACCATCGGCCTCGTCATCGCCATGCTGCTGCTGCTGATCACGCCGAAGCCCGTGAAGCCCGCCGCTGAAACGCCCCAGGGCCCCGAGCCGGTCGCCGTTTCCTGACCCTATACTGCTCGACGTGGTCCTCAGCTTCACGGACGACTTCCAGATCACCTGGGCCGACCCGGCGCGCGCCGGTGAGAGCTGGGTGCACGACCGCCTGCACGCGCCGTGGGCCCAGCCGCCGCTGACGCAGGCGCTCTTCGATCGCATCATGGCCGTCGCGTTCGGTGTCCCCACCGTCTTCGTTAACAGCTACGGCTTCATGCGCAACTTCGGCCCGCCTCGGGCGACGCCCGAGGTCGAGGCGCGCGGGCCGATCCCGATCTGGGATGAGGACTTCGAGCCGCACGTGCGTCTCGCCTGCCTCGAGATGCGCAACCGGGATTACGAGGCCCTGTCCACTTTGCAGCTGGCAGAGCGCCTGCCGCAGTACTTCGA
>DASTLN010000346.1:0-6888 GCA_035714925.1 Dehalococcoidia bacterium | reverse complement strand
GGAAAATCGGCATTCGGATTTGCCGGCCGCTGCCGATGTTATGCATGAGGGTAATGGTCTCGCTTCCTCCTCCCCCGCCGTGGAGCCGGCCACCCTTGACACGTTAGAAGCGCCCGATCCTCGGCCCGGGCGCTTCTTGTTTCTTAAGGGCCGGCCAGTACGCCTAACACCCGTCTGCTCTGCTCGACTAGAATCTCCCAGTGCCATAGCAGCAGACTCGAGGAGTGACACGATGGCGTCTTCGAATGTGGCTACGTTTGTGCTGGTTCACGGATCGTGGCACGGCGGCTGGTGCTGGCAGAAGCTTCTGCCCTTCCTGGAAACGGACGGCTCGCGCGTCTTCACGCCTACTTTGACGGGCATGGGCGAGAGGAAGCATCTGGCTTCGCCCGCTACCGGGCTCTCCCAGCATGTCGAGGATGTGACCAACGTGCTGGAGTATGAGGACCTGCACGACGTCATTCTTGTAGGACATAGCTACGCGGGTCTCGTGATCTCAGGCGTCGCGGAGCACTCGGATCGAGTAGGCAAGCTCGTCTTCCTGGACGGGATCGTGCCTGAGCACGGAGAAAGCATGTTCAGCATCATCCCAGGCCTCCAGGAAGACTTCGAGTCGACTGCCGACAGCCAGGGCCTGGTGCCGCCGTGGGAGCCGGAGAGCTTCGGCGTCGTCGAGCCCGAAGACTTGGCGTGGATGACGCCCAGGTTGACTCCGATGCCAATTCTCACGCACGCCGAAAGGCTCGACGCTCCCCTCATGAAGGCGAAGACCCTTCCTCGCAGCTTCATCCACTGCACGCAGTTCGGCCTCGGCGGATTCGCCGAATTGATGCGTAGCGAAGGCGGCCACGTCTACACGCTCGACTGCGGACACGACGCGATGGTGATTCAGCCTGCCGAGCTGGCCGAAGTCCTGCGCAAGCATGTTTGAACCGGCCCGGCCGGCCGGATTGGCTAGACACCTGCCCTGGAGACCAGCTTCAAAGCCCTGCTGCAAACGAAGCCCCAGATAGCCTTCGAGTCTCTCAGCCGCCTGGATCCTGTCCCGAGGTCTGTTTGACCGCCCTGAGCTGCCGACCCTACACTCGAAGCGAGGGAAAAGTGACAGGTAACGAGGTTCAAATGTTCATAGCCGGCCTGAAGGCCAAGACTCACAGCGTCGCCGTCGTCGAGATGGAAGGCGCCATCGGGCCGCGCATCAAGGTTGCCGAGTACGTCAAGCTGTTTCGCAACCTCGAGATGAGCGAATCCGTCCGGGCCGTCGTGCTCGACATCGACTCTCCCGGCGGCTCGGCGCCCGGTTCGAACTACCTCTACCTCGCCGTCAAGGCGCTGGCGGCGAAGAAGCCCGTCATCGCCTTCATTCGCGGCATCGGCGCGTCCGGCGCCTACATGCTGGCGTGCCCCGCCACTAAGATCGTCGCCATCCCCAGCGCCATCATCGGCTCGATCGGCGTGATCTCGATGCGGCCCACCATCTACGACGCGCTGGAGCGCATCGGCGTGCAGATGAGCGTGACCAAGTCCGACCGCCTCAAGGACATGGGCAGCATGTTCCGCGAAGCCACGGACGAAGAAAAACAGAAGGAGCAGGAGCTGGTCGACGACCTCTACGACCAGTTCCTCGATATCGTCGCCGAAGGGCGCGGCATGGACAAAGCCAGGGTCAAGGAGCTCGCCACCGGTGAGGTCCACACGGCGCGCCGCTGCCTCGAGCTCGGCCTGGTCGACGAGCTCGGCGACCTCGAGCGGGCCATCGACATGGCCGCCGACCTGGGTAACGCGCCGCGCCGCCCCATCTGGCTCAAGCCGAAGAAGGGCCTGCGCGAAGTCATCTCCTCGATGGTCGGCACGTCGCTCGCCGGCTCATTCGTCGACGCCGTCGCGGCGCGCATCGAAGACCGCGCCGCCTCCTCCCGCTACGACATCCAGCACCGCCTCTAGCCCCGAACATCCCGCAGCGGCAAACATCCTGTAGCGGCGACCTTCAGGTCGCCAGGGCGGGGGCCTTCGTCCCGTATCTCGACAACGTAGCGGCAAAACTTCAGGTCACCGTGCGGAGTGAGGTCTGGTCCCGCTCCGATTGCGTAGCGGCGACCTTTAGGTCGCCAGGGCGGGGCGGGGCTTCGTCCCATCTGCCGATGGCGTAGGCAAGGTTTTCATCGCCCACAAGCGCCAGCCCGTCAGCACCGCCCGACGCCGCCGCCCATCCACACCTTGATAACCCGCGTCCCCCGTCGCAGATCGCCCCGTCCTGAGGCGGAGCCCAGGCTCGCCCACGATCACGGCCAATCACCACGCGGCTCAAGCATCGATCCTCTCCCCCAGGGAGAGGATGCCGGCAGGCAGGTGAGGGCCGTCGCCCCGGAACGCTCCAACCCCGCCGCGGAATGCCCGCCCACGGACCTTTCCACGCCCGCCTCGGCCAGCTGCCTCTCGACCACTCCTGATTAGTAGCAACACTACGTAGCCGGGACTTTCCAGTCCCGGCGTCGGAATACTCACCACGCCATCAAGCAGTCAGCCATGAAGCAATCAACGGTAGGCCCCGCCTACGCCCCTGCCCACTACACAGCCCTCATTACCCCGGAGGGGTCGAGCATCGATCCTCGCCCCCAGGGAGAGGATGCCGGCAGGCAGGTGAGGGCCGTCGCCCCGGAACGCAGACCTACGCTGGCTGCCCCTCGATCACCTTGATCAGCTGCCCCATCGTGTTGACGCGGTTCGGCAGGAAGTGTGTACGCATGCGTAGCGTCCACTCCGTGTCGGCCGCCTTGTGCCACGCGTCGCTCGTACGAACCTCCGGCGCGTCCAGCTCGTAGATCGCCAGGTTCTTCGGGAACCCCGGCGTCAGGTCCGTCGCCCGATAGCGCTTCGCAGAATGACAACCCGGAACCGACTGCAGCGCCGCCAGGTGCTCGTTGTCGTACCACTCGATGACTTCGGCGTCGTGCTCGTCGTCCGATTCCAGGCAGACCATTAGCAGATACGGCGGCGGCGTGGCCGGCGACTCGCCGACCTGCTTCGCCAGCTCGTACTCGTTGCGGATGTTCGTCGTCAGCCCGGCGGAGACCTTCTTCGTCCACTCCGTCGGGTTCTGACGCGCTTTTGTGTACTCCGGGCTGGTCATCGCGCCGTCGGCCAGGTCGTACAACGCCACGTACTTCGGGCCGCCGTTGACGGAGACAAAACGCCTGACGCGCAAGAACCCCGGGCACGCCATCCGGTCGATGAGATGCTCCTCGTTGTACCAGCGGTTGAAGTCCTCCTCCTGCTCGGCAGGCAGGTCCATCCACACAGCCAGCAGGCCGGTTGCCGCGTCAGACATCGTTTATCTCCTTACTTTGCTCTGGAATATTCCCTCTGTCGGACTTGCTTGCAGTATTATTTCCCACGGTACCCCGCTTATGGCCCCGCGTTACGCGTTCCATGGAGGCGATTTATGAAAATTCTTTTCTTCGATGACTACAAGCTCGGCGTCATGAAGGGCGGCGACGTGGTCGACGTCTCGGACGTCGTCAAGGACATCCCGCACCTGCAGCCCCAGGACCTGATCAAGGGCCTGATCGAGCGGTGGGACAGCTACAAGGGCAAGATCGAGAGCGCCGTCGCGTCCGGCTCCGGCAAGCCGCTCAGCTCTGTCAAGGTGCGCCCGCCGCTGCCCAGGCCCGAGACCGTCGCCTGCATGGCCGTCAACTACCTCGAGAACCACACGATGCCGGAACCGGCGCCGATCAACGCCTTCCTCAAGACGGCCAACTGCGTCATCGGCGACGGCGACACGATGGTCCTGCCCGACACCCCGGCAACCGTCTTCGAGGGAGAGGCCGAGCTGGCGGTCATCATCGGCAAGCGCGCCGAGAACGTCTCGCGCGACGACGCCATGAGCTACGTCTTCGGCTACACCAACTTCATCGACGGTTCGGCCCGCGGCTTCCCGCCCTTCTATCTGATGAAGGCCCGCGCGACCTTTGCTCCCATCGGCCCCTTCATCGTCACGGCCGACGAGGTCAAGGACCCGCACAACCTCAACGTCAAGCTCTGGAACAACGGCACCCTCATGCAGGACTTCAACACAGACGACATGGGCAACGACATCCCGCGCTGCATCGAGTTCATCTCGTCGACCCACCCCCTGGACGCCGGCGACATCATTGCCACAGGCACCAACCACCGCGGCCTGCACCCCTTCATGGACGGCGACAAGGTCGAGCTCGAAGTCGAAGGCATGGGACGCCTGCACATCAACGTGAGCGATGACCTCAAGCGCAGGTGGAAGCGTGAGACGCGTCTCGACCGCCTGGAGGCTGCGAAGGCGGCCGGCGAGAAGGTCGGCTTCGTCGGCTCGATCACGCCGCAGATTGATGGCAAATACACGCCGGCAGAGGTAAAGGCTTAGTCGAAGTCCCTCACACGGGAGGCTGAAATGGCAATGCAAACGAAGGTAAAGGTTGCGAAAGAGGTCTTCGCCGAAGACGTCGGCAACATCGCAATGCTCGAGCACGTCAACACCCAGGTCGACGACCAGGGCATCGCAACGCTGTTCTACCTGGTCGCTATGGGCTTCACGCGCGACCCGCACATGATGGTCGGGCTGGAGAACATGTGGATCAACCTCGGCGAGCAGCAGTTCCACCTGCCCACCAACACCCCGCAGGTCCTGCGCGGACACATGGGTATCGTGACGCCCAACCTGGACATGCTGGCCGACAGGCTGGAAGGCGTGCAGGACAAGCTGCACGGTACGAAGTTCGCCTGGTCGCGCAAAAAGGACCGCATCGACGTCACGTCGCCGTGGGGCAACCAGTTCCGCTGCTACGAGCCGTCGCCCGAGTTCGGCCCCATGCGGACCGGCATGCCCTACGTCGAGTTTACGGTGCCGCGCGGTACCGCCAAGGGCATCGCGGCCTTCTACAATCAGGTCATCGGCGCCGCCGCGCAGCACGTCACCAGGAAGTCAGGCGACCACACCGAGGTCTCCGTAGGCCAGTACCAGCGCCTCATCTTCCGCGAGGCAGACAACGTGCCCGACTACGACGGCCACCACATCGCCGTCTACGTCTCGAGCTTCTCCGAGCCTTACGAGGCGCTGAAGAAGCGCGGCCTGATCACGGAAGAGCCCCGCAACCACCAGTTCCGCTTCGTCGACATCGTCGATCCACGGTCGAACAAGAAGCTGTTCAGCATCGAGCACGAGGTCCGCAGCCTCAAGCACCCGATGTACAAGCGGCCTCTCGTCAACCGCCAGATCGGTGAGTTCCTCGAACCTCGCCGCATCAACGGCCGCACCATTCTCGGCGCTGTCCAGTAACAGCCCGTACCCAGCGCAGTTGAAAGGAGGGGCCTCCCGGAGGTTCCTCCTTTTCTTTGCCCGCTTCTCAACCAACCAACCCTTGAAACCGGCGAAAAAAGATCTGCGACAACCGCATGATTTGGGTGCGCCCAGGCCATTAAGAAGTATCCAAATGCCTCGCAAAGCTGCCGTGGAGGAAACCGTATGTCTCAGCGCAAGGTCCTTGCCGCCGCTGCCATCGTTTTCACTCTCGCCTTGGCGCTGAGTGTGTCGCTGGATTCGAACTCGCGTGTCGCCGCGCAGGAAACCACCGACGCCAGGATCGTCGATAGCGGCCTGGTGAAACCGGATTTAAACCAGCTGGCGAACTCGATTACCGTTCTCCTGAGACCAGGCGCTAGAGGATCCGACGTAGAGGCGGCGGCAGCCGGGCTTGGCGGCAAGCTGGTGCGGCAGCACTCTCGCTCGGGCCTTCAGGTATTTACGTTTCCCGACCAGCCCGCTGCTTCAAACGCGCTTGCCGCCTTATCTAGAAGCCCGTTCGTCGAAGACGTTTCGCCAACCCTGACCGCGACAATGTTTGAGACGCCGGACGACACCAACTTCGGTTATCAATGGCATTTTCATGACTCCGAGGGTGGCGTCCGCGTAGAGCCAGCCTGGGATCTGGCTCCGAACCGAGGCGGCGGCATCGTAGTCGCCGTCATCGATACCGGTGTGGCTTACGAGACGTACACACGGCCGGCGACCGTTGGACTACCCACCCTGGCGTTCCAACAGGCTCCAGACCTCTCCGGCATCAACGTCACGGCGCCGAAGAACTACTACTTCGACGACACCCATGCCAACGACGACCAGGGGCATGGCAGTCACGTGACCGGCACGATCGCTCAAACGACGAATGACGCCTACGGTGTCGCGGGCCTGGCATCCAACGTCACGATCATGCCCGTGAAGGTGCTCGACTACACCGGCGCCGGTATCGACGCCGACCTCGTCGACTCGATCTACTACGCGGTGGACAACGGCGCCGACGTCATCACCATGAGCCTCGGCTTCACCGGCTCAGGTTCGCCCGATGGGAACGGCGACTACTGCACCGAGATCCTCGGGCTGACCGACGCGCTCGACTTCGCCTATGCAAACGACGTCATCGTCGTCGCGGCTTCCGGAAACGAGTCCTCCGCCGTAAGCTGCCCCGCCGCGTACCCAACGGTCATCGCCGTAGGCGCATCCACCTATGGCGCCGCGGTACCACCGTATTCCAACCGGGGTGACACCCTGGACGTGGTTGCGCCCGGGGGCGATCCCAACGCGGATCTCAACGGAGATGGATTCTCCGACGGCGTTCTTCAGGAGACCTACTGCAACACCGGCGGCTGGATCATTCTCCTCGGCGTTTTCACCGGCACCGCAGAGTTCAACGCCTTCTGTGACGTCTTCATGTCCGGCACCTCGATGGCGACGCCGCACACGACCGGCATCGTAGCCCTCCTCCTCGGAGAACAACCTTCGCTCAGTGTCGACGAGGTTCGCAGCCTCATCGAAGGTACCGCGAGAGACGGTGGCACACCGGGCTGGGATCCGGACTTCGG
>DASTLN010000345.1:0-6834 GCA_035714925.1 Dehalococcoidia bacterium | reverse complement strand
AGCAGGTCCTCGTCGTTCTCAGCCGCCGTCTCCATCAGCTGCGCCCGCTGCGCCTCGATCTCGCCCGCCATGTCGCCCGGGACCGGACCCTCTTCGCCCTTCTCTCCCAGGTACGCCTTCTGCTCCACGAGGTCGACGACTCCCTGGAACGTGTCCTGGCTACCGATCGGCAGGTACAGCGCCACGCAAGAACGGCCCAGCTCAGACTGCACCTGCTGCAGCGTGCCGGAGAAGTCCGCGTTCTCGCGGTCCATGCGGTTGATCAGCACAGCCCGCGGCTTGCCCGCCGAAATCTCCCATCCCAGCTCCGAGCCGACCTGCACGCCCGAGACGGCACACACCGTGATCACGGCCATGTCGGCCGCCCGCATCGCGCCGTACGCATCGCCGATGAAGTCGGCGTAGCCCGGCGCGTCGATGATGTTGATCTTGTGATCGGCCCACTCGAGCGGCAGCAGCGCCGCGTTGATGCTCACCTTGCGCTTCGTTTCGTCCGGGTCGAAGTCGGACGCGGTGGTACCGTCATCGACCTTGCCCAGGCGGTTGATCGCGCCGGACACAAAAAGGGCGGCCTCGGCAAAAGACGTCTTGCCGGTGCCGCCATGTCCCAGGAGAACGAGGTTGCGGATCTTTTCTGTGGGATATTCCTTCATCGAGACTAACCCTCATCGCACAAGCCTGCCGGCCGCAGCAGGCGATACCTCGGCTCGACGGAGTTGATTGTCGATTCTATTCCTCGCTCCCCAACCCGTAAAGGCACAACAGCCCCGCTGCCATCCCGATGCCGGCAAAGCAAGCGGAGCACCAAAACGCCCCGCCGCCACGTACGACACGATCCAGCCACAAGAGCGTCGCTTAGCTGCGCGGCAGCAAACCCTGTCATCCTGATGCCTGCAAAGCGGGCGGAGGACCAAAACGCCCCGCCCGCCACGTGCCGGCACGACCCGGCCGCAAACGCGCCGCCTCTATGCGCGGCAGCAAACCCTGTCATCCTGATGCCTGCAAAGCAGGCGGAGGACCAAAACGCCCCGCTGCTCCGTACCGGCACGACCCGGCCGCAAACGCGCCGCCTCTCTGCGCGGCAGCATGCCCGTATGGCTCGTATGCCCGTATGCCCGTATGCCCCGATGTCGCCGCCGCTACAATCCCAACATGAACGCCCCAGACCAAGCCCTGCACCAACGCGTCGAGCGTCTCATGGGCAAACGGCCTGTAACCTGGCGCCACGCCGCCGGCGGCTACACACCCGCCCAGCGCTGGCTCGTCGGCTTCGAGGACGGCACGTCGTGCTTCGCCAAAAGCGCCGTCGGCCTGCCCGGCTCGCCTATCGATGAATGGCTGCGCAGCGAGTACGCCGTCTACTCGCGCCTCGAAGCCGACTTCCTGCCCCAAATGCATGCCTGGGACGACCATCGCGTGCAGCCGCTGCTCATCCTCGAGGACCTCAGCGCCGGCCGCTGGCCGCCGCCCTGGCATCCCGGCGATGTCGACGCCGTACTCGACATGCTCGCCCGCATGCACGCCACCGCGCTCGACGTCCCGCCCGCCGAGCTTCTCGATCCCGACCTGACGACGCATTGGCGCGAAGTTCAGGACGACCCTGCCCCTTTCCTCGCGCTCGGCCTCTGCAGCCCGGCATGGCTCGACGCGGCCCTACCGGCGCTTATCGCGGCAGCTGCTGAGGTCGACCTGAGCGGCGATGCCCTGGTTCACTTCGACGTCCGCAGCGACAACATCTGCTTCGACGGCGACCGCGTCCTGCTCATCGACTGGAACTTCGCCGCCCGCGGCAACGGCGAATTGGATATCGCCTGCTGGCTGCCTAGCCTGCACTCCGAAGGGGGTCCGCCACCGGAGGCCATCCTGGCGGACGCCCCGCATTGGGCCGCGGTGATGAGTGGCTTCTTCGCCGCCCGCGCCGGCGGCCCGCCAGTTCCCAACGCACCCCGGGTCCGCGAAGTGCAGCTCAGGCAGCTACGCTCGGCGCTCCCCTGGGCCGTCCGCGCCCTGAAACTGCCGCCCCTAGACGGCCCCAACGCCCCTTAGAGCCCTCCCACCCGTCATCCTGGCGCCTGCAAAGCAGGCGGCGCACCAAAACACCCCCGCCGGCGACGTACGGCACGACCCCAGCACAAACACGCCGCCTCTATGCGCGGCAGCAAACCTGTCATCCTGATGCCTGCAAAGCAGGCGGAGGACCAAAACGCCCCCGCCCGTCACGTACGGTACGACCTGCCCGCAAACACGCCGCCTCTATGCGCGGCAGCATGCCCGTATGCCGTATGGCCCGTATGGCCCGTATGCCCCCTATGCCCGTACTGCCCCGAAGCCTACCCCTCGCGCCGGAACCTCGCGCTCAGCTCCGCCCGCGCCTCCACGCTCCGCGGATGCACCCGCCAGCCGCGCCGCACTGCCTCGTCCAGGTAGTGGTCCAGGTACCGCAGCACCCCCGCGTCGAGGTCGCCTTCCGCAAGGTCTTTGACCTCGGAGAGCGCCGCGTCTCGCATCAGCTTGTGAGGCTCCACCTTGTCCGCCACGAACAGCACGTTCTCCAGCGCCGTCATCCCGGCCCGCGCCGTTGTGTGGCAGTCCACCCCGAGCACCAGGTCCGCGTCCTCGACGCCGTAGTCCTGCAGCAGCATCGCCGCCGCCACCGGCCCGTGTACCAGGATCGGCGATGCGCGCTCAACCTCGTCCGGCGTCAGGCCGTACGCCGTAGCCAACTCCAGCAGCTCCGCGCCGCCCTTGTGCCTCACCAGGTCGTGCCCCAGCGCCGCCAGACGCGCCCGATCCTCGTCGACGCCGTGCAGCCGCGCCAGGCGCGCCGCCTCCGCCTCCACTCGCTCGATATGCGCTCGAAGGCCGTCCGGCAGCTCGGCCACAGCCACTCGCAGCCGCGTCTCCAGCGTCACGGTCATGGCTCACGTATCCCTGGTACTCGATCCCGCGGACAGCCTGGCGCCGCTGTCATCCCCATGCCCCATGCGCTTCGCTTAGCCCTCGAACCCCATCTGCCGCCCGCCCAGCAGGTGCATGTGCAGATGAAAAATCGTCTGACCGCCCTGCTCGCCCACGTTGAACGTCAGCCGGTAGCCGTCGTCGTGCACCCCGTTCTCAATCGCCAGCGACTTCGCCACGCCCACCATCCGCGCCAGCAGCGCCCCATGCACCTCCGTAATGTCCCGAGCCGACGCGATGTGCGCCTTCGGGATGACCAAGAGGTGCAGCGGCGCCCGCGGGTGCAGATCGCGCACCGCAAACACGTGGTCGTCCTCGTGCACCATCTCGACGTCCATCTCATGGCCCGCCATCTTGCAGAACAGACAGTCAGTGTCACTCATGCGGGCATTCTACGCCGCCCATCCTCCCTCGAATCCTCGGGCGTCATGGCTGTAGAATCTGGCGCGCCCGCATCCGCTCCGGGCAATGGAGGCACAACATGAAACGCAGTTCAGACCGCATCCTCACAACGCACGCGGGCAGCCTGATACGCCCCCGCGAGATCATCGACATCATGTGGAGCCTCGAGGCCGGCGAAACCTACGACGAGGCCGAGCTGGCCCGCCGTCTGGCGCCCGCCGTCGCCGGCGTCGTCCGCAAGCAGGCCGAGGTTGGCATCGACATCCCCAGCGACGGCGAGTTTGGCAAGCGTGGCTGGACGTCTTACGTTGCCGAGCGCCTCGGCGGCCTGGAGCGCATCGACGTCCCTTACAACAACCTCATCTCCAGCCTGTCCGGCTCCGCCCAGGAGCGCTTCCAGGGCTTCTATCAGGTCTACAACCGCATCGAGCGCGCCATCTGGCTTCCGGGCTACGAGGACGTCGTCGATCCGCCCGCGATCCCGACCTCGATGTGGCATTGCAGCGGCCCGATCACCTACACCGGCGGCCCGGCCGTCCAGCGCGACATGGACAATTTCAAAGCAGCGCTCGCCGGTGTCCAGGTCGAAGAGGCCTTCATACCCGTGGCGGCGCCCTGCAGCGTGGAGGCCAGCCGCGCCAACAGCTATTACGACACGCAGGAGCAGTACCTCTACGCCATCGCCGATGCGCTCAAGGTGGAGTACCACGCCATCGTCGACGCCGGCTTCGTGCTCCAGATCGACGACGCATTCATGCCCGCCCAGTACGCCCGCATGCTCCCGGCTTCAACCATCGACGAGTACCGGCGCTACGTAAACCTGACCGTCGATGCGCTGAATCACGCCCTGCAAGGCATCCCGGAGGACCGTGTCCGCTACCACATCTGCTGGGGCAGCCAGAACGTTCCCCACACATGGGACGTGCCATTGGCCGACATCGTCGACCTGCTCTTCCGAGTGGACGCCCAGGCCTACTCAATCGAGGCCGCCAACCCGCAGCACGAGCACGAATGGGAGGTCTGGCAGACCACGAAGCTCCCGGAAGGCAAGATCCTCATCCCCGGCGTCATCAGCCATTCGACCAACGTCGTCGAAAACCCGCGCCTCGTCGCCCAGCGCATCGAGAACTTCGCCCGGCTCGTCGGCCGCGAAAACGTCATCGCCGGGACCGACTGCGGCTTCTCCCAGAACTGGAACCTCGCAAGGGTCCACGCCGAAGTGCAGTGGGCCAAGCTCGAAGCGCTGGTCGAGGGCGCCCGGCTTGCATCCACGCGGCTCTGGTCTTCCTAGCCGCCGGCGTGGACATAGAAAGAGAGGGACCTCCCGGCCCCTCTCTCGTGCTCACGAAAGGTACAAACTACGGCTGGCTCGTTACCGCCACTCGGCGTAGCCCGCCATCGCCCGCAGCCGCCGGATGCGCTCCTCGATCGGCGGGTGCGTCGAGAACAGTCTCGACAGCGAGAATCCGCCGCCCTCTTCGCGGAACGGATGCATGATGTACAGCGAAGACACCGCTTCAGCGCCGGCCTTCTGCTCCATCGGCCGCGCCTGCACGCCGTTGTGCAGCTTGCCAAGCGCCCGCGCCAGTGCCTCCGGGTCATGCGTGAACTCAGCGCCGCTGACATCCGCCGCGTACTCCCGCGTCCGCGAAATCGCCATCTGCAGGATGCCGGCCACCAGCGCCGCCACCACCGACGCGATAAAGACGAAGATCAAGCCGTAGCCGCTGCCACGGTTCCGGCCGCCGCCCAGCAACGCGCCCCACATCAACATCATCTGGATGTAGCTGATCGCGCCCGCAATCGTCGCGGCAATCGACGCCGTCAGGATGTCCCGATTCTTCACGTGACCGATCTCGTGGCCGATCACCGCGCGCAGCTCCTGCCGGTCAAGGATCCGCATGATCCCCGTCGTACAGGCCACCACAGCCTTCGACGGGCTGCGGCCCGTGGCGAATGCGTTAGGCGACTCGTTCTGCACCACGAACACCCGCGGCTTCGGCACGCCGGCCAGTATCGCGACCTCTTCGACGATGGCGTGTAGCTGCGGCTCTTCCTGGGCCGTCACCTCTTTGGCGCCCGCCATGCGCAGTGCCAAAGAGTCCGAGAACCAGAACGCGAAGAAGTTCATCACCAGGGCAAAGATCAGCGCGATCAGCGCCATCCCCGGCCCGCCCAGCATGTATCCCAGGCCCACCAGCAGGCCCGCCAGACCACCCAGCAAAATCGCGGTTTTCAGTGCGCTCATTCCTAACTTCCTTCCCCTGCAGCCGATTCCTCCTGAGAGGGATGGCCCCACTACGCATCTGAATCTAATTATACCGGTTTGTCAGCCGCTTCGGGGTCGTATCATGGTGCTGCCAGCGCACCAGCTGCGCTACACGCGAAATAGCCCCAGCATCCGTAGCGGCGACCTTTAGGTCGCCAACAGACGCCCCACCTTCGACAACTTGGCAGAATAATAGAACACGGCACGTCCTGACCCGACCAGCGAGCCGCAGCTACGTCCTCCTGAGTAGGGGTAGCGGGGGCGCAGCGCATCCTGAGCCCCGTCGAAGCGCCCCTGCGCGGGGAGTCTGAGGGTCGCAGAGTCGCCCAGAGACGTCTCCCCTCAGGTCGAGAATAGAAAGAAGCCACAGCGCACAAGCCCAGGCGATAGCGAAGGCGCAGGACGCGCAGCCGTCAACGCCCCACCGCAGTCCACCAACATCCCATCCCTCACCGCCCCTCTCCTCGCAAGGAGAGGGGCGCGCGGCAGCGTCACACGCACCGTCTTCAAACCTGCAGTCTTCAACCTGAAGAGTCCATAATCTTCTCCCTCCCGGTCCGTCATCACCCAACGCCAGCAGGGGTAGCGGGGGCGCAGTGCATCCTCAGCCCCGTCGAAGGGCCCATGCGCGGGGAGCCTGAGGGTCGCAGAGTCGCCCAGAGACGTCTCCCCGCAGGTCACAAACTAGAAAAGAAGCCACAGCGCACAAGCCCAAGCGATAGCGGTGCGCAGGCCTGCCCTTCGCGGAGCGGAGGGGACGCGTCGTATCATGGGCTATAGTCGCCACCGCATCTGGCACCTGCCCTGCGGCCGGAAGGCAAAGCAGGGGTAGCGGGGGCGCAGCACATCCTGAGCCCCGTCGAAGGGCCCCTGCGGGGGGTGTCTGAGGGTCGCAGAGTCGCCCAGAGACGTCTCCCCTCAGGTCACAAACTAGAAAAGAAGGCGAAGCGAACAACCGGAGCGACAGCGAAGGCGCAGGCCTGCCCTTCGCGGAGTGGAAGGGACGCGAAGCCTTCGACATTTCGTCTGGAGACTCAGCCCACTAGAGGAGCGATCAAATGGCAGACAAAGAACTACGCCGCGTCGGCATCATGAGCGTCGGCGACATGGGCGCCGGCTTCGGCGACGTCCTGCACCAGAACGGCATCGAAGTCTACACCTGCCTCGACGGCCGCAGCGACCTCACCCGTCTGCGCGCCAAAGAA
>DASTLN010000344.1:0-6867 GCA_035714925.1 Dehalococcoidia bacterium | reverse complement strand
GTTGTAGCAGAAGGCGCAGAACGAGCCGTAGTTGGGCGTGACGCCTTCCTGCAGCTGATCGAGGAACTCATTCAGGCGCGCGGAGAAGACCTGGCGAGGCGGATTCGTGACCGGTGGTGCCGTCCGTTGGTTTGTCATGCGGAGGCCTCCACTGGGAGGGAGTCCACCAGCTGCTTGAGCTCACGGAAGTAGCCGAGCTTGATCTGCCGGGGGTAAGCGGCGGTTCGGCCGCTGGACGACGGTACTACGAAGAGCTGAGTCGTTCCGAGGCGCTCCGGCTGCAGACCGGGCGCTATTTTGCGGCGCTTGCCAACGGGCGCAACGTCGGGCCAGTTGGCGAGGAGTGCGTCGTAGATACCCATGCCGTTGAAGCAGACGACTCGCGGGGCGAAGTCGAGCAGCTTGGCGCGCAGCATGGCGGCGCCGGCGGCCATTTCCTCACGCGTCAGCTCGTTCGCTTCCTTCGTCGTGCGTTCGCAGAGGTTCGTCAGGCCGATATCGAACTCGAGCGCGCGATGGTCGGATTCGTAGGTCAGGCGCTCGGGCAGGAGGCCGGAGTCGAACAGGAGGGGCCAGAAGTGGTTGCCGGCGTAGGCGTAATGGTGGCCCGTCGCGCCGGAGCGCAGCCCCGGGTTGATGCCGACGATGACGAGTCTGAGGCCGAGTCTGAGGTAGTCGGGTACGCCCTGACGCATGGGATCATTCTGCGCCGGTGTCGTGGTGTGGTCTACGGTGGGGGTTTCAGGTGACGCTGCTGCCCCGGGGCGTCGAAGGCTTCGCGACCTACGCCATCGCTATCGCTTCGGCTTGGGCGCTTCGCCTTCCTTCTTGACCAGGACCTGAGAGGAGACGTCTCTGGGCGACTCTGCGACCCTCAGACCCCCCGCAGGGGCTGCGCCCTTACTAACGCTGCCCGTATTGCGAGTAGCCACGTCTACTCTTTTGAACGGGCGCGGGTTGACCAAGCAGTGGTTGGTTCAGGGCGGTGGACGACGGCTGGAACGGCGGGTGACTAGAGGGCGTGGTCGACGATGATGACCTGTTCGCGCTCCGGGCCGACCGAGACGATCTCGATGGGGCGGCCGATGAGCTGGCCGAGGCGTTTGACGTAGCGCTGGGCGTTCTCGGGCAGCTCGTCGAAGCGTCGCGCGCCTGTGCTTTCGGCCTGCCAGCCGGGCAGCTCCTCGTAGACGGGGACGGCGCGGTTGAAAGCGCCGATGCTGGCCGGCGGCGTGCTCACCGTCTTGCCATCGATGGCGTAAGCGGTGCAGACCTGGATCGACGGGAACGGGTCCAGCACGTCGAGCCGTGTGATGGCGATTGAGGTGACGCTGTTGATCTGAGCGCTGTAGCTGGATGCGACGGCGTCAAACCAGCCGGTGCGGCGAGGGCGACCTGTCGTGGTGCCGACCTCGGGCCGCGGACCCTGGATGCGCAGGATCTGGCCTTCTTCGTTGTCGAGTTCTGTGGGCATGGGGCCGTTGCCGACGCGCGTCATGTAAGCCTTGTATACGCCCATCACCTTCGTGATGTCAGCCGGGCCGATGCCCATGCCGATGGCGGCGCCGGCCGATGTCGACGAGGGGACCGAGGACGTCACATAGTCGTAGGTGCCGCCGTCGAGGTCTAGCAGGGCGCCTTGAGCGCCTTCGAGGAGGATGTTCTCGCCCCGGGCCAGGGCGTCGCGCGCAACGACCGACGTGTCGGTGACGCGGGGGGCGAGACGGCCGGCCATCTCGCTGTAGGCCTCGTAGATGTCGTCGAAGGGGAGAGGCTCAGCATCGTAGAGGCGGGTCAGGACGGCGTTCTTGTACGGCAGCACGAAGGAGAGGCGCTCACGGAACGCCTTCGGGTCGCAGAGGTCGCCCATGCGGATGCCGAGGCGGGATACCTTGTCGGCGAAGCAAGGGCCGATGCCTCGGCCCGTGGTCCCAACGGCGGCCGCGCCGCGCAGCTGCTCGTCAAGCTGGTCGATCAGTGGGTGGTAGGGCATGACGACGTGCGCGCGGTCGCTGACCATCAAGCGCTCCGTGCTCACGTCGCGCGCCTCCAGTGAGCCGATTTCCTCCAGGAGGACCTGTGGGTCGACGGCCACGCCGTTGCCGACGATGCAGACCTTGTCCCGATAGAAGATGCCGGCCGGGACGATGTGCAGCGCGAACAGCCCCTGGCTGTTGATGATGGTGTGACCAGCATTGTTGCCGGCGGAGTAGCGGGCTATGACGGACATATCGCGGGCCAGCAAGTCGACGATGCGACCCTTGCCCTCGTCACCCCATTGACCGCCGATTACGACTGTTGCGGGCATAAATTACCCCGACGGTAGTCGGGGCCTTCTCCTCCGTAGGTGGTGCGGCCGCCATTACGGCGACGGCAGGATTATAGCAGAGGCGAGCATGGTGAGCAGTCCGTTCGGACAAAGACTCCTTTACGAGACATGCATTCCTGATTGTTGCGGGAACATCAATAACTATTTTGCGATTTTTCCCTGATTAGGTGCAGAATAATGTTGTGCGTAGGCCAAAACGTGCCTATCATCACGCTTATACATAGGAGACGGTCGCCACCGAGCCTTTAATGGATAAAACTAAATTGGCGCTGCCTGACGGAGGTTATATCGTTGACTAGCTCGATCGACAAAGACGCGATCCGGACAGAGACACTACCCTTGATGACTCTTGTGGACGCCGGTAACGTCGCCCAGAGAGGTTTGGAGAAGCGTCTCAGCAAGCTGAAGCTGAGCGTGGCCCAGCAGCGGATCCTGGCGCTGGTGTACTTCGCCAAAGAAGCGCTCACGCCGTCGATGCTCGCGGCGCTTTTGCTGCAGGAAACCCACAGCGTTAGCGGCCTACTCAACCGTCTGGAGGACCGCGACCTGATTACGCGTACGCGCGACCGCCAGGACCGGCGTGTCGTCTGGGTGGAGCTGACAGCGGATGGCCGCAAGGTGGCCGAGGAAGCGATCGCGATCGTCGTCGCGATGTCAAAAGAGCTCGATCCGGTGCTCCGCGGCCCGAAGGCAGCCGACATGGTCGAGGTGGTACGCAAGGTGCGCGACCACGGTTTCAAGATCGCCGGTGTGCGCGAGGACGTCCGCAAGGAAGCGCTACGCCGCGTCTGGTCCAGCTAACCCTTCAAGCGTAGAGAACAAACGGAGCGCATGAAGCGCTCCGTTTTGGCGTCCGCGCTGGGGGCTACAGGCCGATGGCTTCGGCGTAGGCCAGCAGGTCGCGCGCGCGGTTCGCCACCGGCACGTCTACCAACTGCCCGTCGACGTCGATGACGCCGATGCCGCCCTGCATCGCCGCGTCATAGGCGTCGACGATCTTACGCGCCGATGCCAGCTCCTGGGGCGTCGGCGCGAAGACTTCGTTCACGGGACCCACTTGATCCGGGTGGACCACGTACTTGCCCTTCATGCCAATCGAGCGGGCGTAGCGGGCGTCGGCGATAAGACCTGCCTCGTCGTGAAGTGTGGTGTAGATGGCGTCGAGCGGCTGCAGTCCATAGGCGATAGCGCAATGGATGATGACGCGCCTGGCGTATTCGAACTCGTTAGCCTGGGGCGTGCGCGGGAGCCCGAGGTCAGCGGCGTAGTCCTCGCCGCCGAGCGCCAGGCCGGCGATGCGCGTTGAGGCCGTGGCGATCTCTTCGCAGCGCAGGATGGCGCGGGCGGTCTCGATCATTGGGATCAGCGCGATCGTGCCGGGGCGGACATCGCCATGCAGCTCGCACTCGCGGATCATCACGTCGAGCTCGCGGACCTGTGCGCCGCCCTGGGCTTTGGGGAACAGGAGGCCGTCGAGGCCGGGGCCGATGGCCGCCGACAGGTCGTCCTTCGTGAGGCCGGTGTCGAGGTGATTGACGCGCACGTGGACGGACTTACCGGCTGCTTTCAGAGAAGCGATCGAGGCACGAATGCTGTCCCTCGCTGCAGCCTTTTCGTTCGGTGGGACCGCGTCCTCGAGGTCGAGGACGATGACGTCGGCCGGGATACCGGCCGCGTTCTCGACCATGTTGGCGCGCTGCGCAGGGACGAAGAGGAGGGTACGCATCGGCGTCATGTTGGGCTCCGAGTTCCAGGTGCTACGCGGGGCCTTTAGCGTAGCCGATCAGCGCGCCGCGGACACGGCGCCCGCGATCCAGTAGACGTTGCGCGGCCGGGCATGGAGCAGGCGCCGTCCCCAGCTCGATGGGATTGCCAGAGCTTCGTCTTGAGTCAGGCGGCGCTGCGCCGTGGTATCGAGACCGGCCGCGCGGTAGGCGGGCGCGAGAAAATCGGCGATGCGGGCTTCGTCTAACGGCGGCAGCGGATCGCCGGCGAAGGCGCCGGTATCGTGCTGCGGATCGTAGGAGAAGACGATTTCGAACCGGCCGCCGGGGGCGAGCTTCGTCAGCGTGGCGAGCGCGGAGGGGTCGGGCTCCAAAAGGGCGCGGAGGAGGCTGCCCCAGGGGAAGTTGATTCGAACCAGCGCCGCGATGGCTTCGAGGTCCGCCGGCAGCTGTTCGAGCGGGGCGACGACGAAGCGGGCGTTTTCGACGCCACCGCGGGCCGGCTTGCGCGAGGCGCGGTAGGCGTACTCGGCGAGGGCGGTCGCGTCCGGGTCCACGCCGACGTAGAGGCGCGACGGGTCGTTGCGGGCGCTTTCGTAGGCGTAGCGGCCGTCGCCGGCGCCGAGGTCTACGATCACGGGGCGTCCGTCACGCGTGACGTTGTCGCGCCAGGAGGGCGGCGCTTCGATGACCTTTGTGCCGTGGAGAACCCTCACGAGTTGGAGGATACGCCGCTGAGCCTGTTGCGTAGCAGCTTCCCCGCCGCGTTGCGCGGCAGCGCTCTCGTGAACTCGATGCGCTGCGGCGTTTTATAGGAGGCGAGGCGTTCGCGGCAGAACGCGGTCAGGGCTTCGGCATCAGCGGTAGCACCGTCATGTAGCACGACGACGGCGACGGGGGCGCGGCCCCAGCGCTCGTCCTCAATGCCGTAGACGCCGGCTTCTGCGACGTCGGGGTGGGACTGCAGCACGGCCTCCACCTCGGCGGGGTAGACGTTTTCGCCGCCGGAGACGATGAGGTCGTCGCGGCGGTCGAGGACGTAGAGGTAGCCTTCGGCATCGACGTAGCCGAGGTCGCCGGTGTGGAGCCAGCCGTCGCGGATGGCCGCAGCCGTCTCGTCAGGGCGGTTGAGGTAGCCGGGCGTGACGCTGGGTCCACGCAGGACAATTTCACCGGGCTCGCCCGGCGCGAATTCGGCGCCGGTTTCGTCCACGATGCGCAGCCCGGCGCCAAAGAGCGGTTTTCCCGCTGAGCCCAGCTTGCGCAGTGCATCCTCCGGCGCCAGTGTCGCGACCTGCGATGCGCTTTCCGTCAGGCCGTAGGTCTGGACAACCGGCACGCCGATCTCGACGCAGCGCCGCAGCAGCGGCTCCGGCGCCGGACCGCCGCCAAGGAGGACACAGCGCAACGAAGGCGGGTAGGGGCGGCCGCCGTGCTCGTCGAGCATGCGCTGCAGCATGTTGGCGACAACGGAGACGATGGTGATGCCCTCGTTATCGATGGCGGCGTTGACGCGGGAGGGGTCAAAGCCGGGGTGTATTACTGCCGTCGTGCCGTAGATGACGCTGCGCAGGAGGATCGAGAGGCCACCAACGTGGAACAGCGGCAGGCAGGCCAGCCAGCGGTCGTCGGGTCGCAGGCCGAGGTTCAGGGCCGAGGCCGTCGCGCTCCAGAGGTGATTGCCGTAGGTCAGCATGGCGCCTTTGGGGCGTCCGGTGGTGCCGGACGTGTAGACGACGGAGTGCAGGGCTTCGAGGTTGAGGCCGGGGGCTGAGGACGGGGCGTTTGCTCGTCCTACGAATTCCTCGAGACGAGCGGTTGGGGTCTCGACATCAATCAGTTCAAGAGGGACGACCTCCTCTCGCAGCGAGATCGCGAGGTCTTTGTGGGTGGCGTCGTGGAGGATGCGATGGGCGTTTGCGTCACTGACCTGCCATGCGAGCTCGGACGGGGTCAGACGCAGGTTGAGGGGCATCAGGACGGCGCCGGCGCGCGGCACGGCGTGCACCGCCCGCGCGAAAGCCGCACCGTTCTGAGCCAGCAGCGCCACGATCTCGCCCGGCTTCACGCCGGCGGCGATCAGTTCCGCAGACAGGGCATCGACGGCGGCGTCTAGCTCCAGGTAGGTGAGGCGAGCGCCGTCGGCCTCAATCGCGAGGCGGTCCGGGGAGAGGCGGGCGCGGTCGTGAAGCCAGTCCGGTACAAAACCGGTGAGCGCGGACGTCATGCGCTGACTTCCTGCCACTCGCCGAGGTACTTCGCGGCGCGGGCTTCGTCAAGCTCGACGCCGAGGCCGGGCGCGTCCGGCAGCGTCATGTAGCCGCGCTCGATGACGAGGGATTGAGTGAGAAGGTCGTCTCGTAACAGCGAAGCGGTGGCAAGGCCCTGGGCGCGACCGTCGTCAGGCAGCGAAGCCGCGAGGTGGAGCGCCGCGGCGGTACCAATACCGGTGTCGATCGTCGTGGTCACGATGGCGCCGGCGCCTGCGGATGCCGCCGCTTTGGCGACGTAACGCGCGATGCTGAGACCACCGAGGCGCGCCGGCTTAAGGATGAGGATGTCGGCGTATTTGAGTGCGTCGACCGCGGATTCGTAGCCGGATATCGCCTCATCGGCGGCGATCGAGGTGGCCAGGGCATCTCGGACCTTGCCCAGCGCCCTGAGGTCCTCCGCGGGGACGGGCTGTTCGACCAGCTCGATCTCGTAGGCCTCGCAATTGCGAATCGTGGCGATGGCGACGGGTTCGTCCCAGGCGCCGTTGGCGTCGAGGCGGAGCCTGACGCCGGCGCCGATGACCTCACGGACCGTCTTGAC
>DASTLN010000343.1:0-15873 GCA_035714925.1 Dehalococcoidia bacterium | reverse complement strand
TGGCCCAGCGCGTAGAACTGCATAGCCCGCGCATACGCCCGCCGCGCCGCCGTCTCGTCCTCGTCGACGCAGACGCGGATGTACATCGCCAGCTTTACCCCTGACGGATCGCGTCCGGCGCGCTCGGCGCCTTCCTTCACCCGCGCCCGTGCCAGCGCGATTGTCTCGGGGTCGCACCAGTTGAGGCTGACGCCGTCGGCCACCTCGCCCGCCAGCATCGTCATATTCGGCCCCAGCGCCGCCAGGTAGATCGGCGTCTGTGGCGGCGGGTCGATGCTCAGCTTCGCGCCGTGATACGTGATAGATGGCCCCTCGTAATCCACACTCTCGCCACGCACCAGGGAGCGAATTGTCGTCACGTAGTCGCGCATCAGCCCGATCGTCGAAGTGCCACGCATATTCCACGTCCGGCGGTAGTTCGGTACGTCCGCCTGCCCGCTGCCGACGCCGAGGATGAAGCGGCCCTCAGTCATCTTGCTCAGCGTCCCGGCGCTCATCGCGAAGCCCATCGGTGTCCGCAACGGCACCGGCGAAACACCGATGCCCGTCGTCACGCCACCAGCTATTACATCTCGCGTCGCTGCCCATCGCATCGCGCACAGCTGAAACGAGTCCTCGCCGTTGCCTTCAGGCGTCCAGACCTGCGTATAGCCCAGCCGCGCCGCCTCCGCCGAAAGCTCAGCCTGCTCCGCGTAACTCAGCTGCAGCGTACCATCGAGTCCGACTCCAAATTCCACCGGTCACTCCTTAAGCGCTCTTTAGCGGGGGTTTGGGGGTGTCACCCAAATTCAAAGTCAAACAGCCTGCTCCGCGTAACTCAGCTGCAGCGTCCCGTCTAATCCGACTCCGAATTCCACGTCCAGTCTCCTCTAGCGGTCGGTGCCCGTATTCAGCGCTATCTTAGTGCGAATCACAGCGAGGCCAGCCAGCCGGCAGAGAACAACACGCTACCCAGTGCGACCAGACGAAATGCCCACACCTCGCCTGCCCGGTCCGCCGCAACGACGTAGCGATGGACGATGAGCAGGCAGAAGCCGATGTAGGTCACGACCACCCAAGCGATCAAGTAGGACCTCGTGCCGATAACCATGGTGTCGTAGTTCACGCTGGCCAGCGTCGCGGTGAACACGGCGAGCGGCGCCACCAGGCATGCACCGAGTAACCACAACGACCTCGCACGCCCCAGGGTCACCACCAGCCCTTTGCGCCCCGCCTCCATATCTGCCTCCAGGTCAGGCAGCGTGTTCGCCACGTGGGCTGCGAGCGCCAGCGGCGATCCTAGCGCGTATAGCCACAAGAACTCGCCGCGGTAAACCCCGAGAGCCGACCACACAAACGGCGGCAGAATCGCCAACGCCACGACGAATGGGACCGCACTCAGCCGGGAGTCCTTGAGTCCAAGGTTATAACCCAACCCGCACGCCGTCCCGGCCACGAGAAGCAGCAGGGCCCCCATCCCCAACGCGACGCCGCACCCGATAGACACCGCGAGCGCCACGCCGATGGCGAAGCGTAGCTGCTTCGCGTCCACCAGGCCGGACGGCACGGGCTTCCACGGTTGGTGCCGCGCATCGCTCTCGCGGTCGAGGAGGTCATTGCTCCACCCGATGGCCAGTTGCGAGCCGAACATTGCCGCCAGCAGCAGCGCCAACCGTCCGCCGCTCGGTTCCCACCCGGCCGAGGCCGCCGCCACGAGCGCGGTCAACGCCATGACCGTCCCCAGAGGAAAGGGGTGGGCCGCAGCCACCAGACCCTTGAGCAGGGACATTTCGTCAGGCTGGGTCGGAGGGGTAGACGTCTTGCGCTTCACTGACCTCCGGCCAGTAGTAGTCGTCGTTGCCATCGAGGCGCGGCGCCAGCAGCGAACGGTACAGGTAGATCAGCGCCAACAGCACGGCGCCCGCCGCGAGCGAATCGCGCAGGCCCAGCCACGCCCCATCGCGCAGGATCTCGACAATCTCCTTGTCGACGGTACTCTCGAACATCGAACCGATGACGCCCGCCATCAGCCAGCCAAAGAACGAAACGACCACGGCGATCCCGGCACCGGCAGCCATCGGAACCAGCGGCGAACGCTTCGACACGACGAAGCTGGCCGTGAAGAGGACTGTCATCACCCCGGTTGCGATCAGCGCCAGTCGCCAGATGCCATGCATATCGGCGCTCAGCATCGACACCGCCCACCGCACCGGGTCCGTCACTCCGAGGTGCGTCGCTCCCTCGTCGTCCTGTAGCACGCCACGTCCCTCGGCGTAGAGACGACGGCCCATGGCGTCACGCAGCACCTCGCTCAGCGCCCGGTCGTTTTCCCCCACAGCGAGGATGTCGACGGACGGCAGCAGCACGTCAACCGGCAGGTCGTCGATGAGCATGCTCTCGTCCGGCCGGTCACGTGCCACCAGCTGTAAGTCGTCGCGGTGCGCCGGCGCCCAGCGGTCGAGCTCCACGAGCGAGGACGCCAGCCGCCCCAGTAGTCGCGGGCCTGCCGTCTCACCCGTGACCTGGTATCCGGCGAAGGAGAACAACAGCAGCGCCATCGTTGCGGCGACCAGCAGGCTGGTTAGCGGGTTGCTCACTGGAGGCGCTGCACGCGGACCCCGGCCAACCGGTCGTGGATGGTGCGCCGTTGCGGGTCGCTGAGCATGTAAACCAGGCCGGCCAGCGGCGCTACGAGACTCAACAGCCCCATCGCCGTGCCCAGGATGAACACCACGTCGCTGTCCGCCAGCGAGATGCCGACGTAGGCGAGGAGGAACCAGATGCCACAGAAGAGAGGGTGATACAACAGCGGGTGTAGCGCCAACCAGTACATCGCCAAGCGTCCCACCTGAGGCGCCGTCCCGTCCTCGTTCTGAACCCGCAGCCCGGTGACGTATTGACCCACCGTCTGTCCCAGCTTCAAGTGCATGGCGACTCCGGCCACCAGCCACGCCACGATGGTCGCAGCCAATATGGCGGTGAACGCCCAGGCCTCAGCGTCCGTAATCTGATCGCGGCCCTGGTCGCTGTCGAGAAACAGCACCAGCCCGGCAGCGACGGCGAAAATCATCGAGAAGCAGAACAAGACGACGCTGTCGATGAGGTAAGCCAGCACCCTTGTGCTTGCCGCGGCGTGCGTTTGCTCGCTGGCGTCAGCCGTCGTCGCGTCTGTTCTCATTGCGACTCCCGGCGCCGCCGCCCTCTCCGCCATCGTTCGCGATTATAGCATCGGCCTCCTGCGCGCCTTGCGACCGCGTGGGCCCGGGCCGTACGGTGGGCAAATGAAAGCGAGCGCCATCACTCGCCCCGTGCTTTTGCCCCGGCGAGCCTGGGCCGCGGTGCTCGTCATCCTCCTTGTGACCGCGGCACTCATCGGCAGCTTCCGCCTCAACCGCGAGCTCTCCCTCAAGCCGGGCCCCAATCAATACAACATCGGCGAGTGGGAAATCACGAACTTCCCCCAGAAGTGGCTCTTCCTGCTCGGGGAGTTCATCCGCGGTGAACCGCCCATCGAGAGCCAGGAGGCCCACCTGCGGCGTTTCTTCCAGCTCACGCGCGAGATCTCGGCGCGCGAGACTCAGATCAGCGACCTCGAGCAGCGCGGTGAGGCGGTGCCCGCCAAGGAGATGGCGCTTCTCGAGATACGCATCGATGAACGCGACGGCATCGAGAATCAGGTCGAGGCCACGCTGGAGGCGCGTATCAGCGCCGCCGCCGCCGATCTCGGCCTCGTACGCACCTTCCTCGACGTCGTCTGGCCACCGGTCGATTTCGAGTTCACGGATGCGCCGCACACGCTCGTCACGTCGCCACGCGACCGCATCGATCTCCTCGCCTCGGACCTCCTGCGCGCCGGCCTCTCGCTGGTTGAACTGGAGGCGATCGAGGACGAGACGCAGACCTCCGAGGGCGTCTCCGCGCTGGCGTTCCCGATTGGCGGCGTCGGCGCCTATCCCGCAATCATCGACTATCCCCTCGACTATCGCGGTGCCCTCCGCATCGCCGCCCACGAATGGACGCACCACTACCTCTTCTTCCGACCGCTAGGTGTGCGCTACAACGCCAACAACGATCTGCGCACCATCAACGAGACCGTCGCAGACCTCGTTGGCAACGAGCTTGCCAACGCCGTCCTGCAGCGCTGGCCTGTCCCCGACAGCCCAACGACTTCCCAACCACCGGTCGCTCGAGGCGCTCCTTCGCTCGACTTCGGCGCCGAGCTACGGGCACTGCGCGTCGACGTCGATGCCTTGCTCGCCGCGGGCGAAATCGAAGCCGCGGAAGCGCTGATGGAAACCAAGCGCCAGGAGCTTGTCGATGCCGGTTACGCCATCCGGAAGCTGAACCAGGCCTACTTCGCCTTTACCAACCTCTACGCCGGCGAATCAGGCAGCCCCTCGGCCGTGAATCCAATCGGCCCCAAGGTCGACCAGCTACGGCGTCAAAGCGCCTCTCTCAGCCAGTTCGTCGATCGCGTTGGCGGCGTGACGAGCCTCGCAGATCTCGACCGCCTGCTTGCCGAAACCGCGGTGCGTTGAGGCCGCTATTCGTCGTCGTCGTCAGGCGGCGTCCCGATGACGACCGTGACCTCGCTCCGAATCTCGCCCATCTTTGCGTCGATAACCGTTAGCCTCAGCGTGTACTTGCTGTCCGGCAACCCGGTGGTATTCCAGGCGCCGATCGTACCGGTCGAGACCTCGTTCGGATTGGAAACAATGCTGAACCACTCGTCCGGATCGTCTCCGACGCCCCATTCGATCAGATAGCCCTGAAAGTCGGGCGACTCCGCGCGGCCCAGGATCTGCAGCACGCCGGTAACCTGTTGGCCTTCCCGCGGCAAGAAGATCGCAGCGTTCTCGTTCGAATCGCCGCCAATACCGGCGCCCAGACCGTCGCCAACGAGCACGATGTTCAGCGCCTTGGCCCACTCTTCGGCCGCCTTCTTGTCTTCCTCGCTCTGCAGCCACTCCTCCGGCGGCACAAGCGCGATCTGTGTACGGCGGTATTGCGAAGGCGTGCTCGCAGTCGCCACGAGGCCGGTTCGCCGGTCGATCGTCACGCGACGCCACCAGTCGTCTTCCTTGTCCGGCAGCTTCTCTTTAACGAAGAGGTCACTGGTTGTCCGGCCGCAAAGATTCGAAGGCAACAGACCGGACGGCACACAGACTTCCGCCTGCACCACGCCTTCGGGTCGCACCATCGGCGTCGCCGGGATGCCTTCGTGCGCCGCAACGAATCCATCGTGCGCTGCCCTGTACGAGATCGACGTGCTGTAGATGTGCTCGACGCAGTCGTTGTCGGCATTGCCGGCCCAGATGCCGACGACCACGTCGGGCGAGTAGGCAAAGCCCCACGTCTCGCCGATCAGGCCCGCGCAACGGTCGGTGTCGTTGAACGGCTCGCTGGTGCCGGTTTTGGCGCCGGCAGTGTATTCGTAGATCGTCGTATTACCGCAGCCGAAGACCAGGCATTCGGCCTGAGGGTCGATCAAGATATCCCAGATCAGGTATGTGTACTCCGGCTCGATGACCTGCTCTTCTCTGCGGTGGTCCTCGACGTCGTAGAGCACCTCGCCCTTCTCGTTCTCGATCTTCAGGATCGCGATCGGGTCGATCTGCCGCTCGTCAGGAGCGTGCGGGATGATCGGTTCGGTGCCGCGCATAACGCCGGCGTTGGCCAGCACGCTGTAGCCGATCATCATCTCTTCCAGCGTGACGCCAATACCGCCCGTCGCGATGGCGGGTCCGTATCCGCCCGTACCGCAATCCCTCTCGTCCTCCCAAGCGGGCCGGAACGTCTGCGCAAAGCCGAAGCGCCTGGCCATGGCCTCCACCCGGTCGGCCCCGACCGCGGCCGCTGCCTTGTTCGCCGGGATGTTCATCGAGTTACCCAGCGCGTTCCGAATCGTCATCGGCGCGTTCGTGCTCGCGATAGGATCCTTAGGCCTGAACGGCGGGCCGCCCGCGGGGTCTTCGTACTCCACCGGCGTATCGAGGATGATCGTTCCTGGGCCCCAGCCCAGCTCGTAAAACGTAGTGATGTAGGCGAAAGGCTTGAACGACGATCCCGGTGAGTTACACGACGTAGCGTTGTTGTTCTTCCCTTCGATGGCCTCGTCCCAGTAGTCACGGCTTCCCAGCATGACAATGATCTCGCCGGTCTTTGGATCGATATGCATAATCGCGCCGTTGTGGCTGTTCGAGAGGTTCTCGAAGGTCTGGCCGCTGACCGGGTCAACCGCCGTGATCTTCTCTTCCATGATCTGGTCGAACTTGTCCTGCATGTCGATGTCGAGCGACGTCGTAACCGTGATCCCACCACGGAACAGCGCATCGCGGCCAAGCAGTTGCTCCAATTGCGGTTGCACATACTGCAAGACGAAATGAGGCGCCCGGATCGGGAACCGCTTCTCCGAGATGTTGATCTCCTCCGCCTTCGCCGCGGCGATCTCCGCGGCCGTCGGTGTGAAGTACGCGTCTTCGCCAATCTGGATCGGGCTGGCTCGCACCATCAGGTCGAGGATCTCGTTGCGTCGCTCCTTCGCCGACGCGGGGTTGTTCACCGGGTCGTACTCCACGGGCGACTGTGGAATGCCGGCCAGCATTGCCGCCTCTGCCAGCGTCAGATCTCTCGCCGCTTTGCCAAAGTAACCCTGCGCGGCAGCTTCCACGCCGTTGTAGACGCCCCCATAGCTGATCTGGTTGACGTACCACTCCAGGACCTGCTCCTTGTCGTAGCGGTTCGTCAGTTCGATCGCGTAGATCGTCTCTTTGAGCTTGCGGTTGATGCCCTCTTCACTCCAACGCTCGCTGCGCGCCTCCGGCGGGATATAGACGTTCTTCACCAGTTGCTGCGTGATCGAGCTTCCGCCGGAGCCCTCGAAGACGGTGCCGCCACCGAGTGGCGTGTTCGACCAGGCCGCTCGAACCAGGCCCCTGAGGTTGACCCCGGGGTTAGTGAAGAAACTGTTGTCCTCCGTTGCAATCGTCGCCGCCAGGAACGCTGACGCGATATTCTCCAGCTCAACGGGGCGCCTCAACCCGGCGCGATCGTCGACGTATTCGTAGAGCAGCTCGCCGTTGCGGTCCAGGATCGTCGCGCCGGATGACGCCTCGTTGATCGCCAACTCGTCTGGCGCTACGAGGTCGTCGGCGTAGCTGTTGTAGACGATAATGCCGGCAATCGCGACGCCCGTGAACAGCACCGCGCCGACTAGCCCCAACGCAAGCGCGAGCTTCAGCCAGATCGAGACGCCTTTGCCGCCCTTGCCGCTGCGGCCACGGCGACGCGTGCGTCTAATCCAGGGGTCGTAGTTGTTCTTTCTGCTCGCCATGGTCCTTTTTGGTTACGTACGCTCCAGCACCAGCAGATGCGATAGGCCCAGCCGCTGCAGCCAGGTGTGCTCCAGTGTGTAGGTCACGCTACGCAGGGCCCGGCCCAGCTTCGGCCTGGTCGCCAATACGTTGTCGAAGCCCGGGAAGATGACCCGCCAGTCGTCCCATCGCCCGTTGAGTCCCCGCGTAATCTGCTCCAGCCGCCCCTTCGTATAGGCCCGCGCGTGCGGCACCAGGCGATCGCGTAGCGGGTCCGGCAGGTAGTTCACCAGCGGGACGTTGCCAAACACGTAGCGCTTTCCGAGATAAACACCGTGCGTCTCGAAGGGGTAGAACCGATTCGGCGCGAATATGATCACCTTTCCGCCCGGTTTGGTTACGCGAAGGGCCTCACTCAGCGTGTCGCGGTCGCTGCCAACGTGTTCGATGACCTCGTTAAGCAGCACGCCGTCGAAGCTGGCGTCGGCGTAGGGCAGATGCTCGCTCAGCGCAATGCTCAGACGGGCGACCCCGTTCTCCGCCCCTTCGACGACCCGTGGCGCGTCGATGTCGATGCCGTAGGCCTGGTCGGTGAAGTCGCTGAACCGCCGCACGTATGCGCCGAGCCCGCAGCCGATATCGAGGATACGCGCGCCATCGAGCTTCAGGTAACGGCGCACCATCTCCAGGCGCCGCTCCTGGCCGAAACGCCAGACGTAGCTTGGGTTCCCGAGGACTACCTGGTCGAGGCTGCTGGCGTGATCCGGCGTCTGGCCATCTGCCGTCGCCGACGTGTTGGTCAATCCGTTCTCCTCACCCCGCCAGGGATCATCCTAGCATGCTCGACGGGCCCAAATTGTTAAGCCGTCCGGCTTGCCAGATTGCTCGATTGCCAGATTGCCCGATACACTCGCCTCAAGATGCCACTCTCCCGAGACGAAGTCCTCCACGTCGCGCGCCTGGCCCGTATTGGTCTGACGGACGCCGACGTCAAGAAGTTCCGGGGGCAGCTGTCCACCATCCTCGATAACTTCGAGGCGCTGCGTCAGATCGATACCACCGGCGTCGAGCCCACGACGCACACACTGCCGCTCGAAAGCGTCATGGCCGCCGACGAGCCTATCGACTCGCTGACCGCCGATGAGGTCCTCGCCAATGCGCCGCTGCAGTACGATGGCTACCTGCGCGTCCGCGCGGTCCTGGATGAGTAAACCCCTTGCCTGAGCTGTACGACCTGTCCATCACCGGCGCGCGCGACCTCCTTGCGAAGCGCGAAGTCAGCTCCCGCGAGCTCACCCGCGCCGTCCTCGACCGCGTCGCCGCCGTCGACGGCCGGGTACGCGCGTACGTCACTATCACCGAAGACCTCGCTCTGCAGCAGGCAGACGCCGCCGACGCCCGCATCGCGGCAGGCGACGCCGCTCCGTTAACCGGTATCCCGGTCTGCATCAAGGACGTCCTGTGTACGCGCGGCGTCCGCACCACCTGTTCCTCTCGCATGCTGGAGAACTTCGTCCCGCCCTACGACGCCCACGTTGTCGAGCGCCTTCAGGCGCAGGGCTCCGTCATGATCGGCAAGTCCAACATGGACGAGTTCGCCATGGGCTCGTCCAATGAGAACTCGGCCTTCTTTCCAACGCACAACCCCTGGGACCTCAACCGCGTCCCCGGCGGCTCCTCCGGTGGCTCCGCGTCCGCCGTCGCCGCGGGGGAATGCATCTACGCCCTTGGCACGGATACCGGCGGCAGCATCCGCCAGCCCGCCGCGCTGACAGGCGTCGTTGGCGTCAAGCCGACATACGGCCGCGTCAGCCGTTACGGCCTCGTCGCCTTCGCCAGCTCCCTCGACCAGATCGGCCCGCTGACGCGCAGCGTCGAAGACGCCGCCCTCGTCCTCAACGCCATCGCCGGCCACGACGCCCGCGACTCCACCTCTGCGCCGCTCGACGTGCCGGACTTCACCGCCAACCTTGGCGGCGACCTCGCCGGTGTCCGCCTCGGCGTCCCTAAGGAGTACGTCACAGACGACCTCGACCCGGGCGTTCGCGACGCCTTCATGGCTTCGATTGACGTGCTCAAAGGCCTCGGCGCGACGGTCGATTTCGACCTCTCGCTGCCCAGCACACCCGCCGCGCTCGCCGCCTACTACGTCATCGCCCCGTCCGAGGCTTCCGCCAACCTGGCACGGTACGACGGCGTGAAATACGGCTACTCGCGCCAGGACGGCGCCAGCATGTGGGAGAACATGGAGACAACCCGCGGCACCGGCTTCGGCGACGAGGTGAAGCGACGCATCATGCTCGGCACCTATGCGCTCTCCGCCGGCTACTACGACGCCTACTACCTCAAAGCACAGCAGGTCCGCACGCTGATCCGCCGCGAGTTCGACGCTGCCTTCGAGCGCTACGACGCCATCGTAGCGCCGGTCACGCCGACGCCCGCCTTCAAGATTGGCGAGAAGGTGGACGACCCCATATCAATGTACTTATCCGATGTTTTTACTCTACCAAGCAATCTCGCCGGCTTGCCATGCGCCTCCGTACCTTCCGGCTTCGTTTCCGTTGACGAAAGACCCTTACCCATTGGGCTGCAGATAATCGCACGCCCTTTTGATGAATCCACCGTATTACGAGTCGGGCATGCTTACGAACAGGCCACTGATTGGAATGAATACCGCCCGCCGCTTGACTGACGATGCTTGTACGCCTAAAAGGTATCAATGAAACGTCGGGCTTTAGGCCTGAAGGATAGACTGCCTTACGATTTTGTCGTCCTTTGGCCACTCTCGGTGCTTTCAGCCGTTCTTGCTAGCTGCATACTACTCATACTTGAAGACGAACCTGCTCTCGCTGCTATTACGACTGGAGCCATCGTCGTCGCGTGGCTCGTACTGTCACTGGTAGTCATGGGATTCTTGCGGATTCGAGGAAGAATGGCTTACGCGTACATAGGAATTAACGTCAAGGCTCCGTCGAGCCCTGAGGTTGCACGGTTGCTCAGTCAGCGGCCTGGAGTTGCCTATACTGCGGCGGTTTGGGGCCAATGGGATGTCGTAGCTCTTGTCGGTTTCGCAGTCGAGCGAGACCTCTTACGAACATTGTCTGCGATTCAGGCGACAAATAATGTGGTCAGCACCGAAACTTTGCTGGTTCGATCAGACCAGTACTTTGACAGAGAACTGGCGGAGGCAGTCGCTGGTGGCAAGCTTCTCGCTTTCATCTTCCTGAAGATGGACTCTCAAAAAACACGGAGTGCTTATGAGCGCATTGAGGCCCTTGCAGCCACAGGACTCGCGAGTATCTACAACGTGGCAGGAGTCTTCGGCTCATACGATATCGCAGCAACGTTGCTCTACTCGAATGAGGCTGAGCTTAAGACGCTAGTGATGGAAACTATCCAGGAGCAAACCGACGGCGTGGACGACACCCTGACTCTGCTCGCCGTTCTTGGAGAGGTGTACAAGGTTGGCAACGCCTTTCCTGCTTGATCCACTAAAGTTCGCACGCGAGTGTTTCTATGGTCTTAAGCGGAATCCCTGCCCTATACTTCATCAATGCTTGCCGGCCATAGGTCCGCGAGACGTGGAGCCGTATCCTCGAAGCTGGATCTCATCTCCGCCTCTGGCATTAGACGCTTTTTCGAGCTCATCGCCGCCACCGATGGCGTTATCTCTCTGGGCGTCGGCGAGCCCGACTTCACCACGCCAAACCACATCAGCCAGGCCGCCATCCGGTCCGTGGAGCAGGGCCACACCGCCTACACCTCCAACTCCGGCCTCCCGGAGCTGCGCGAGCTGATCGCAGCCCACCTCGCTCGCCTTTACGGCGTCTCCTACGACCCTCACACCGAGATCATCGTCACGACCGGCGTCAGCGAGGGCCTCAACCTCGCGATGCAGGCGATCCTGGACGACGGCGACGAGGTGCTTTCCAGCGACCCCGCGTACGTCGCCTACCCGCCCAACGTCGTGTTCGCCGGCGGCAAGTTTGTCTCTGTGCCCACCACCGCCGCCGAAGGCTTCCAGCTGCAGGCCGGCGAGCTCGAAAAGTACATCACGCCCGCATCCAAAGCCGTGCTACTGGGTTACCCTGCGAACCCGACCGGCGCCGTCATGGAACGCTCGACCCTCGAAGCCCTCGCTGAAGTCATCCAACGCAACGACCTCTTCGTAATTTCAGACGAGATCTACGACCGCCTGACCTACGGCATCGACCACGTCTGCGTCGCCTCCCTGCCCGGCATGAAGGAACGCACGATTCTTCTCGGCGGCTTCTCCAAGTCCTACGCAATGACCGGCTGGCGCCTCGGCTGGGTCTGCGCCCCTGCCCACATTACGGACGCAATGATGCGCGTCCACCAGTACGTCATGATGTCAGCCCCCACGGCAGCGCAGTACGCGGCCGTAGAAGCGCTGCAGCACGGCGAAGAGGACGTCCAGGGCATGCTTGGCGAATACGCTCGCCGCCGCGCGCTGGTGATCAAGGCTTGCTGGGACATGGGGCTCGAGCTCGTAGAGCCGCGCGGCGCCTTCTACGCCTTTCCTTCGATCCGCAGTACCGGCCTCGAGGACGAGGAGTTCGCCGGGCGTCTCCTCCTGGAAGAGAAAGTCGCCGTCATCCCCGGTAGTGCCTTCGGCCCCGGCGGCAGCGGCCACATACGCATCTGCTACGCGCAGGAGTACAGCCAGCTCGAAGAGGCCCTCGCCCGCCTCGGCCGCTTCGTCCAACGCTACCGCCCCGCCTCGAAGTAGCCTTCCCCGCAATCAGCAACAACGAGCGGATCCTGAGTCGAGGACGGGGTCCCATCGTTCAAAGTCTTGTCCCGATTGCCGCTTAAGGATTCTCGAAGAAACCGTCAGCAAGCTACGGTGTGGCGTTCGCCTCCGGCGTCCCGTCGTTGGCCGGCGCCGGCGTTGGCGTAGGCTCCGGGTCCGTCGTGGCGTCCGCGTAGCGCAGGAAGTCCGCCGCCACCCAGCCGTCACGCCCCTCGACACGCCACCAGGCTCGGTCTCGCGCTTCCTCCGGCCCCGCCGATAGCACGATCGGGCTGCCTTCCGGGATACAGTCGACAGCGTCGCCGCCCGGCTCCGTCCTTACGTTCAGGCACGACCCGGTCCCGATCACGACCACTTCCGCCCCAACCTTGAGCGGCCACGGGATACCCGGCACTGCAGAACTCTCAGGCGTGATCGGTGTCGAGTCCACGACCCGCCAGGCGCCGCCCTGCATCTCAACAAAAGCCCACTCGAAGCCCTCGGAGAACGTCAGGCCAAGCACGAAAGCGTGCACACCCTCCCGCTCGCCGCGATAGATGGAGCAGACCTTACCTGCGTCGGTAGCGGCATCCGCGTCCGCGCAGCCGCCCGCGTACTCCGCCGACTGCGTGGCCTGCACGTGCTGCATGATAGCCGTTTCCTGCACCGACCCTGTCGGTACGGTCGGCGTCACTTCGAGCGTCGCCGTAGCAACTGGCGTGTCTGTTCCGGAGTCGCCGCCCGAGCACACAACGGCGACCAGGGCGATGATCACCACGAGAACGGCTATGCCTGCGACAGGTAGTAAAAGGTTGCCGCCAAGTCCTCGGCGGCCTTCGGGTTCCATCATGCGGGGCTAGCCTCGGCGGATAAGGTCACTTCTCTTATCGTAACCCGTAAAGCTATCGCTGCGGCGCCTCAGGCAAGCGCCAGCAACAACTTCGTCAGGTCGTCCGGCTGCGTCACCATGGAGTCGTGCCCGGCGAGAAGTTCGCGGTATTGCCACTCAGGCCTGTCCTTCACCCGCGATGCAGCCTCCAGGAAGAAAGGCGAGTCTGACGTCCGGACGTAGGTCCGCTTGAAGGCCAGCGCCTCTATCGGCACAGTCACCTTGACGCCCTCGGTCATCGTGCCGCGCGGATGTGGCGTCATCTTGGCTTTGATCCAGGCCAGGTCGGCCGCGTCCGTCACGTCAAAGTCGCCGACCGGAGGGTCTGGTACCGCCACGCGCCAATCCGGCCCCGAGACCATCGCCTCAGCGACGGGTCCGACATTCTGAACGAACGTCTCGCCGTCCTTGTTGGGGATGAAGGCGTCCAGGAAAATGAGATGGCTGATCTTGTCCGCGCGCTCGGCCGCGACGCCTGTAATCACGAAGCCGCTGTAGCTGTGACCCACCAGCACGATGTCGCTCAGGTCCTCGTAGTCAACCAGGTTGACGACATCGGTAACGTGCGTCGTCAGGTCCACGTCGTCCGACGCCAGGTGTTGCCTATCCGCCAGGCCCGTAAGCGTCGGTGTGAACACAGTATGACCGGCAGTCCTCAGAAGCGGGGCCACGCGCTTCCAGGCCCAGCCGCCGTGCCAGGCGCCGATAACCAGTACGAAGGTTGCCATGCTTACTCCCGCAGGTTGTTCAGCGTGCGCCGCACCAGATCGGCCTCATCAAACCGTCCCAGTATCTGGCACAGCTTGACCTCGGCCACCAGCATCGTCAGCGACGGCGGAACCTCCGTCGTGACACTCGGATCGTCGTCCGCCGCAAGGAGCGCCGCGGCCAGGTCGTACGCCACGTAGTCAATCGGGTCTTCCAGAAACGACACGTCGACCTGCTCCGCTGCGACGCTATCGACTCCAAGCACCCGGCTGGCCGTCTCGTCTCGCGCCAGCTCGACCAGCTGTCCTACCAGCTTCTCGACCCGGGTGCGGCTCTCCCAGCTGTCGCTCGCTTCAGTCACCGCCGCTTAAGGGTTGGTGCCCTGGTTCGACCCACCGTTGTTGATGCCCGCCGCACTCGACATGTTGCGCGCGAAGCTCTGCACGAAGCTGGTCAGCTCCATTGGCACGACCCACTTCGTGGAGTCGCTGCCGGCCAACGACTTCATCATCTCCAGGTACTGCAGCGCCATAGTGTTCTGGTCGACGACACTGGCCGACTGGAAGATGCGGTCCAGCGCCATCGAGAAGCCCTCCGCGTTTAGAATCGCGGCCTGCCGGTTGCCTTCCGCATTGAGGATGGACGACTGCCTTTGGCCTTCGGCGTTGAGGATCGCGGCATCACGGTTACCGTTAGCGATCGTCACCGCGGCTTCCCGCGTGCCTTCGGCCTCGGTCACCGTGGCGCGCCGAACGCGCTCGGCCGACATCTGGCGGCTCATTGCCTCCTGGATGTCACGTGGCGGCAGGATCTCTCGGATCTCCACGGCGTTGACTTTGACACCCCAGCGGTCCGTCACCTGGTCCATACGGGATTGCATAATCGCATTGATCTCTTCGCGTTTGGCCAGCACGTCATCGAGGTTCATGTCGCCGACTACGGCGCGCAGTGTTGTAACCGCCATGCCCCGCGCCGCCAGGCGGTAGCTCTGCACTTCCAACACGGCCTGCTCCGGTACCACGACACGCATGAAAACGATCATGTCGACAGTCACCGGCGCGTTGTCCTTTGTAATACAGGTCTGAGGCTCCACGTCGAAGACCTCTTCGCGCATATCAACCGTGATGGTGAGGTGGACAAACGGGACGATCCACACCCAGCCGGGTCCCCGAGGAATGCCGTCATACTTGCCTAGCGTGAACCGGATCACGCGCTGATACTGCGGAACGATCTTGAAGATAAAAGCCACTACCCCACCTCCGTGGACTACACCATCGCTTGCGCGAATTGTCCCACAGTGACACGGGGTGTCAAACGAGCCTGGTTTGTGTCGCGACGCGTTAGGCCGACTGAACCTGCGGGCAGACTCACGCCGCCCCGCGGTGGCCTACATCTTCTCCGGCGCGCTCATCCCCATCAGCCCCAGCGCGCTCGCCAGGACGATCTTCGCCGCCGCGATCAGCCGCAGACGCGCCCGCGTCGTGTCTGGCGCATCGTCATCCAGTACGCGGCACTTCTCGTAGAAATCGTGGAACGCCGTCGCCAGCTCCAGCGCATAGTGCGGCAAGTGGTGCGGCTCGTGGTTCTGCGCGATCGACTCCACAAGCTCCGGCAGCAGCAGCATCTTGCGCAGCAGCGTCAGCTCCGCCTCGTGCCGCAGCAGCGACACGTCGCCGTCCTCGTATTTCAGGCCGCGTTCCGCCGCCTGCGTGATGATCCCGACGCTCCGCGCGTGGGCGTACTGCACGTAATACACCGGGTTCTCGCTGCTCTGACGTTTCGCCAGGTCGATGTCGAAGTCCATCTGCGAGTCCGCCGAACGCTGCAGGAAAAAGAAGCGGCAGGCGTCCGCCCCTGCCTCGTCGATCACCTCGCGCAGCGTGATGATCTCCCCGGCGCGCTTGGAAAAACGCACCGTCTCGCCGCCACGCCTCAACCCAACGAGCTGCCCGATGATGATCTCGAGCCGTCCTTCTTCGACGCCGAGCGCCTGCACCGCCGTCTTGACCCTTGAGACGTGCCCCTGGTGGTCGGCGCCCCAGATGTCGATCACCTGGTCGAAGCCGCGCTTGAAGAACTTGTCGTAGTGATACGCGATGTCCGAAGCGAAGTAGGTCGGCTGGCCCGTGCTGCGGATCAGGACGTTGTCCTTTTCCTCACCCAACGTACTGCTGGCGAACCAGACGGCTCCTTCTTTCTCCACGACAGCGTTGTGGTCGCGCAGGTGCTGC
>DASTLN010000342.1:0-3471 GCA_035714925.1 Dehalococcoidia bacterium | reverse complement strand
GAACTGGATCAGGCCGCCCTTGCTCGTCGCGTAGCCGATGTTGCCCGCCGGCCCCTGCCAGCCCGCGGTCGAAATGATGCAGATGATGCTCCCCTTGATGCCGCGCTCGATCATCGACTCCGCGACGTACTTCGTGTTGAGGAAGTTGCCCGCCGCGCCCACTTCGACCTGGCGGTTGAAGTCCGCCAGCTTGCGCTCCAGCAGGCCGCCACCGCTCATCATCGCCGCGCTGTTGACCAGGATGTCGATCTTGCCCCACGTGTCGAGCACGGCGTTGACGTAGGCCTGCACTTCGACCTCGTTGGTCACGTCGCCCGGGAACGCCTTCGCGATGCCGCCGTTGCGCTCGATGCGTGCCACGCACGCCTCGGCCGCCTCCGTCCGCACGTCATTGCACGCCACCTTCGCGCCGTACTTCGCCAGCATCAGCGCCAGCCCGGAGCCGATATTCGGCCCCGTCCCGGTGACCAGCGCCACCTTCCCTTCAAGCGATATGTCCACGTGTAGCTCCTCTAGTTCGACTGCCGAAATCGCTCGAAGTATGCGCGGCACACCCCCCACCCGCAACGCGACGCAAACGCTATACTCCGCCCGATATGCCCCCGGCAGACCGCACCCTCACCATCCCCGATAACCTGGCCTACGCCGCCGCGCACTTCCCGGACAACACCGCCTACGTCGAAGGCGACCGCCGCGTCACCTGGTCCGAAGTTCACACCCTCGCCCGCGACGCCGCCGCCGGCCTCATCGCCCTGGGCCTCCAGAAAGGCGACCGCGCCGCCATCTGCGCCGAAAACAGCATCGACTGGATCGTCGCCTATCACGCCACCGTCATGGCCGGTGCCGCCGCCGCCCTCGTCTACTTCGAGCTCGGCCCGTCGGAGATCGAAGAGCAGATACGCCGTCCGGCCTGCCGCCTCCTCTTCGCCTCCCCCTCGGTCCTCGAAAAGATCACCGTCCCGCCATGTGCAGAGCACATCGTCATCCTTGGTGACGCCCAAAGCAGGGGCAGCGGGGGCGCAGCCCATGCGCTGGCGGACTGGGGGGACACCCCCCAGTCTTCCGTTTTAGAAGGGGAGGGGGCGGAGCAGCGCGAGAGCGATGCGCAGCAAAGGTGGCGAACGCTCGACGGCATTGCGGCCTCGGCCGGCAACGACACGAGTCTCCGACTTGAGACACGCTCTCCCGGCCCCGAGGACCTCGCCGCGATCATCTACACCTCTGGCACCACCGGCGGCGCCAAGGGCGTCATGCTCTCCCACCGCAACCTCATGTCAAACTGCCACGCCGTCCTCGAGACCCTCCTCGTCTCAGAGCGCGACTCCGTCCTGCTCGTCCTGCCCATGCACCACGCCATGCCCTTCATCGCGACCATCGTCCTGTCCTGCAGCGTCGGCGCGCACTTCGTCATCGAGAACGACCTGCGCCGCATCCGCGACCGCCTTCAGGAGCACCGCCCGACCATCTTCTTTGGCGTCCCTGCCCTCTTCGAGGTCGTCTACCGCAACGTCCTCGCCCGCGCCGAGGCCGAAGGCCGTCTCAAGCTCTTCCTGACGCTGCAGAAGCTCGCCATCTGGGTTAAAAGGCTCACCGGATTCAACATCGGCCCTATCGTCTTCAAGCAGGTCCATCACGCCCTCGGCGGCCGCCTGCGGTTCCTCGTCAGCGGTGGCGCCGCGCTCAGCCCCCGTACCGCAAACGCCTTCTTCAGCCTCGGCCTGCCGCTGCTGCAAGGCTGGGGCATGTCCGAAGCCTCGCCCGCCGTTGCCTTGCAGCGCTTCGACCAGCGCCGTTTCCGCCGCACGCGCTACTACGAATCGCACGTCGGCAGCGTCGGCCCCGCGCTACCCGGCGTCGAGGTCAAGCTGGTAGACGTCCCGGACAAGGGCATCAGCGTCGCCGCCTCCGGCGAAGGCGAGGTCCTCGTCCGCGGCGAAAACGTCTTCATGGGGTACTGGGACGCGCCGCGTGAGACCGCCGAAGCGTTGCAGGACGGCTGGCTGCGCACCGGCGACCTCGCCCGCATCGACGCCGAAGGCAACATCTACCTCACGGGTCGCAGCAAGTACGTCATCGTCCTCGACTCCGGCGAAAAGGTCATCCCGGACGAGCTCGAGGACAACCTCGCGGCCTCCCTGCTGATCGAAGACGTCTGCGTCGTCGGCCGCGCCTCGCAGGATGGCCGCGACCGCGTCCAGGTCACCGCCGTAGTCTACCCCAGCGTCGAAGCCGCCAAAGCCGCCGGCGTCGCGGACGAAGCCTCCCTGCAGCGCCTCATCCGGGACGACGTCGAGCATCTCGGCCGCCGCCTCGCCGCTTACAAACGCATCGCCCGCATCGAGCTCACCGACGCCCCGCTGCCCAAAACCGCCCTCCGCAAAGTAGCCCGCGGCCACCTCGCCGACGCTTACACGTTCGACTACGACCGCTGGCTAGCATCTGCCGAAGAAGCCCCCGTGGGATGACCGGAACGACGACCGCTGGTGCGCCGTCTCTCACGCCGACCCGCCTGATCTTCGCCTACGCCCTCGGCTTCACCATCTTCGACCTCGTCCCGATCCCGCTGTCGGATGTGGGTGCGTTCAAAGGGCTGAGCGTTGGCGACCTCGTGGACGCCCCGCTCATCATCCTTCCTGCCGCGCTGCTGTTTCGTATGGCGCTGGACGCTGACCTCTGGCGCGCGGCAGGACTACGCGCCGCCGTCCTGCTGACGCTCTTGCTGTTCGCGCAGGGCCACGCCGTCCACCTGACTGCTAACGCCATCGCGCACAGCCTTGCGGAGTCAGACGCCGCCTGGGAGTCCGCCTACTTCCTCGACGAGCACCTCGGCCACTACGAGCTTCAAGTAGCGCTGCTCATCTTCGCCACGTTGTTCATCTGGTTCGGCCACCCATCGCGCCTTCCCCGTCAGGCCGAGTTCGCGTTGCTCGCCTTCACAATCGCTGGCTACGGGTCGCTCCAGGCCGCAGGCGCGATCGAGGGTCAAACCGTGCCTCTCGTCCTGCCTGCGTCGCTCATCCTGGCGACCGCCGGTATCTGGGCCGCGAAGAGACGCGGCAGCGAATACACAACATTCTTCGCCGCGTCCTACGCCGTCTGCTTCCTCGTCCTCGTCACTTACGGCGCCGCCAACAACGGCTGGCCGGAGATCCTTTGACGGGTCGTCCTGAGATCCCCGTTCGTCACCCGCACCACCGAGCCGATGCTCCGAGCCACCTCTCCAGCGTGCACGAGCAGGGTCAGTAGGGGCGCAGCCCCTGCGGGGGGAGTCTGAGGGGTCTCCCCTCAGTAACACCCTTCTATGAGGGTGGGGGCGAGCAGCGCGAGAGCGATGCAAAGCAAGCGTGGCAACGTAAGACCAGAACCCGTACATTCGACCAGCGCTAGATCGTCGAGTTGATCTCGAACTCAACCCCCGCCAACTGCCCCTCCCGCCACCTCTGCTGCAAAAGATGCCGCTCCTTGAACTCC
>DASTLN010000341.1:0-4604 GCA_035714925.1 Dehalococcoidia bacterium | reverse complement strand
AGCGTCGCAAATCATCATCATCAGCGTCTTCACCTTCGTCGAAAGCGCGCCCTCGTTCATGATCGCGTTGCGCGCGTCACCCACCACCGCGCCCAGATCGGGTGCGTGCTCATCGATCAGCTGCTGAAACCCCACCGGCGCTTGCGTCATCTCGCGACCTCCATCGAATCGAAACCTGGTTTTGGACATACTAGGAGCGCCTTAAGGGCAACGTCCACACGCGCCGCCCGTATGCCCGCCTGCCCTGTGCCCGTATGCCCGTATGCCCGTATGCCCGTATGCCCGTATGCCCGTATGCCCGTATGCCCGTATGCCCGTATGCCCGCGGAGCCTACACCCGCCCCACCGGCACGATGACCAGCTCGATCCCGTCCGGCCCCGGCAACACCTGACCCTCCACCCCGAACACATCCCGCAGCGTCTCCGGCGTCAGCACTTCGCGCGGCGTCCCGTCCACGTAGATCTCGCCCTCCCGCAACACCACCACCCGCCGCGCGTAACGCGCCGCCTGGTTCAGGTCGTGCAGCACCATCACCACGGTCAGGCCGTGCTCGCGGTTCAGATACCGGATCAGATCCAGCAGCTCCAGCTGATGGTTCAGGTCCAGGAACGTCGTCGGCTCGTCCAGCAGCAACACCTGCGGCTGCTGCGCCAGCGCCATCGCCACCCAGACCCGCTGCCGCTCGCCACCCGATAGCTCGGAAACCCGCCGGCCGGCCAGCTCCGCGATACCCGTCTCCCGGATCGCCCAGCGCACCGCATCGTGGTCCGCGCGCCTCGGCAAGCCCAGCATGCCCTGGTGTGGGCTACGTCCTAGCCAGACCAGCTCCTCCACTCTGAGGTCGGCGGCCAGGGTTGGGCCCTGCGGCAGCAGCGCTAGCTTGCGTGCCACCTCGCGGGTTGGCCACTCGCGCATCGCGCGGCCGTCCAGGTACACCGTGCCGTGTCGCGGCTTCAGCACCCGTCCCAGCGCCCGCAGCAGCGTGGACTTGCCGGAGCCGTTCGGCCCCACCAGCGCCACGATATCGCGGTCGCCGATTTCGAGGCTGAGGTGCTGCAAGACCAGCGCTTCGCTGGCCGGATAACCGGCGTCAAGGTTCTCGCTGAACAGCTTCGGCGTCCTGTAGAACGCGCTCGTCCGGCGCGGACGCCCCGATGGCGGCCCGTCGCCCTGACCCGGACGCTGCGGCCACATCTCGCTCATGCCCGCGACCTCACCAGGAGGATGAACACCGGACCGCCCATCACCGCCGTCAGGATCCCCACCGGCAGCTCCTGCGGGTCCAACACCGTGCGCGCCGCCGTGTCCGCCACCACCAGCAGGATCGCCCCGAACAACGCCGAGGCCGGCAACACGAACCGGTAGTCGTTGCCGATCACCAGGCGCACCAGGTGCGGGATGATCAGGCCCAGGAAACCGACCAGCCCCGCGATGCTCACCGCCGCGCTCGCCAACAACGCCGCCGTCGCCGCCAGGACGAACCGCGTCCGCTCGACGTGCTGCCCCAAGCTTGTCGCCAGCTCGTCGCCCAGCGAGATCACGTTGACCTGTCGCATCGTCAACAGCATCACCAGCGTGCCCGCCACGAAGTAGGGCAGGAGCAGCCAGAAGTCATCCCAGTTGCGCTGCTGCAGCCCGCCGATCAGCCAGCGCAGCCCGATCTGCGCCGAAAATGCGCTCGTTACCAGCACGCCTGACGTTATCGCCGTCAGGATCGACGTCACCGCGATGCCGGCCAGCGCCAGCCGCACAGGCGAGACGCCGCCGCGCCAGGCCATCGCGTACGCCATGCCCCCTCCCGCGAACCCCCCGGCGAACGCGATCGGCTGCACCGTCCCCTTGGGCAGGTCGGGGAGAAATACGGTCGCCGTAACCGCCACCAGTCCTGCCCCGGCCGAAATACCGAAGATATGCGGGTCGGCCAGCGGATTGCGCGTCACGCCCTGCAGGATCGCGCCCGACATCGCCAGCGAAGCGCCGACCATCGCGCCGATCAGGACCCTTGGCAGCCGGATGTCCCGCACAATCGTCGACGCCGTGCTGCCGTCATGCGTCCACAGCGATTCCCACACCGTATGTAGCTCGATGTACACCGGCCCGATTGCGATGCTGATCATCATCGCGCCCAGCAGCGCCGCACAGCCAAAACCGAGCACGAACATGCGCCTCGACGACGTGCTGGGTGCTTTACGCGCGAAGAGTCCGGCCATCACGGGACCGCTGCCGCCATGGCTACGTATGTTAGCCTCGACCCGCCCCGCGTTCACTATTAACCCTTCGGCCCGCTCAATAGCTCATGCCCGCTCACCAGACGCCATACTGCCTCGCCGGACCATCCCAACGTCATCGCGATGCCATACTGCCTAGCAGGACCATCCCAACGTCATTGCGAGGCGGCGCCAGCCAACGAAGCAACCTCACACCATCTCCCAACACGCCAACGCAGTCCGTCAACCGCCTCATCATCCACAGCCCCTCTCTGAAGTCGGAGAGGGGCGCGCGGTAGCGGGGGTGAGGTTCGACCTCCCGTCTCGACCCAGGCGCTGCCCCCTCTTCCTCGAGGGACCGGGTTAGGGTGAGGGGGCTCCCTCCCAGCCAACCCACTGCTGCCCTCATCGCGCCTGCGCGAAGACCTCCGGATACAGCAGCTTCGGAAGCTCAGCCAGGATCAGCGCCACCCGCGGCCCCGCCGACTGGATGTAGACGAATGGGTCCACTTCGTACACTCGATTCTGCCGTACCGCCGTCAGCGTCCCCAGCGCCGGCACGCCCTTCAGGATGTCGGACGTCATCGGCGTCCCCGGCGGTCCACCGATGCTCGCCGCGATAATCACGTCGGGGTCGCGCTCGATGATGCGCTCCAGGCTGTAATCGCTGAAGCCCGCATACGCGAAGTTCTCCGGCTCGTCCGTCACCAGGTTCTTGGCGCCCAGCTGGCTCAGGATGTCGCCCAGGTACGTGTTGCCGCGCGCCGCGATGAACTGATTCTGGCCCGCCGCCACCAGCACGAGCACCGTCGGTCCATCGGCCGGCAGGTCGGCCTGGATCGCCGCCAGTTGCTCTTCCAACGCGGCCGCTGCCGTCTCGCCGGCCTCAGCATTGCCCGTCATCGCGCCCACCTTGCGCAGGCCCGCCGTCACGTCGTCGAACGAAGCCACGCGCACCGCGAAGACCGGCACGTTCAGCTGCGACGACAGGTCGTCGGCTAGCTGCTGGTGCAACAGTGCGTCGGCGATAATCAGGTCCGGCTCCATCGCCGCCAGCTCTTCGAAGTTAGGATTGCGGCTCTCGCCGAAGTTCGCCACGTCGGCCGCCTCTGGCGGAAAGTCGGCCGAGTTCGGCTTGCCCACCGGCATCGCGCCCACCGCGTACATCAGCTCGACGATCGAAGGGCTCAGCGCCACGATCCGCTGCGGGCCCTCCGGCAGGTCAACGGCGCGCCCCAGGTCGTCCTGCGACAGGTCAACCGTCGCAGCCGGTTCCTCCGTCGGGTCCGGTGCGCTCACCTCCGCCGTCGGCGCCGTGTTCGATGTGGTGCTACCGCTGGCGTCGTCGTCGTCATCGTCGCCGCACGCCGCGACCAGCAGCGCGGCCACCGCAACGACGCCCAGCAGGCCCAATAGTCGTCTCATTCCTGTTTGCCCCTTCGCTAAAACCTGTCGAAATCTCCCAAATCTTTGCAAATCTTAGGGAGATTTTAGCTTCGTGGCTTAGTGTGCAAGGTTTCACAATAAGGAGCAAGGGGAGAATGTAAAATCTCCCCGGAATTGTCATCCTGATGGCCTGCAACCTAGGCGAACACACTAACCGTCCCCTCGCTCACCAACGGCACGTCTGCCGATACGCCACCATGGAGCAAGGGTAGCGAAGGCGCAGTGCATCCTGAGCCGCGTCGAAGGGCCCTGCGCGGGGAGCCCGAGGTGTCCCCGCGGAACGAATTCTCTTTGAGAAGGCGCAGCAGATGAGCCGACAGGCGAAGATGCGCAGCCTTCAACGCCCCGGCGTAGTCCACCAACATCGCATCGTCCACAGTCCCTCGCCTCAAGGAGGAGAGGGACGCGCGGCAGCGAGGGAGAGGTTCAATCGCCCCGCCATCACCAACGCAAGCAGAGTCAGCGGGGGCGCAGTGCATCCTAAGCAAGGTCGAAGGGCCCATGCGCGGGGAGTCTGAGGGCCGCAGGCTCGCGAAGAGAGGTCTCCCTCAGGAATTAGTTAGACAGAAGGCGACGGCGCAGGCCTGTGCCCTTCGCGGAGTGGAAGCGACGCGAAGCCTTCGACGCCTCAACGCAGTCGATCTACCATCCCAACCTCAAAGACACAGAGCTCGAGGGGTGTCCCCTCAGATTGATCTAAGAAAAGGCGGAGCGCGCACGAGCGCCATCCCGCAGGACGCATCGCCTTCCCCGCCTCCATCCCAAACTCAAGACACCAGCAGGGGTAGCGGGGGCGAAGCCCATGCGCGGGGAGCCCGAGGGGTGTCCCCGCGGAACGAATTCTCTTTGAGAAGGCGCAGCAGATGAGCCGACAGGCGAAGATGCGCAGCCTTCAACGCCCCGGCGTAGTCCACCAACATCGCATCGTCCACAGTCCCTCGCCTCAAGGA
>DASTLN010000340.1:0-10422 GCA_035714925.1 Dehalococcoidia bacterium | reverse complement strand
GCGAAGGGTGCCAACCTCATCGAGCAGGATGGCGGCGAGGACGTCGAAGCGCCGCGGGAACATTTCGTCGCCCTTGGTCGTCAGGTAGAAGAGGAAGTGAGGCCTACCGTTGGAGCGCTTAACTTTTTCGGACTGCACGAGTCCGTCCCGTTCGAGGCCGAGCAGGTGCTGTCGGGCGGTCATGGAAGCGATGGAAAGGGAACCGGCCGCCTCTTCGACAGTTGCGCTGCCGGTGCGTTTGAGTAGCTCGAGTATCTGATGCTTGGTTGTCTGCATAAGGAGAAGAGACCGTCGTCTCGCAACCTATCATAGACGGCTGAGAGTCTAGAAGGAACGCGATTTAGCACTTATTTAATGAATCTTTTCAGGTATTTTACGTATAAACCTTGACGAAAAACAATGACAACGTGATAATTCTTTTCGTCGCGCAGTACATGATCCAGTGCAACCCTGCCGACGTATATAGGTAATGGACGGGTGGAAGGATCAGGAGGTGGGTCAATGCGTACCCCGGTAATCGAACAGGAGATTTTCCAGGAAGGCATCGCGGAGGAGCCGCTGTGCCGCCACCACTGGGTAATCGAAAGTCCGCAGGGCGCGACCAGCCACGGCATCTGCAAGCGGTGCGGTGAGGAGCGCGAATTCCAGAACTCTGCGACGGACACCCTATGGGAGGGCGATCCGATGCGCAGCATTAGCCGCATGGGTGGCGGCAGCCGCCCCGTGGTCAAGGAGAAGGCGCCCGTCACCGACGAGTAATCGCCAATTAGCCCCATCAGCGGAGAGGTCACCCTCAGTCGGGCCTCTCCGCTCTCTTTTGTCCCAAATCGCCGCGAGCCGGATACTTAGGCGATGGCGCTGCGAGCTCGCTTTGTCAGCATCGCCGAGTGCGGCGAGGTGCGGGGTACCGCGGTCGTGGTCGACGTGCTGCGCGCCTACACGACCGCGGCATGGGCGTTCCATCTCGGCGCGGAACGCATCCTGCTGAGCGCCGATACCGACGAGGCACTGGCCTTGAAGGCCGCTATCCCGGGAGCCCTGGCTTTGAAGGACTCGCGGCCCTATGACGGATTCGATCTAACAAACTCACCAGTTCAGTTGAAGGGCCATGACCTGTCGGGCCGCACGATCGTCCAGAGGACGACGGCGGGGACGGTGGGCGCCGTGGCAGCGAAGGCTGCCGAACACCTCTACTGCGCCAGCTTCGTCTGCGCGGCAGGGACGGCGGCGGCGATCCGTGAATCGGGCGTGCGGGAGGCCTACTTCGTCGTCACCGGCGAAGGCGGTGCGGCGGATGAGGACCGCGCGTGCGCCGAGTACATCGCGGCGCTGGTCGACGATCCCGCTGTGGACGCGCCGCCTTTCCTGCTTCGAGCTGAAGCCTCCAACGCTGCGAAGATGATGGCGCTCCGGGTGGCGGAGAAGACGCCGGGGGTGGACGCGGGCGACGTGGCTGCCTGCCTGGACGCCAACCGGTTCGATTTCGTCATGCGGGCGGTCGAGGAGGAGGGTCGGCTGACGTTGCGCGCCTATAATTAGGCGATGACCAGCGCCGTGAAGATGGAAGTAGAGCTGGCGCCAGGGGCCAAGCGCAGCCTGGTGCTGCCGAACCCCGTGCTGGTCGCGTCCGGGACGTTCGGTTACGGGCTGGACTATCAGAAGGTCTTCGACATCCAGCGCCTGGGCGGCATCGTCGCGAAGACGACCACGCTGGCGCCGCGGCGTGGCAACGCCGCGCCGCGCATCGCCGAGGTGCCGGGCGGGATGCTGAACTCGATCGGCCTGCAGAACATCGGGGTCGGCGCGCTGGTGCGCGAGTTGGCGCCCGTGTACGAGACCTGGCAGGTGCCGGTCATCGTCAGCATCATGGGCTTCACGGTTGGCGAGTACGCGGAGGTCGCGGCGCGGCTCGAGGGCGTCGCGGGGTTCAGCGGCGTCGAGCTTAACCTGAGTTGCCCAAATACAGAGCGCGGCGGCATCGAGTTCGGGCAGGAGCCGGACGCGGCGGCGGACGTGGTGCGGCGCGTGATGCGGGCGACAACGTTGCCGGTCATCGCCAAGCTGACGCCCAACGTCACTGACCCGAAGCCCGTCGCAAAGGCGGTCGTCGATTCGGGGGCGCATGCCCTGTGCGTCGGCAACACGCTGGTCGGCATGGCGATGGACCGCGAGCGCGGGAGGCCGGCGATTGCCGCGACCTACGCCGGGTTATCTGGTCCGGCGCTGAAGCCGGTGCAGCTGCGCCAGGTCTACGAGCTCGCGGGCGCTGTCGACGCGCCGATTATTGGCTGCGGCGGCGTGATGACGGCCGAGGACGCGGTCGACTACTTGATGGCCGGCGCGTGCGCGGTGCAGGTGGGGACGGCGACGTTCGCCAACCCGCTGGCGCCGATCGAGGTGCTGGACGGCATCGAACGCTACTGCTGCGAGCACGGCGTTGCAGATGTTAGCGAACTGGTGGGCGCGGGCCGTTCGAAGGCAAAGGGAACGTAGGCGTGGGAGCGCTGCGTTCCGGTGTTGGGGCGCTGGGGTTGGTGTTGGACATCACCGGCGCCGCCGCCTGGGGGCTGGCGGCCTTCTTCGTCGCCAACAACCTGATTTCGACGCCGGCGGGCGGGCTGCTGGGCATCGGCGTCTTCTTTTCGGCGCTGGCGTACATGCTGAGCGCGAGGCTCCAGGAGTCGAGGGCGAAGTCGTTGCTGGCGGACGCGTGCCCGCGTTGCCATGCCGCGATGCGGCGCGAGCACGAGCACCGGCGCTGGGAAACGGAGCGCGAGCGCTGGCTGGCGCCGCTGACGACGTGGGATTGCCGAGGCTGCGGTTACGGGCATTCCGAGCCGGTGCCCTGCGAGCGGTGTCCGGAGGCGGTGTAGGCCAGCTACGGGCATACGGGCATACGGGCATACGGGCATAGGGAAGAGTCCGTGTATTCTGTAGACGGTTCGGGGTGTAGCTCAGCCAGGTCAGAGCGCTTGGTTTGGGACCAAGAGGCCCGCAGTTCGAATCTGCGCACCCCGACCATGAATCCAACGCAGATCGGCCGCACAGAAGGCAGTACTGAGAATGACTAATGCTCCCTTCATGTACTGGGTCGGCATGAACACGCCGGCAGACGGCAGCAACGTCGAGTTGACTGAATTCAATGACTTCTACAGCAACGTTCATGTCCACGAAGTCGTTAGCGGCAACCCGGGGTTCATTCGAGCGACGCGGTATGAATTACTGGAGCAGGACGCGCGAGGTGACTTCGGTACCCGCTGGCTCGCCGTCTATGAGATGGACAGCGAGGACGCTGCGTCTACCTATCTCGCGCGCAACGACGGCCCACCGGAAGGGCGTCCGACGTACACACCAGGCCCGCCGCTCTGGCAGAGGTACGAGGGATGGTGGCGATTGATCTGGCGTCGTCTTGTCCCCAGTGAGGGCGACCTCGGATCTGCAGGCGCGCCGTACCTCTTCCTGGTGGGGATGGACGTACCCGCAGGCACCAGCTCCCAGGACCTGAAGGACTTCAGCGAGTTCTATACGAACACCCATGTGCCTGAGGTTGTGGCTCTGGGTGATTTCCTACGCGGAAGCCGTTTTGAGCTTCGCAGCGATCTCAAGCATCCGGCGCCCGGGTCGCCTCAGTTCCTGGCCGTCTACGAGGGTGAGGAGAAGGCGTTGGCGACGCGAGCTCGACGGGCCGCGAATCCAAGCGCCGTGAGCCCATTGTCGAGCGGCCCGCCGGCCTGGGAGGCGCACGTCACCGCCTGGCGCCTGTTGTATCGCAGGATCGACAGCTGGCCGCCGGTCTGACCCTGGCGGCGTAACGCATGCGGGCTCCGGGTTGTCACACCGTCGTTTGATCGAGTTGGCGTAGTAGTTCGAATCTGCGCACCCGACCACGAATCGTCACGCCACGCCTGGCAACATGACCATGCAGAGCCAGAACTCCTCGATGGCTTTGACGACCTCAATGAAGCTATGCAGGTCGAAGGGCTTCACGACGTAGCAGTTGGCGTGCAATCCGTAAGACTTCATCACGTCTTCTTCTGCTGCCGAGGTGGTCAGGATGACGACCGGGATATGCGTGAAACGCTCGTCCGCTCGCATCTCAGCGAGGACCTCACGGCCGTCTTTACGCGGCATGTTGAGGTCCAGGATGACGAGGTCAGGCGTTGGCGCGTCGCTATAGTCGTCTTGTTTGTTGAGAAATGCCATTGCCTGGTCGCCGTCGTAAGCCTCGTAGATGCGATTCCAGACCTTGGCGTCTTTCATCGCTTCTTTAGCCAGGCGGACATCGGCCGGGTTGTCATCGACGAGGAGAATCTCGATTGGTCTGGTGTGAACTTGGTGAGTCACGTCTTGCCTCCTTAAGGGATGTCTAGGCGACCGCGGATGCGTTCTCGGCAGGCAATCGCGCCGCCTCGACCGCGGTGAGGGTGAAGTTGAAGCACGCGCCTTGCCCGGGTTCAGATTCGACTGTCAGTTGGCCGCCGTGCCGTTCTACGATGCGCCGGCACAGCGCCAGGCCGATGCCCGTGCCCTGGTAGAGGGACCGGTCATGCAGGCGTTGGAAGATGACGAAGATGCGCTCCTGATGCTCGGGGGCGATGCCGATTCCTTTGTCCGACACTGCCAGACGCCAAATATCGCCGTCTCTTTCGGCCGTCATCTGGATCTCGGGTGGTCGATCGCCGCAGAACTTGATCGCGTTGCCGATGAGATTCTGCAGGAGCTGGACGAGTTGGACCTGGTCTCCCAGGACGGTGGGCAGGACGCCGTGAAGGATCTCGGCGTTTGATTCCTCGATCGCGACGTTGAGGTTTTGCAGCGCCTTGTCCAGCGCGTCTTGCAGTGGGACAGGCCGGAGCTCACTCCCTTGAGTACCTACTCGCGAGAACTGCAGCAGGTCGTTGATGAGGGCCTGCATTCTTCTTGCACCATCGACGGCGAATTCGATGAACTCGTCCGCGTCGCTGTCCAGGCGGCCCTTATAGCGCCTGGCGATAAGCTGGGTGTAACTACCGACCATGCGCAGAGGTTCCTGAAGATCGTGAGAGGCAACGTAGGCGAACTGCTCTAATTCGCTGTTCGACCGTTCGAGGCTCTCAATAAGCTTTTGCAGCTTGGCGTTGGTTTCATTGAGCATGGCCGTGCGGACGGCAACCCGGCTTTCGAGAGTCTCATTCGACTCACGCAATTGAGCTTCTACGCGCTCTTGCGCTTCGTCTGACTGGTTGAGTCTTCTGGCAGAGATCCAGATCGCCAGGGTGAAGAACAACGAGCTAGACACGACCATGAGGGAAGTTCCGAATGCTGTGTCGATGAGTCCTTGCCTCTCCGCAACAACCCGCAGGACGCTGAGTGCGACGGTGAAGGCGATGAGCAGCGGCAAAAGGCGGCGAGCCTGCCTCCCGCCTGACCGATAACTGATAAGCGGTGCGACGATCCCGTTCTCCGGCCTCGCCAGCAACGCTCCACCAGAGACCAAAATGAACGCGGCGCCCGTGTGAAGCGCCATTCCTGTTGTCGAGGTGATGCCGGTCAGGCCGTCGACACCGTAGATGTATCCGAGAATGGAAACGAACGCCAGGCCGAGGCTGATTGCGGCGAAGTACTGGGCCAGCCAGACACCTCGCAGCCGCTGATCGAGCGTTAGAAACGCGATCGCTACGAAAACGAAGGCAACTGCGGTGCTCGGCGACATGCGTCCCGGGTCGGAGGTTTTGGCGGGATTCGGGTCGTCCGCGATCAGCAGCTGGTCGATCCCCAGATTGAGGCGAAGCGTGTATTCGATCAGCGTCAGTGCGCCGAGCAGTGCGACCATCACGGCACAGACCTGGCCGATCCGGTAAGAGCGATCGCCGGCCTCGCTGCCCGAAGCCGCGAGCAGGGCGAATCCGCAGAGCAGGAAGCCAAGCGCCGTATTTACTTTCATAGACGCCCAGGCTGGATGGAGGCTCTTCAACCCATCGATATCGAATACCCAGCCTGCGAGGACCGCGATGGCAGTGACCGCAACGACGACGGCAGAAACGCGCGCCAATCGGCGCGAATTCCCGGCGATGGGCGACGCTGAACCGAGGGCGAGATCCGCGTCGCTAATCGGGGATGGATCCGAGGTCAGGCTTGGCCGGACGCTCAAAAGGCAGCCGCTCTCATGTCCATTCTGAGACTCCTTCTAGTGACAGCACGAAGTCACGTCCTGAAATATCGACACTTCTTTGGAGTACATGATTCCTAGCCGGCAAGAGGTTTTGTCGCTGAGGAGGGCGATGTACCAGCCAGTGTCGCTGGTCAGAGAAACCGCGGAACTAAATGGCTCGGGCGGTTAGGCGAGCGGGAGGAGGGCCTGCACGGCGGGCAAGCCGTCTGCGAGGAGCGTCCACTCCGCCGCGGCGCTGACGCGCCATACTTCGCCGCTGTCCGTGCCGACGAGGACGCTGCCGGTCTCTTCCGCCGGCGCGAGGGCCGTGAGATTGGCCGCGGATGGCGAGTGGGTGGCGTCGGCGAGGGAACGCCAGGTGTCGCCGCCGTCGGTGCTCTGGTAGAGGACTGACTGGGCGCCGTCCGGGTCGCGGTAGCTGGAGCGGTAGTTGAGCGTGCTGGCGACCGTCAAAGCATGAGGCGCGCGCGGGTCGACACAGATCGGCCGCGTGTAGCGGTGGTCGAGGTCAGGCCAGACGTAGCTCCAGGTTTCGCCACCGTCCTGAGTGCGGTAGAGGCCGGCGTTGCTCTGCGCTTCGGGCGTCGATCCGGGGCCGATGCGGCCGAAACCGGTCGTCGCGTAGAGCACGTCCGGGCGGCCCGGGTCGGGGACCAGCGCGTGGATGTCAGGATTCTGGCCGGCCATGCCGGCGTGCCATGTGACGCCGCCATCCCGCGTCTCCATGATTCCGCCGACCTCGACGCCGACCCAGCAATGGGCCGGCTGGTTGGCGTCAAACACGATGGCGAGCGCGCGGGAGGCCGAAGGGTCACCCGGCAGGCCCCATTCACCGGAGCCAGGGATTCTTGTCATGGATTCGATTTCGGACCAGGACTTGCCGCCATCGGCGCTGCGATAGAGCGCGGCGGGTTGGGTCCCGATGTAGACGTCGCCGTTGGCGCCGGGCGGCGTGGCGATGGCCCGAACGGCCCGATCCTCGTAGCCGCTCGGCTGCCAGGAACGCCCGTCGCTGGAGCGGTGGAGGCCGCTTTCGGTGCCGGCCAGGATGGCGCCGTTTGAGCGGCAGAAGGTGAGTACACCGCCAGCGATGCCCGCCCCGGCTGCAGGAGCGCCGGACCCATCAATGACGAACGCGCCTTCGCGGGTGCCGATCAAGATTTCCATTGCCGACCTCCTGTTTGTACGGGCTGCTCAGGTCAGAGGAGCCTGCAGCAACGATTCGGCGAGGCCTGGCGACCAGCCAGAGACGGCTGGATCAGCCGGCCGGGTTGACTTTGGCGAGCTCCGGCGGGTTGGCCAACGACTTCTCTCGGAGGTCACGGCTGCCGTCCCACCAGTCGGCGCTGCGGGGCAGGATGACCTCGCCGGAGCGAAGGCGGTAGGCCCGCGGTTTGTCGACATTGGGGGGCAGGGCGGCTTCGTTTTCGGCGAAGGCGCGGGCGACCGCGAGCCAGCGGCGGCGGGTGCGGATGATCATGGAGTCGGACGTGCCGAGGTGCTCCTTGTCGCGCTGGTAGATCGGACCCATGGTTTCGGTGACTGCCATGTCCTGCTGGCGGATGCCGGGAATGCCGGAGTACGAGACCCAGTTGCGCTGCGCCTCGCGGTCGACGAAGTAGTCGTTGTCGAGGTGCTGCTCGAGGTTGAAGCGTCCGTGCCAGTCCGTGGTCTGTGGGACGTAGTTGCCGCCGCGACCGCTGTCGGCCGGCTCCGTGCCGCGGTTGATCTTGACGGTGCGCGGCGCCCGCGGCGGGCCATCGGTCACGTAGTAGATCTCCCATTGCAGCGTGTGCTCGTCATCCATCGGCACGTAGGCGTTCATCTTGACGGCGGGGCCCATCTCGCCGGCGGCCTGCATGGCGAAGAAGGGGAAGAACGCGTAGCCGATGCGCCAGTAGTTGGTGTCGGCCTCCGCCGGGCGGTAGGCGCCGTAGGCGGTGCCGAAGTCAGTGTCACGCACGACGAAGCGAGCGTTGTCGCGTTCCTTGTAGTGGTAGTAGGCGAGGCTCTTGGGCTTCTGGTTTTCCGGCTTGTCGGCGCCGCCATGGAGGAAAGCCGCGTGAATCGTGTCGAGCTCGCCCTCGATGCCCTGCATCCAGTTGCAGGCGCGGTGCAGGATCGAGATCTGCTCCACGTCCGTGTTCATGATGTTGGCTTCGATGTCGGGAAGTGGCGGCGGGACCTCACGCGGGCCCATGTAGCACCAGATGATGCCGTTGCGCTCTTGGGTGGGGTAGGCCCGAGCCCGCACCTTGTTCTTGAAATTGCTCTCGGCGGGCTCAGAGGGCATGTCGACGCAGGCGCCCGTCACGTCGAACTTCCAGCCGTGGTAGACGCAGCGCAGGCCGTCCTCTTCATTGCGTCCAAAGAACAACGACGCGCCGCGGTGGGGGCAGGCGTTCTGGATGACGCCGACGGCGCCTGACGTGGTGCGATAGGCGATGAGCTCTTCGCCGAGGAGCTTGAGGCGCAAGGGGGCGCTGTCGGGCCCGGGCAGCTCGTCGGAGCGGACGGCCGGGATCCAGTACTCGCGGAACACCTTGCCCATCGGAGTACCGGGACCCACGCGACAGAGGACCTCATTGTCGGCAGCGCTAAGCATGAAATGGCTCCTTTTCGCCCAATCGAACTGCGTGGCGATTCTAACACCGTTGTGAGGGCAATATCGGCCCTTCGGCTGCTAAACTGGCGCCGCCTCGCAAAGCTTCCATGTCTCGGAGGGGGATCCATGCAGCGCAGCACCGATCGCATCATCACGACCCAGGTAGGCAGCCTGCCTCGCCCAAACGACCTGCGTCAGCTGTGGGACGACCGGCTCGCGAAGCGGCCTTCCTTTGACGAGGGCGCGTTCCAGACGCGCGTCCGTAGCGCGGTGGCCGAGATGGTGAAGCAGCAGGCGGACTGCGGCATCGATGTGGTCAGCGATGGCGAGCAAGGGCGCATCGGCTGGACGGCATTTCTGCCGGAGCGGCTGGCGGGATTCGAGGACAGGCCGGCGGAGCGAACGACGGCGGCCAACTACGGGGGCCGCGAGCGGGCGAAGGGCGAGTTCGACGGCTACATGGCGGAGCGGGGGCGCCTGGCGGCATCGGGGGAGGGACGCGAGTTCCAGCCGAGTCCGGAGGCGGTGAAAGCGCTGCAGGTGCGCACCTTCTGTGTCGGGCCGGTGACGCACAAGGGGCCCGAAGCTATCGACCGCGAAATCGACAACTTCAAGGCGGCGTTGCCTTCGGTGGAGGTGCGAGAGGCGTTCCTGCCGTCCGTGGGGCCGGACAACATGGGGTACCTGCCGGACCAGAACGAGTACTACGACAACCAGGAGGACTTCCTGCGGGCGTGCGCAAAGGCGATTCGCGGGGAGTACAAGGCGATCCTGGATGCGGGGTTTGTGCTGCAGATCGACACGCCGGTGATGAAGTTCAACGCCCTGGGCATGGACGTTGGGTCGTTCCGGAAGCGCTTCGGGCTGCTGGTCGAGGTGTTCAACGAGACGCTGGCGGGACTGGATACGGACCGTGTGCGGCTCCACCTGTGCTACGGCGGCGGTCGCGGCCCTCACTCTGAGGACGTGACGTTGAACGAGTTCGTCGACCTGATCCTGCAGGTCAACGCGGCCGGCCTCTCATACGACCAGAACCCGCGTCACGAGTGGGAGTGGGAGATCTGGAAGGACACCAAGCTGCCGGATGGCAAGGTGCTGATCCCCGGTTGCGTGGGGCACACGAACGACGTCATCGAGCATCCGGAACTGGTGCGGCAGCGGATCGTGCGGCTGGCGAACCTGGTGGGGCGGGAGAATGTGATAGCGGGGACGGACTGCGGGTTCGCGCAGAGCGTTTTCGGCCCGAAGATCCACCCGGACCTCGTCTGGGCGAAGTTCCGGACGCTGGCGGAGGGCGCGCGGCTGGCCACGAAGGAGCTCTGGGGGCGGTAGAGTCTCGCCCCCGGTGTTACGGGTAGAGCGCGCTCATAGAGCACGAGGCGTTGCGTCCTTCGACAAGCTCAGGATGGCGACTGGAATCTGGTGGCGGTGATGGGGCGTCCGGCGCTCTAGACAGGTCGCTTCGACAGGAGCAGGATGCATCCTGATTCCACCAGATGAAATAGTAGGACAGGGCGCAATGTTCGTTCGGATTTACACGGGGGAGGACGAGGAGTCTCACTTCGAAGACCTCAGCGCGACGCTGATTGACGGCCAGTTCGGGCCGACGCTGATGCAGGCGGCCGAGAGCATCTTCTTCACGCGCAATCCGGCGGGCCACATGGGC
>DASTLN010000339.1:0-13688 GCA_035714925.1 Dehalococcoidia bacterium | reverse complement strand
CCCCGCCGCATTCGCGAAGCCCTTCAGCGACCCGAGCATGATGAAGTAGAAAAAGATCGGCACCACCAGGTTCGGCAGCAGGTACATCGGCGTGCGCACGGCCAGCCGGATCTCGCGCGATGCCAGTAGCGCCGTCGCCCTTAGCGTCTGACGCGCGGAGTTCCACGCCGGCAGCGCCACAGGCTCAACCCCGCCCACGGTCTCAGCGATTGCCATCGGTTTTCTCCTCCCTCGCGGTCTCGGCGCCTTCCAGGCGCGAGCCGGTTGCCTTCAAGAACACCTCGTCCAGGCTCGGATGCGCCACGGCGACCTGCGCCATCTCGATCCCGGCGCCGTCCAGGATACGGATCACCTGCGCCACCGCCTGCGTCCCGTTATCGACGAACAGCGTCACGCTGCTAGCCTCCGGCCGCATCTCGCGCAGCCCCGGCATCTCCGCCAGCAACGGCTTCGCCGCCTCGACGCCCGAGTCATGGAACGCCACCGTGACCACGTCCGTCCCGATCGTCGCCTTTAGCTCCGCCGGCGTCCCCTCCGCCACGATGTTGCCGTGATCGATGATCGCGACCCGATCTGCCAGCCGATCCGCCTCTTCAAGGTAGTGCGTCGTCAAGAACACGGTCATCCCCATCTGCTGGTTCAGCCGCTGCACCTCCTGCCACACCGACTGCCGGCTTGCCGGGTCCAGACCCTCGGTCGGCTCGTCCAGGAACAGGATGCGCGGCTCATGCACCAGCGCGCTGGCCAGGTCGAGGCGGCGCTTCATGCCGCCCGAGTACGTCTTCACCTGACGCTCCGCCGCATCCGTAAGGCCAACGAGGTCCAGCATCTCGCCGGCGCGCCGTCGCGAGGTCTCAGAGCTCAACCCGCACAGCTTGCCCTGCAGCTCCAGCAGCTCTCGGCCCGTCGCCAGCGCGTCGAGGCCCGCTTCCTGCAACGCCACACCGATCGACCGCCGGATCTCGTGCTGCTGCCGATACACGTCCAGCCCCGCCACGCTGGCGCGCCCCGACGTGGGACGCAGCAACGTCGTCAGCATCCGGACGGTCGTCGTCTTGCCGGCGCCGTTCGGGCCCAGGAAGGCAAACACCTGCCCCTCCTCCACCTCGAGATCGATGCCGGCGACGGCCACTATCTCTCCGTCGTACTCCTTGCGGAGTCGTTCTGTTTCAATCGCGTGCAATGTTCAAACCCTCAGTGCTCGTAATCCCGTAGTGATGTGACGAACCCATTATAGAACACACGTACTGACAGCATGATGTCAGCAGTGTTTCACAACCCGTCTATTAGTCGTTCGTTATTATCTGCATGACGCAGATATAATACTCAGCAAGCCCCGCCGGCGTCAAACCGACTACCGGCCGGTCTCGCTGCGGACCTTACAACCTCAAGTTCACTTTAAGTCAAGCATTCTCGTGTAGAATCTGTCCGTGGAACCAGCCATCACCATCGGCGCGCTCAGCCAGCGCACCGGCGTCGCCGCCTCCGCCCTGCGCTTCTATGAGTCCGAAGGCCTCATCCAATCCGACCGCTCAGGCGGCGGTCAGCGCCGCTACGCTCGCGAGACGCTGCGGCGCGTCAGCTTCATTCGCGTTGCCCAGCAGGTCGGCCTTCGCCTCGACGAGATCCGCGACGCGCTCGCCTCCCTGCCCGGCAGCCGCACGCCGGACCACCGCGACTGGAAGATGCTTTCGGCCTCCTGGCGCCCCCGGCTCGATGCCCAGATCCGCCTCCTCGAGCGTCTCCGCGACCGTCTCGATGGCTGCATCGGCTGCGGTTGCCTCTCACTCGAAATCTGCCAGCTCTTCAACCGCGACGACGTGGCGGCCGGGCGCGGCTCCGGCCCCCATTACCTTTACGGCGACCCGGACCCGGAGCCTCCAGCGTAACCGGGGGTCTAAACTGGGCTCATGCCCAACCGCCTGGCGAACGAAACCAGCCCCTACCTCTTGCAGCACAAAGACAACCCGGTCGACTGGTACGCCTGGGGAGAGGAAGCCTTCGCCGCGGCACGGGAGGCTGACAGGCCGATCCTCCTCTCGGTCGGCTACTCTGCCTGTCATTGGTGCCACGTCATGGCCCACGAGTCCTTCGAGGACGAGGCCATCGCGGCCCAGATGAACCGTCTCTTCGTCAACATCAAGGTCGACCGCGAAGAGCGCCCCGACGTCGACAACATCTATATGCAGGCCGTCCAGTCGCTGACCGGCCGCGGCGGTTGGCCCATGACCGTTTTCCTGACGCCGGAAGGCCTGCCATTTTACGGCGGTACCTACTTCCCGCCCGCCGACCGCCAGGGCATGCCCGGCTTCCCCCGACTCCTCGAAGCTGTCGCCGACGCGTACAAATCGAAACGCCAGGACGTCCTCCAGGCCGGGGCACAGCTCGTGCAGGCCATCGCCTCTCCGGCCCGGCTCCAGTCCGGCGACACCCTCCTCACCCCTGAGCTTCTGGACGACGCCGCGCAGGCCACGCTCCAGGCGCATGACGACGACTTCGGCGGCTTCGGCAGCGCGCCCAAGTTTCCCCAGGCGATGTCGCTCGACTTCCTCATGCGCTGGTATCGCCGCTCGAAGTCCCCCTCCGCGCTCGAAGCGCTGCACAAGACACTGCGCGCCATGGCGCAAGGCGGCATGTACGACCAGGTCGGCGGCGGCTTCCACCGCTACTCCACCGACGCGGTCTGGCTCGTGCCCCACTTCGAGAAGATGCTCTACGACAACGCCCTGCTCGCCCGCCTCTACCTCGACGCCTGGAAGCTCACCGGCGATCCCTTCTACCGCCGCATCACCGAGGAGACCCTCGACTACGTCCTGCGCGAAATGACCGATGCCTCCGGCGCCTTCTACTCCACCCAGGACGCCGACTCCGAGGGCGAGGAGGGCAAGTTCTTCCTCTGGACCCCCGCCGAGCTCGAAGCCGTCCTCGGCGAAGACGGCGCGCTCGTCGGCGCCTACTTCGGCGTCACCGCAGAAGGCAACTTTGAGGACTCCAACATCCTCCACGTCCGCGTTCCACCAGAGCGTTTTGTCGATGGCGCGGCAACCACCGCCCCAGGCGATCCCCTCGCCCTCTGGGAGAGGGTTAGGGAGAGGGCAACCAACGCATCGAGCGAAGCGGCCTTCGAAACCTTCATCAAGGCAGCAAAGTCCAGGCTCTACGCGGCCCGCGAGCACCGCGTCCATCCCGGCCGAGACGAAAAGGTCCTCACCGCCTGGAACGGTCTCATGCTCCGCGCCTTCGCCGAGGCTGCCATCGCCTTCGACTCGCAGCCCTACCGCGACGCCGCCGCCGCCAACGCCGGCTTCCTGCTGCGCGAGATGCGGCCTGCAACCCGCCTGCTGCGCACCTGGAAAGATGGCATCGCCCGCCTCAACGGCTACCTCGAGGACTACGCCTGCCTCATCGACGGCCTCATTGCCACACACGCCGCGACCTTCGACGAGCGTTACCTGCGCTCCGCCTCGCAACTGGCAGCCGAGATGATCGACCTCTTCTGGGACGACGACATCGACGGTTTCTTCGACACCGGTCGCGACCACGAGACGTTGATCACACGCCCGCGCGACTTCTTCGACAACGCCACGCCCTCCGGCACCTCGGTCGCCGTCGATGTCCTGCTCAAGCTCGCCCTGCTCACTGACAACGCCGACTACGAGCGCCGCGCCTCGACCTGCCTTCGCACGCTGGCGCCCTACATCGAGAACGCCCCCACCGCCTTCGGCCGCCTCCTCGCCGCCCTCGACTTTCACCTTTCGACGCCGCAAGAGCTCGCCATCGTCCTGCCGTCTGAGACAAGTATCTCCCCCTCTCCTCGCAAGGAGAGGGGGCAGGGGGGAGAGGTAAACCCCATCGCCGCGCCTGCAAGCAGACTTGTGGCGCTCCTCGACCAGGTGCGCGCCCTCTACGCCCCCAACCTCCTCATCGTCGGAGGCCCCTCCGGCCAGACCGACAACCCGACGCCCCTGCTCGACGACCGAGAGGCCCTGAACGGCCTGCCCACCGCCTACCTCTGCGAGCGCTACGTCTGCCAGGCGCCCACCACAGACCCCGCCCAGCTGCAAGCTCAGCTCACCGCCGCACTCAGCTAAACGTCCGGCCAGCCATTGGTCAGCTCCGGTGTCGCCTGCCATCCGTCCGGAATTTCGCCGATCGCTTCCCTCGGAAACGGTAGCCAGCGCCGCCAGCTCTCGTCGAATGGCGCAATCCCCGAAACGATTAGCTGCGTAACGCCCTCCGCAGCGCTACGGATTGCGGCGGCTTCAGACTCACTACAAGCGCCCGCCGCGAGCGCCACTTCGAGCTCGTCCTCGTCCTTGAGATAGAAGCTGCGGTCCGGACGCACCGCGATATCCAGCGTCATATCCGCGACCTCGAAGCCGTAGGAAGTGCGCTTGAACGGCGTCTCGATGTTGACGTACCAGCCCCGAAATCGGCCCGGCTCCGGGGACCTCGGCGGCCCGCGAAACGCGTCCTCACCCAACGCCCGGCGTCGCTCACGCCACCCCGCGACCAACCCCTCACCCTCGAAGAGCCCGTCGAACATCCACGGCGGCTCTCCCTGCGCCTCGAAGAACAGCGTCACGTCGTAAGGCCGTCCCGGGTACAGCAAACGTAGCGAATCGCCCTGGCTCGCCTGCGGCCCCGCCATCAACCGGCCCTCCGTAAGGTCCCAGCGCGCGATCGCCGTGCCCTCTGGCTGGAACAGCACGACAATGTCGTCCGAGTCTTCGATCACGCGGTACGGCCGGGCCCCGACCGTGACGTACTGACCGTTCTCGAGGAACGGCACACCTCGGATTAAGGCTGGATCGCCCATGATCGCGTGCACCATCCGCGCGCTGGTCGTCGTTTCGACGTAGCGCAGGACGACCACCTCACCCGCGCGCCATCGCTTCTCCCTCACGCCGTATTCTAGGCACGATGAAGCCCGCGTCGCCCGCCTCGCCACGGTCGACACCCGGCAGCGCCCGCACGTTGTGCCCGTTTGCTTCGCTTACGTTAACGGCGTCGCATACTCCGTCCTCGACGCGAAACCCAAACGCGTCGCCGTCACCGAGTTGCGTCGGGTTCGCAACCTGCTCGCCAACCCCAACGTCCAGCTCCTCATCGACCGCTACGACGAGGACTGGACCCGCCTCGCTTACGTCCAGCTTCGCGGCACGGCAGAGCTGCTCCACGCCGGCCCGGAACACGAAGCCGCGCTCGCCTCTCTGCGCGATCGGTACGCCCAGTACGCTGCAATGCCGTTGAATGACGCGCCAATCATCAAGCTTACCGTTCACAGCTGGGTCGCCTGGCCATAGTCGATTGCCCGTATGCCCGTATGCCCCTATGCCCCGAGCATTCACCCACATCCCACCCTTACAATGACCCCATGGCCCGCGAGCAGTACGTAGCCACCGACAAGCGCACCGGCCTCGAGGTCGCCATCACCGGCGAATTTCCGGACGACCCGCAGGACCGCATCCGCATCGCGCGCACCAGCAACCTCTTCGCCCGCCTCATGTCGACCATCCTGTCGATGGGGAGCCAGAGCGAGCGCCGCGATGCCTTCGTCGCCGTCGAAACCCAGATGGAGCTTGCCGACGCCCTGATTCAGCACGATATGGAAGAGGTGCAGCGCCTTCTTCAAGACACGCTGCAGAAGCTCGGAATCACGCCGGAACAGATGAAAGATATCGAGCACGAAATCCGCCGCCGTCTCGGCGACCTCGGTGAAGGCGGCACGCCGCAGGACCCGCCCGAGCCCGTCTAAAGGGAATTACGTCTCATGTAATATACTTGGGGACGTAAATGAACCGCCCCTCTTCATCCCCACTCGCGGACTGATGGCGCAGCCCGCCGTCTCAGCGCCGCCCCTATCTCCTCTTGACGCGAGGCCGCCTGGTCGGAGCCGCGTCTGGGCCGCCACAACCCTCGCCGCGTTCCAGTTCCCGGTCTACCGCATCGTCTGGCTCGGAAGCTTCATCGGCTTCCTCGCCTTCAACATGTCTGGTGTTGCCCAGGGCGTCATCGCCTACGACCTCACCGGCAACAACCGCGCCGTCGGCACCGTCATGTTCGGTCAAGGTGTCGCGATGCTCATGCTCAATCCCTTCGGCGGCGCCATCGCCGACCGCTTCAACAAGCGCTTCCTCATCATCTCAACCCAGACCGTCATCGGCGGCGTCATCCTCGCGATGGCACTGCTCCTCCTCACCGGCCACATCAGCATCTTCTGGCTCGCCGCCGGTTCGTTCGCCACCGGCGCGATGTTCGCCATCCTCGGCCCTTCGCGCACGGCCCTTCTCGCCGACGTCGTCTCCAGCGCGCGCATCGGCAATGCGATGGCGTTGCTACAGGTAGGCGGCAATTTCGGCCGCATCTGCGCGCCCTTCCTCGCCGGTGCGCTGCTTAGCATCGCCATCATCGGTGCGACGGGGACCTACTTCATCATCGCCTCCATGTTCGTCGTCGTCCTCCTGACGATGTCCCACATCCCGTCCAGTCCACCCCGTGACCGTCGCGGGACCTCGGTATTCGCCGACGCACGACAGGGTCTGGCTTATGCCCGCCGCAACGCCAGGCTTATGCACGCTTTGATCGGCTACTACGCGATCACGGCGCTCGGCTACTCCTTCTGGGTCGTCATGCCGGGCCTTGTCAAAGGCGATCTCGGCGGCAGCACGGCCAGCCTCGGCGCCGTCCTCGGCGTCACAGCCGGCGGCGGTTTGGTGGGCAGTATCCTCGTAGCATCCCTCGCCGACTCGCCCCGCGCCAGCCTCTACCTCAAGGTCAGCAGCCTCCTCGCCGCGTCCATGCTGGCGATGGCCGGCTTCGCGCCTAGCCTGCTCGTCCTCATGCTGGTCATGGCATTCATGGGCGCCGGCATCTCCGCCTTCCAGACGCTCAACAACTCCGTCGCGCTGCGGCACGCCGACCCGGCCTTCTACGGCCGTGTCATGGGTCTGATGCAGATCGCCTGGGGCCTGATCAACCTCTTCAGCCTGCCCACCGGATTCATCGCCGACGCCGTCGGCGAACGCAGCGTGCTGACCGGCGCCGGGGTCACCCTCCTCGCGATTCTGCTCGTTATGTCCATCTGGGAACGCCGCGTCGACCGTGCCGAAGCAGCCACGGCCGTCCCCATCCCCGCCTGAGGCTTCGAGGCACGACCTGACTCACGACGCGCTGTGTTGCTAAACTACGGCTAAACTTTATTTACAGGAGAAGCGAGAATTGAGCGCAAGCGCTGAAATCTTCATCGAGGCGCAGGAGCCGAAGGCCCGGTTCGATTACCTGCTCACCCTGCGCGACGCCGAGGGTCAGGTCCTTGTCGGCAAAGACGTCGTCATCACCTGCGAAGGCGACGGCAGCCTGCAGTACTCCCATAACGCCAAGCAATTAGTCCGTGAGACCAACGCCGAAGGCCAGGTCAAGTTCCAGTGGTTCCGCCGCGGCATCTTCGGCCGCGACGTCAAGGCCGTCGTCACCGTCGAAGGCCGGGACCTTCCCGACTCCGTGGTCACCCTTGAGCCGACCGACCCCGAATACTCCACCACCAGCTTCCGCACCCGCGTCTACCCGATGAAGGTGCCCCACCGGCCCGTCTAGTCCGGCTCCAGCGGTAGGACCACGGGACCGGCCAGCCCTTCCGGACGCAGCACCGCAACGTCCGCGCCGTAGGCGAGCCGCAGGTTGTCGCGCGTCAGCACGTCGACCGCCGCGCCCTCCGCAACAACACTGCCGGCCGCCAGCAGCACCAGCCGGTCGCAGTACAAAGACGCCAGCGTCAGGTCGTGCAGCGCCGCGAGTACACCAACGCCGTGCTCCGCGGCCAGCCGGCGCAGCAGCTTCGCGATCACAACCTGGTGTCCGATGTCCAGGTTCGCAGTCGGTTCGTCCAGCAACAGCAGCGGCGTCTCCTGCGCCAACGCCCGCGCCAGGACCACGTTCTGACGCTCCCCGCCCGACAGCTCCTCTACGCGGCGAAGGCCCAGTGCCTCCGCGCCCAGCGACGCCAGCGACGCGTCCGCCTTCTCGTAATCTGCCAGGCCCTCCTGCTCCAGGAAGCGCAGGTACGGCGTCCGCCCCATGACTACAATCTCGCGCGCCAGGAAGCCCACCGGCAGCGCTGGGCTCTGCGGCACCACCGCCACCTGACGCGCAATCTCACGCGCGCTCAACCGCGTCACGTCCTCGCCGCCCAGGAGTACTTCGCCCGCCTTCAGGGCCACGCCACGCGTGACCGCCTTCAGCAGCGTCGACTTGCCGCCGCCGTTCGGCCCCACCAGGCCCACCACCTCGCCCGCGGCCACGTCCAGGTCGACGCCGCGCAGCGCTTCACGCTCGCCGTACGCCACGCGCAATCCGCGGATCTCGAGCATCAGAAGTACACCCGGCGCTGACGCCGCAGCAGGAACAGGAAAAACGGCGCCCCGACGAACGACGTCAGGATGCTCACCGGCAGCTCCCCGGGGCTGACCAGCGACCGCGCGCCGATGTCGGCCAGGATCAAGAAGCTCGCCCCGACCAGCACGACCACCGGCAGCAGTCTCCGGTAGTCCGGACCCAGCAGCAGCCTGACAAAATGCGGCGACACCAGCCCCACGAACCCGATGATCCCAACCACCGACACCGCCGCTGCCGCCGCCAACGACGCCGCGAGCAGGATGATCGCCTTCGTCCGCTGCACGTCCAACCCGACATACGACGCCTCGCTCTCCTCGAGCTGAAGTACGTTGAGCACGCGTCCGTGCAGGAACACGACGATCCCCGCCGGCACCGCGTAGGGCAGCACGTAAGACAGGTCGCGCCAGCCGCTACCGTTAAACGACCCCAGCAGCCACGACAGCACCGCGTTCGAGCTCTGGTGATCGACGATCAGGATGTAGGAGATCGCCGCCACAGATATCGACGACAGCGTCACGCCCGCCAGGATCAGCGTCGTGTTCGGCGTCTGCCCGCCCGCGTGCGCGATGTTGTAGGCCAGCAGCACCGCCGTCATCGCCCCGCCAAACGACACCAGCGGCAGCAGGCTGAACCCGCCCTGCCTCAACGGCGCGTCCAGCACGATCGCGATGGCGCCCGCCAGCCCCGCCCCCGCCGCGACGCCTAGCAGATAAGGGTCGGCCAACGGGTTGCGGAACACGCCCTGGTACGCCGCGCCGCTGAACGCCAGCGTCGCCCCCACGACGCCCGCCAGCAGCACGCGCGGCAACCTGATCTCCCAGATGATCGCGTCCGCCTGCCGCGGCACGTCGAAGCTCGCCCCCGCAACGTGGTTCAGGACCACCCGCGCCGTATCGCCCGGCCCAATGCCCGCCGGGCCGATCAGCGTCCCGGCCACCATGCAACACACCAGCGCCGCCAGCGCGATCGCCGCTGTCGCCGGGCGCAGCCTCATCGCGAGGCCCCGATGCGTCCCGCCTGCCGCCGTTGCCCGAATCGCCTCAGCCATCAGCGCTCCGGGTAGAGGCAGTCGGCCAGCGCCCGCAGGCCTTGCATGATGTTAGGCCCCGGCCGGTCCGTCAGATCCGGGTTCACGGGGCAGATGCGGTCGTTCGCCACCGCGCTGATCGCCGACCAGCCTGGACGCGCCGCCACCTCCGCCGGGTCCGCGAAGTCGGCCAGCACGATCACTTCCGGGTCCGCCGCCACCACCGCCTCGGATGACAGCTGCGGATAAGGGCTGCCGGCCTCGTCGGCGATGTTCTGCGCCTTGAGCAGCGTGTACAGCTCCCCGACGAACGTATCGCTTCGCGCCGTGTATAACGACGCGTCCGACTCATGGAAGATGCGCGGCCCCGCGTCAATGCCGTCGAGAGTAGCGACGATGGCGTCACGCTCCGCCTCCATGTCCTCGATCAGCGTCTCCGACGCATCCTCGCGACCCGCTATCCCACCGATCAACCGGATGTTGTCGAACAGGCCTTCGATGTCCGAAGGCACCGCCAGGAAGAAGACCGTGATGCCCGCGTTGCGCAGCGATTGCACCAGGTCGCCCGGGTCGTACCACGCGTACACGAGGTCGGGGTCGTACGTCACGATCGCCTCGACGCTCGGTTGGAACGCGTCGACCGCCGGCTTCTCGTCGCTCCCCGCCGGGCAGTTGGCGAACTGGTCCACGGCCACCAGCTGCTCGCCCGCGCCGATGGCGCAGAAGATCTCCGTCGCATGTGACGCCAGCGAAACGATGCGCTGCGGCGGCGCCTCCAGGATCACCGTCTCGCCATCGCTGCCGGTGAACGACTTTGCCTCGGATAGCGGCGCTGCTTCAGTCGTCGCCGTCGCCTCCAACGCCGCGGCGGACGTGGGCGTGGGCGGCGGGTCGTCGTCGTCCGAGCACGCGGCGACCAGCAGCAACAGCGACAGCAATGGCGGGATCAGAAATCGAGAACGCAACACAGGCTCCTTCCACCCGAGGCGACCCAATGCGCCTCTGGAAGCCCGCGTCGGCGCGCAAACAAAAGCCCCGGCCTCGCGAGACCGGGGTTCGATACGTCTTAGCCGTTGCTCAGACGATGTCCCGGCCTCTTCCACGGAGGCTTCCAGAGACATCGTCACGGGCTGGCGGCCTGGCTCTCCTTCCCGGAGGAAGGACTACAGTTGCGGGACAGCGCCGGACTCTGACCGGCTTCGCATTTACTCCCTCGCTTGCAAGAGGGACACCCGTGACGTGACGGCACAAGTCTACTTACGCCCTCGCCCTCCCACAAGCGATAGGTCAGACTCGAGAAGCTCCACGGCAGGAGCGCTCAACCTGCTTCAAGCTGCCGTCTTTCACAGCCCCTCGCCTCGCAAGGAGAGGGGCGCGCGGCAGCGCAGGAGAGGTTCGCGCGCTACCGCTTCTGCGGCTTATCCCACGGGCTGACCACCGCCACCATCATCAACACCGGCACCGGCAGGAACAGCAGCCCGAACGAAAACACTGCGATCCAGCAGAAAAACATCGTCGCAACGATCCCGAACCAGATCCAGGCTCGCAACGGGGCGAACCCCGACCGGACCGCCATCCACGTCCCAAACGACGACACCAACGGCACCATTAACCACAGGAGCACCGCGTCGCGGTCGGGTTCGTCCCTGAAGAAGTCCCTCAGGACCAGCAGCAGGACCGTGACTAGGAGGGCGTAGAGAAAGCTGAAGCCCGCGAACAACCTCGCCGGCCCACCCTCTTGCGACGGCCCCTCGTCCTCCGCGGTCACGCCGCGGGCCTACAACCCGGGTGTCGTGATCTCCGAGTCGCCCAGGATCTCCGCTGAGCCCGCCAGGTTGACCGCGATGTGGCTCATCCCCGTCGTGTTCGTCGCGCCGTGCCAGTGCTTCTCGCCCGTGCCGAAAACCACGACGTCGCCCGCCTCAACCACGCGTTCGCCTTCCGCCTCACTCGCGACAATGCCCTTGCCTTCGATGATGACCAGACCCTGCTCGAAGCTATGCGTGTGCCAGCGCGTTCGACCGCCCGGACTGAACTTCACCAGCAGCATCCGCGTCTGCTCCGTCATCTTGTCGTCGATCAAGCCGTGCGCGTGCACCTCGCCGATGAACATCGGCGTGCCGGTGCGCGGCTGAAACTCGGGGTTGTTCGTGCTGGCTACGTACATCGGGTCCTCCTGCGTCGAAAGCTGCGAAATCGTCTTGGCAGAAACAGCCCCGAGAATAGCAGAACCGCCTTCATCGTTGGCAGCGACAACGTATGCCTGAAACGCCGCGGACGTTGACTACGTTGTCAAAACGTAGCTAAGATTTCGCAACCTTAGTCAGGAGGACGCATATGCCGCTATACGAGTACTACTGCCCGCCTTGCGGAGAGCAGTTTGAGGTCCTACGGCCGGTCAGCCAGATGAATAACGCCGCGACCTGCCCCAGCGGTCACACCACCAACAACCGCGTCCTCTCCCTCTTCGCGCCGCTCGCCCGCGGTGACGAAGTCCCTGCCATGACGATGCCGATGTCCGGCGGCGGCGACTCCTGCTGCGGCGGTAGCTGCTCCTGCTGCTAACTTCGTCTCCCGAGAAACCAAGAGCGGCCAAATTGGCCGCTCTTTCTATTGACTCGATCTAGCCCCCTGTTCCCCGGCCCCTGTTCCTTGTTCCCTGTTCCGTGTTCCCTGTTCCGTGTTCCTTGTTCCCTCCCGTCAGGCCGCGCCCTGCAGCGCTTCCCGCTTGTGTCTCGACGCGCCGAGATACAATCCGGCGCCTAACAGCAACAGGGCCGCCTCCGCCACCACCATCATCCCCACGAAGAACACGATGCTCTCCCAGAAGTCCGGCGGGAATATCTGGATCAGGTGGTCCGTCGCCGGGTTCAGCAGCCAGAAGTCGTTGCTGAAGATCAAACGGTGGAAGTCCTCCCACGACTCGTCGAACCCCGTCATCCCAACCGCCCCGATTCCGCCCAGCGCTGCCAGACACACCACGCAGCCGCCCGCCACCCGCACCGCCAGCTCCCGCGGTGTGATCTCACGCGCCCACAACACCACGACGACGATGTACACCAGCGCGTACATCGTCGAGAACTCCTGCACACGGTTCGCCAGCTGGAAGCGGTCCTTGACGTCCTGCATGTGGACTGTCTCGCGCGCGTTGAACAGGCTGGCCTCGCGCCCCTCCTCGGACACCTCGATCAGCAGCGTTTCCTGATCGTTGTTGAAGTAGTCTCGTATCTCCGCGCCGGCCCGGATCAACTCGGCCCGTTCGATGCCAGTCGTCGCCACCGCGTCGAATTCGTCGATCGCGTAGCGATAGACACGCGGCTCGTTGGCCATGAAGCGAATATTGGTGGTAACCAGCGCTACCGGAATACAGAGGATAAATAGCAGTGTGGCGGCGGTGCGGAAAACGCCCACGAACATGCCTCTTTACCGGCCCAGAGGCGCCCGCCACGTCTCGGACAGTTCGATGGTATCGTAGATTTGCGCCAGACTTCCTGTCAACGAGTTATGGGGCGTTATGTGAGCTAAATTTTGCCGCAGCGCCCAGCCTGAATGCGAGGCCCGCCATGCTCAGCGAACGCGAAACCCGCAGCTACGAAGCCCTGCGCAACGTCGTTGCCCGGCTGCGCGCTCCCGGTGGCTGCCCTTGGGACCGCGAGCAGACCCACGCCAGCCTCCGTCCCTACGTCATCGAAGAGGCCTACGAGGTCCTCGCCGTCCTCGACTCCGGCTCAACCGAGGGACTGCCCGAGGAGCTCGGCGATCTCTTGTTGCAGGTCGTCCTGCACAGCCAGCTCGCCGAGGAAGCCGGCGAGTTCGAAATGGCAGACGTCCTCGAAGGCCTGGCTCAGAAGCTTATCCGCCGTCACCCCCACGTATTCGGCGACGTCGAGCTCGAGACCGCCGGCCAGGTCGTGACTCAATGGGAGGAGATCAAGAAGGCCGAGCGCGACGAAAACGGCTCCGCTCTTGCAAACGTGCCGCCCGCCATGCCCGCGCTGTCTTACGCCCAGACGCTGCTGCGCCGCGCCGAGGCCGCCGGCTTCGCCTGGCCCCACCGCGACGACGTCCTCGAGAAGCTCGGCGAAGAGCTGCGCGAGCTCGAAGCCGCCGCCACGCCGGAGGAAGCCGCTGACGAGCTCGGCGACCTCCTCCTCAATGTCGCCAACTACGTCCGCTACCTCGGCATCGACGCCGAGCAGGCGCTGCGCGAGGCTGGCCACAAGTTCCGCCGCCGCTTCACCACCGTAGAGTCCATGGCCGGCTACCG
>DASTLN010000338.1:0-7218 GCA_035714925.1 Dehalococcoidia bacterium | reverse complement strand
CGCCGTGTACCCGTCGCTATGACGGGCTGTCGCTCTCGGACCAGACCCCCGGAATCTTTGGGGCGGAACCCTAGCGACTACGGGTTTAGATTAGGGACGGACTGTTTCCCATGGGTTTCACGGTTGTGACAATTTGGTTTCACGCTGGTTTCAATCAGGACTGCGAATGGGACGCGTCCTGACTTCCGTCACACGGTCGGAGCCCTCGATTGCCGCTGTGTGAGGTCGCCGGAAGCCAGGCCTGGAGCCGGTTGCCCTGGCCGGCGCGGCATCGGAACGCGAGACGAGAGGCAGGTCGAACACGCCGAGTTCTTGCCGACGTGTTTGAACTCCGCGACCGCCTGGCTCGGTGTCAGGGTTTGCAAACGAATGCCAGCGCCCCTACGGCGGCGCCAGTTAGGACCAGCACACTGCGTGCAGCTCACCGCTGAGCAGCCGGCGCGGGCCAGCTTAAGCCACCAGCGAGCATTCAGCAATTTATGCAGATTTCAGAATCGAATTGTTGGTGCCGGGAGAGGGGCTCGAACCCTCAAGACCTTGCGGTCGGCGGATTTTAAGTCCGCTGCGTATGCCAATTTCGCCACCCCGGCCAGCTTCAAATCTACCACTTCTGCCTGCGGGTGAAGGGCACGATGCATGGCGGTTGTCGAGGAGGCTTCGCGGGCGATCGCCCAGGCTGTTGCCGTGCGCGGCGTGGCTTGTCGTGACGTGCGTCTGTGCGGATGCAAAAAGCCGGTGCTGCCGCTAGTATCAGGCTTTGAAGACTGGGGGACGTTTCAGTGCCCGACCTCACCACACAAGATGTCCGAGCCCAGATGGCCTCACTCGGCCTGTCTCCCGTTGACGACGAAGATCTCGACGAAATCAGCCATCGCATCAACGCGCTGCGAGAGGCGCTGGCCGGGCTCGAGCCCGCCGAAATCGATGCGCAGGAGCCGACAACGACGTTCGATTCACATAGCGGCGGGCGATGAATCCAGACGACGCGGCTCTGCGACCGGCCAGCGAGCTGGCTACGCTTCTGGCGTCAGGCGCGCTCTCGTCCGTGGACCTAACTCGCGTCTATATCGAGCGCGCGAAGAAGTACTCCAGGCTCAATGCGTTCATTACCCTCGCCGAGGAGCCGGCTCTTGCTGAGGCGGAGAAGGCGGACGACGAAGCCTTGGCCGGCCGAACACGCGGCCCTTTGCACGGGCTGCCCATCGCGGTGAAGGACCAGCTCGACGTCGAGGGCTTGCGGACGACGGCAGGCAGCAGGCTGGTCGACTACGTCGCGGCCGCGGACTCGACAGCCGTGGCGAGACTCCGTCAGGCCGGGGCCGTGATCCTCGGCAAACTGAACATGAGCGAGTTTGCTCTCGGTGGCAATATCACGCACCCGTTTGGCGTACCGCACAACCCCTGGGACGAGGCCAGGCAGGCAGGCCAATCGTCGTCTGGCTCCGGCATCGCCGTCTCAGCCTCGCTTTGTGCCGCGGCGCTGGGTGGCGACACGGCAGGTTCGATCCGGGGCCCGGCAGCCTGGTGCGGGATTGTTGGGCTCCGGCCCACCTGGGGCCGGGTCAGCCGCCGCGGGACCTGGCCGCTTGCCTGGTTCTTCGACACGATCGGCCCAATGACAAAGACAGTCGGGGACTGCGCCATGGTCTTCGAGGCGATCGCAGGCGGGGACGCCAGCGAATCGAATGACACGACTCGGGCAGTGACGCCATTTACTCCGCGTGACGATCTGTCCGGCCTGCGCATCGGTCTGGTTCGCGAGAGCATCGACGACGGCGCCAGTACGGATGAAGTCGCGGCCGGCGTGATTCGCGCCCTCGGCGTGCTGGGAGAAGCGGGCGCCAGCGTTGTCGACGTGTCGCTCCCCCTATTTCCACACGGTGGCATGATCTGTGGCGGAATATCCGACGCTGAAGCCGCTTACGTCCACCGGCAGCGATTGCGAGAGAGACCCGCAGACTTCGATTTCGCCTCTCGCCGCCGCCTGATGTACGGCAGCCTGATCACCGGCGCCGAATACGTGAAGCTCTCGCGTCTCAGGATGTTGATGAGGCGCGACATCATGGCATTGCTCCACGACGTTGATGTCCTTGTCACCCCGACACAGGCAGAAGTCGCGCCGAAACTGCAAACGGCCACGGGCCTGACTTCCAAGGACGCTGTGCTGCGCCAGTTCTTCGGTAGCCGGGCCCACCGCGGTACGTTTAGCCTCGCCGGAGTCCCAGCGTTGTCCGTGCCCGTGGGCTTTAGCGAATCCGGTCTCCCCCTCAGCATGCAAGTTGTCGGCGAGCCATTTGAGGAGAACACGCTCTTCCAGATTGGTCACGTGTATCAGAGTCGCACCGAGTGGCATGAGGTCAGGCCGAAGCTCGATTAACGGCGGGCCAGACAAGACGTCCTAGCCCCTCGGTATTTGACGCCAATCGGGTCGACCCAGGTCGATGTGTGCCCGGCCAGGTCACCTTCGCTAACGTGACCGCCCGTCTGCCGCCATACGAGATGCGAGCTCGCCCTTGTAGAAGGCATCGGAACCTGTATCGGCGATCAGCTGTAGCGTTTTGACGTGATCCGGCAGGGTCCAGGTCTCACCGGGGCGCGCCTGTCTGCCCTTCGGACTGAATGTCTCGAACCAGCCGCGATACTCCGGCCCGACGTTTCAGCTCGGCCTAGCGGCGCTGTGCCATCTCCCAGACAAGGCCTGTTTCTGGTCCCAATGGGAAGCCGTCTTGCGCGCAATCGATTGCGGGCCTGCTTCACATCGCCGATGGTGGCGTCCAGGATGTCGACGATCTCATCGGCGTGCTCCCGGCTTGTGATCATGTCAGCCGGGACGGCAACAGGATGAAATCATCAAGGCGTGAGCTCTCCACCGTGGTTTTCGGGCGACCTGCTAGGTATGCGCGCCGGCCTTTTCGCCCGCGGCGATGTATGCCTCACCCAGGTTGCGGAACGTCTCGACCTCGTTCCCGATTCGCACCTGGTACTCGATGAGCCGGCCGCCGTCCCAGACCTCGTAGATCGAGGCTGAGCCCTTGTCGCCTTCGATGACAGCTACGGGCTCGTCGTCTGGCATCAGGCCGAGATCTTCGGCGCTTCGACCTTGAGGTCGGACGGGACGACGGGCTCCTTCGCCTTCAGCTTGGCCTGCTCGATGGCGTCTTCCAGCGTGCCGCTATCGAGCACGACCTGTGCCGTGTGATAACGGTACGACTCCGACATCCACGGCTCGTCTGGCTCGACGCCCTGCGCCAACGCCTTGGCCGTGCGCAGGAGACGGCGGCGCAGGTAGATGATCTGGTAGTCCATGCTGGTGAGGTGCTCATTGCGACGGTCGGCGAGCGGGCCCCACTGGTCCTCCATCATCGCGATGTCCTGCAGGGGGAAGGTCTTGATGCCGCTGTAGGAGAAGTGCTTCTGCGCCAGGCGGTCGATTTCGTAGTCATTGTGGACGTTGGCCTTGGTGCGCCAGGTGCCGGGGACCATCTCCGGGTGCGTATAGCCGCCGAGCTTGTACTCCTGCAGGTCCTCGTCCGTCATCGGGTTCAGGCTCCAGCGCAAGCGGAAGAACATGAGGCGCTCGTTGTCGACCGGGACGCGCATGTTGGCGGAGAAGTGGCCGGGACGCGCGACGCCGGGCGGGCAGAACATCGGCATGTGCCAGCGCAGCCCGGCGACGGCCTGCTTGCGGCCGTCCGGCAGCTCGCTGGCGGCGATGCTGAAGAACGCGGCGTCGATGTCCTCGAGGCGCATGTTTGACGCGGACGTTGGGTCGGTCTCCTTGAAGCGTCGATTGCCCACGGCGCGAGGGTACCGCTCGCTGGGGTCGATCGGCGCGGCGAGGTTGACCTGGTTGACGCCGACGCGGCCGCCGGCTCCGGCGCCCTGGTTGAGCGCGTTGCCGGGGTTGCTCTGGTTGTTGTCCATCGTGCTGTGCAGGAAACGGGCGTGGCTGGGGTCGAAGTCCCCCTCGGTGGCCTGCAACCAGTTGCACTCGAGCTGGAACTTGGTGACGTAGCGATGGCTGCGCGGCAGATTGAGCCACTCGAACTCGGGGAACGGCGGTTGCCTGTCCTTCGGTCCCATATAGGCCCAGATCAGGTCGCCGGCTTCGACGACGGGGTAGGACTTTATCTTGACCTTGTTCTTGTACGTCTCGCCCTCAGGCGCGTTGGGGACGTCGATGCAGTTGCCCGTTACGTCGAACTTCCAGCCGTGGTAGATGCAGCGCAGGCCGCCTTCCTCGTTGCGGCCGAAGAAGAGCGATGCGCCTCGGTGCGGGCAATACTTGTCGACGAGACCGACGCGGCCGTCGCTGTCGCGAAAGGCGACGAGATCCTCGCTCATGATGCGCAGGCGCAGCGGGATGCTGTCCGGACCGGGCAGCTCCTGCGAAAGCGCGACCGGTAGCCAGAACCGCCGGAACAGCTCGCCCATCGGCGTTCCCGAGTTCGTGTCCGTAATCAGTTGGTTGTCTTCTTTGGACAGCATGTCCGCGCCTCCGAAATAGCAGGTTGAGGGTTGGTCTTAAACCTTAACGCAAAGGTCATAATCTAACCTCGGCGAATCTGTGTCAATCGTGCTGCTTCGGTCCCACCGCGTGGTGGGCGCCTACGCGGGATGGTAGGCGTCCAACATGTTGGACGCCTACCACCTGCAGCGCAAGGTGAGGTGGCCCGTCGGTGCCGTCGAAAGCGCGTCGCTCTATGTGACCGCGCTCATTTTTGGTAGCCAACCCAGCCCTGAAGGGCGGGCACGTACGCCATGCCTCGGCCTTTAGGCTGGGGTGTCACCCACGCTCACTGCGGAGATGCACTAGCTAAACGTCAGCACGGTGCGGGCTACCTCGCCGGCCTTCATGGCGCGGAACGCCTCGTTCACGCCGCTGAGGTCGCTGCGCACGCTGATCATCTCGTCCAGCAGAAGGCGGCCCTGGCGGTAGAACTCGAGGTAGTGCGGGATGTCGACGCGGAAGCGGTTGGAGCCCATGCGCGAGGTCTGGACCTTGCACTCCGGCCGGATCGCCATGAACGGCACTTCAATGATGGTGCTGGGCGGCGGCACGCCGACGATGGTGCAGGTGCCGCGGATGCCGAGGCTTTCGATCGCCTGGCGCATCAGCGAGCCGATGCCGACGGCCTCGAAGGCGTGGTCGACGCCGGCGCCGGAGGTCAGCTCGCGCACGGCCTTCACCGGGTCACCTTGCGCGCTGTTCACGGTCTGCGTCGCGCCGACGCCCTTCGCCATCTCGAGCTTGTTGTCGAACTGGTCGACGGCGATGATCTGGCGCGCGCCGGCGATACGCGCGCCCTGCACGATGGAGAGGCCGACGCCACCACAGCCGTAGACGGCGACGGTTTGCCCGGGCTCGATGCCGGCGGTGCGCAGCGCGGCGCCGAGGCCGGTAAGGACGCCACAGCTGATCAAAGCGACCCGGTCCAACGGCAGGTCGTCGTCCACCTTCACGATCGAATTTTCGTGCAGCAGCATCTTCTCGGCGTAGGTGCCGAGGCCCATGAGCTGGGTCAGCTTGCGGCCGTCCTGACTCAGGCGCGGCCTGTCGCCGCGGCGGGCCTGGATGCCTGCGGTGCAGAGGTTGGGGTGTCCGCTGAGGCACTGCTCGCAGACGCCGCAGAAGCCACTCAGGCAGGCGACGACGTGGTCGCCGGGTTGTACGGTCGTGACGGCGTCGCCGATGGCCTCGACGACGCCGGCGGCCTCGTGGCCGGGTACGACGGGGTCGCTAAGGTCGAAGCGTGAATTGCCCTCGATGACGTGGAGGTCGCTGTGGCAGACGCCTGAGGCGACGGTGCGGATCAGGACCTCGTACGGTTGCGGGTCGTCGATGTCGATGGTCTCGACGGTTATGGGCTTGTTGACCTCGCGGAAGATGGCGGCCTGGATTTGTGTCATGTGATTTCTCCCGGATGAAGGGAGGTCTCGCGGCCGGGATGCCGACCCCTCTCCCTAACCCTCTCCCCTCCAGGGGAGAGGGGATTCTTGCGTCACTTAAATCTCGGCATGACCTTCCTGGCGAAAGTCTCCATAGAGCGGCGCACCTGTTCTTGAGGCTGGCCGCCGCAGTTGAACCAGCAGATGACGTTTTGGACGCCGGTGTATGCGCTGTACTCCCCGATCTGGTCGGAGACCTCTTCCGCTGTGCCGAGTATGACGGAACGGTGGTTGAGATAGTAGTCGTAGGGCTGCGGCTCCTTGTTGAAGCCGAACATGCCGCGGTTGGCGGACGTGGCGAAGTACCACATCAGTCCCTTCTCGTACTCGTCGCGTGCCTGCTGCTTCGATTTGGCGATGTGCACCTGCTTGAGCTGACCGAACGTGGTCATTACCTGGTCGATGTCATCTTCAGCGTAGCCGGCCTCCAGCGCCGTCGTTTTGTACAGCTGCACCTTGCGCTTGGCGTCGTCCCAGTCAGGGCCCTGACCCATCATGATTGGGAAGAGGCGTTTCGCGGCGAAGACCACGGAGTCGTCAGACTTCGTCACCATGAGGAAGACGGGAGGGTGCGGCCGCTGCACGACCTTGGGCATCAGCTCCATCTCCGGGATCGTCCAGAACTTGCCTTCGTGAGCGATGCGGCCGTCGGTCCAGGCGCGCAGGACGATATCGAGCGACTCTTCCCAGCGCTCGTCGCGTTCCTCGAAGTCGACGCCGTAGGTCTCGAACTCGAGCGGGTCGTAGCCTTTGCCGAAGCCGAGGTCGAAGCGTCCGTTGCTCAGCACGTCGACCAGCGCCAGGTCCTCGGCGGTGTGAAGCGGGTGGTGCAGCGGCAGCCGCGTCACGGCCGCGCCGATGCGGATTCGCTCCGTCCTCGCTGCCAGCGCCGCGGCGGTCACCTGCAGCGAGCCGACGATGCCGTAGACGCGGGCGTTGTGCTCGGCCAGCCACGCCTCGTCGTAGCCCAGCTCTTCATCCCATAGCTGCTGCTCCAGCTCGTTGTGCACGACGTCGCCGTCTGACATCCAGGGCGGCTGCGAGTAGAGGTGGAAGGTGCCAAAGTTCATACGGGGCTCCTAGTGCATCGTCGCTTCGAGGACTTTGCCGCCGGCTTTGACGGGGTCTGCGCTGATCAGGATGAAGGCGATGAGGCAGGGCTCCGTGCCGCGGTTCTTCCAGTTGTGGATCGTGCCGCGCTGCACCAGCGTGTCGCCTGCCTTGAGGTGCACGCTGACACCGTCGTCGAGCTCCATATCGATCTCGCCT
>DASTLN010000337.1:0-15528 GCA_035714925.1 Dehalococcoidia bacterium | reverse complement strand
CGCGTGCGCACCGCCTTGACGATTTCGTCCTCGTCCATCGTGATCGCGTCGCCGGCCGGGACGATGCTGACGCGCGGGTTCTTGGGGTGTTTGGCAAGCTCCGGCTCGACGATGTCCGGGGGCCCAACCAGGGCCACCTCAATGCCGAACTCCTTGGCCGCGAGAATGGCGCCTTGAACTTGCTCTCGCGGAGCGAGGTCGCCCCCCATAGCATCCAGCGCGACTCTCAAACGGACTCCTCCAGCCTGGCAACAAAGATCAGGTCGTCCCCGAATCCGACGGGAGACAGGTCGTAGTCGCCGTAAACGTGTGTAACACGCAGACCGGCCTGCTGCAATAGTAGCGCTAACTCAGCCTGCGTGGAGTGTCTCAGCTCGGTCGTGAAGACGCTGCGCTTGACGCCGCCATCCCGTGAAACGCGGTCGTAGACATAGGTCAGGCGGCGCACCATGCGCGCCGGGTCCGGCTGCTCAACCGCCATCTTCATGATCACGTCGCCGGTCTCGGGATCGACGCGAGTCCAGTTCAGCTGCAGGGGCGCCCAGTCCGCCTCCTCCCAGGAGACGCTGGCCGGCGACCGCACACCCATGGAGAAGATGCCGTCCGGCAGGAGGTGCCGGCGGGCGCGGAGCAGGCAGGCCAGCTGCGCTTCGGTGGTCAGGAGATGCTGAAACGTGTTGGCGGCGACGAAGACCATGCCGAACTGACGCCCCAGGTCGAAAGACGTCATGTCGCCGGGTTGCAGCTCCAGGCTTCCCTCGATCGTGCCCGCCGCCTTGAGGCGCGCATTGGCGCGCGCAAGCATCGACGGCGACGTGTCGATGCCGCTGACTTCGTAGCCGGCCTGCGCCAGGGGCAACGCAACTCGTCCGCTACCGACGCCAAGCTCCAGCAGCGGGCCGTCGACAGATTGCGCCAGGTTCTCGTAGAAGCTGACGTCTTCGGTGAAGTCTTCGTACGAGAAGTCGTAGATATCGGCGATTGAGGCGTAGGGGTCGTCAGACAACGCGGCAAACTCCGGCTCGACGGGACCTGGCGTCCCGCGGCTCGCCTTATGGTACCTGCTGACGGTCGTCCGGTCGAAGCAAGGTTTGGTCTAGGCGACGGGCTCCTGCTCCGCGACCCGCCGCTCAACCTCCGTGCGAATACGGATGCCCTCCTGCAACGACTCCACGGAACGAGGAATCGGCAACCCGAGGTCCTCAGCCAGCCAACCGAGCGCCAGCAGGCGCTGGTGATAGCGACGGTACAGCTCGGGCGTGGTGAGACTGCCGTAGAACTCGTGCCAGGGCCGCAACCCCAACCGCGCCTCGACGAAGTCGAGACAGGCGTGCGCGAATGCAACCGTCTCCTCGTGCGTCTCGGGATTGGCCAGGAGCAGTTGGTCGAACTCGGCGAGCAGGCCGGGATCGTCGACGGAAGCGTGGAACAGGGCGTGGAGCGCTGTTCCAGGCTGCGGCTTCTGAAACACCACGCGGCGGGCAAGCAGGTAGAGGACCGCGGCATCCCACAGCGTGTTCTTGGCGGACGCAACGACCATGCCATCCTGCCCGGCGGCCGCGCCGCCCTTTACGTCAAACCAGTACGAGGTGAATTGCAGAAACCGAGGCCCGAGGAACGACTCGTAGTAGACGAAGTCAGCGGCCGAGGACGCAACAGACGTGACCGGCAATGCCATATTCTTCCTCCCTTAACTAGTAGGCGCGGACGAGCGCGTGACCTTGCAGTGCCGCGATCGACTCCCGCACCTGCGACTCGCCGATGTTCAACGACCCGGCGATCTCGGCTCGTGTACGCGGTCCGGCCGCAACATGGTCGAAGACCTCACGGACCTCGCGGGACACCTCAAAGAGGTAGCGCTGGTTCTGCAGGATGTAGGCATCCTCGCCGACGTCACGGCTCATCGCGGCGCCGTTTGTCACCAGCGGGACCTCTTCCAGCGTCCAGCCGGCGTAGGCCTCCATGCCCAGCTCAGCGCCGAACGCTGCCACGTCTCCCATATAGGCGGAGACTTCACGCTGACCCGGCGCCTTCAGAGACCAGGCGCGCCGGTACAAGCCGGAGTCCTTGCCATGGAGACGCGCGAGCTTCTCCTGACGCCACTTCAGCGAAGGAAAGGCCTCGCCATGCGCCGCGAGATAGGCGTCGAGCGCCGAGGCCGAGGCTGCCTGGGCCGCGATAGCGGCGCTGACCGCGCGGCCCGTATCGAGCTCCTCCCGGGCATGCTGCATGGACGCCGCATAGCGCAGCCCGCACCAGGCGGCGAGCAGCCGTTCCGCCACCTCGCGACGGAACGCCGCATGCATCGCGCTGAACCCCGGCGCGTTGTGGCAGGCTTCGCCGATCAGGGTGCGGTAATAGAGATCGAGGTCGGCCAGAGGCGTGAGCCAGACGGCACGGAAGTCGCTGGGGTCGAGCGTGTTGAGGCGCTCAGTCAGGACGCGCATACCATCCCGCGTGAAGATTTCGAGGTCGAGATAATAGTCCCCCAACGCGGTGCCAAAGGGTCCGTTGTAGGCCGGGTCAGCCGCGGTGATCAGAAAGAGGTCGATGTCGGACGACGAGTTACCGAAGCCCTCGATCAACGACCCGCTGATGTAGGCGATGTCGTCCGGAGACGACACCACCGTCTGCACAATGGCGTCGACGGCCCGCATCTGGCGAAGCTCTCCCGGCATGTCAAGGCTCCCTTCTGACCGGCATAGCCGCACTTTCACGATTGACTCGTTTATTAAGACATACGTAAACAAGTTATCGTGCGCGCAGATATTATTCGCGGCCCGGAGCCGTGTCAACAGGCAATGGAGGAACAGCCGAGATAGATGGAAGCACTGGTGACGGGCTGGAGCCGGCGGGGAGATTCGAACTCCCGGCCTGCCGATTACGAATCGGCTGCTCTACCACTGAGCTACGCCGGCCCGAAAGACAGCGCCTGCCCCGGTGGAGACAGACGCTTCGAGATTCTAGCACAGGGCAAGGACGAGGCCCCCTCGTTTGGCCGGGCCCCGCTCGCATGCCCTGGTGACGAGAGGTTAAGCCGGCGGCATGTCGCTCTCTGCCAGGCCGATGACGTTGCCGGCCGGGTCCTCGAACTGCGCGAATGTCACCATGCCGGGCAGGACGGTACGCTCCGTGACCACCTTGCCGCCCATGCCCTTCGCCTTCTCGAGGAACGGGTCGACGCTGTCGACTTCGACGTAGACGCGGACGTGCGCCTTGCCGTCCTGCGACGCCGAGATGCCGCCGCCGATGCCGTTCTCGACAGGCGAGACGATGCCGTAGTCCATCGGGTTGCTGGCGTCGATGGTCCAGCCGAACAGGCCGGTGTAGAACTCCTGCAGCTTCTTGCCGTCTGGGCCTTCGATCTCGAAATGGGTAACTTTTGCCATGTCGTCCTCCTCCTCACACAATGCTAGGGCACGCGCCCGTCGATTTGGTTAACCAGCGATAAATTCGCGACGGCGTCTAGTGATGACGGTCCGATTCCACCCAGGGGTCGGGGCCAGGGTCCTGACCGGCGGCTGCCAGCACCAGGCGCGCCAGGAAGTGATCCCAGCCCTCGGCGTGCTGCAAGGCCGCCTCCCCCGCGAGGCCGCTATGGCGCAGCTTCAACAGCGTGCCGTCGCCGTCCGGCGTCAGCGTGACTTCCACCCTCGTCGAGCCCGGGGCGATAGGGCTGCCCTCCCAGCCCCACGTAAAGACGATGCGGCTGTGCGGCACGATCTCGACGTACTCTCCCACCGCGACTTCCTTACCTGTGACGTTGACGCGGTAGATGCCGCCGGGCCGCGGGTCGAGCATCGCGTCGACACCCTTCCAACGCACCATCTTGACGGGGTCCGTAAAGAACTCGAAAACTACCTCGGGGCGCGCGGCGATGCGCACTTCCTTCTCCACGTAGTCGACATCAGCGCTCACCGTGAAGCCTCCGCTCCTCCGCCTCCGCCTCGCGCGTCAGCCGCGAGAGCGCATCGTCCCAGAATGCGTCGATGAACGCGCGCAGCTCCGCCAACCCCTCCGGCCGTGTCTGATAGAGGCGGCGCGTCCCAAGCTTGCGCTCAGAGACAAGGCCCGCCGCCTTGAGCACCTGCAGGTGTTGCGAGATCGCCGGGCGGCTGACCGAGAAGTGGCCGGCGATTTCGCCGGAGGCCATCTCTGAGGCGCCGAGCAGCTGCAGGATCTCCTGTCGCCGCGGCTCGGCCAGGGCGCGAAGCACTTCTTGCATGAATCGACTGTAAGCAGGCCCTTACGCACCGTCAAGCCCAAACTTAACGCAGGCGAAATACCGGCGAAACGCCCCCGAAAAGACGCCGGCCTATTCTGAAGCCAACAACTCACGGGAGGTTCAACAATGAGTCAACGGCTGCAGACAGAGCGCGTCGCCGGCAAGCCGTCGCAGGGCCACGAGCACACCGTGCTAAGGCTGGCCCGCGAAGCGCTGCGACAGGACCCGCCGCGCATCCAGTTTGTCGGAAGGTCGGGCCGCGCGGCGGCCCAGGGAGCCCTGCCATGGCGTGCCTTCGACTAACGCTGATTCAGCCCAAGCCGGGTAACAGGGAAGAGATGCAATCGGTGCTAACGCTGCTGGACACGAAGCTCGCCAGGACACCAGGCCTGATCTTCAGCTTTGTTACGGAGATCGAGTCCGAAAGGCTGGGGCGCGTCGCCCTCTGGCGATCGAAGGACGAGGCAAACCAAGTCGCGATGCGTGAGGACATCCTGGCGCTACGGGCGCGGCTGCGGTCGCTGGCGCTGGACACGGAGGAAGCGCTGATGGAGCTGCACTCCGGCTTTCTGCCGGAGCCACTCGCAGCGCTGATAGCCGGCGACATGCTCATGGAGCCTGTCGCCCTGAATTTGGGAGCCGTGGCCTGAGACCTGGACAGCGGGCCATGTAGCCTTCAGAGGGCCGGTTGGGGATGCCGGCCCTCTTTCTTTGAAGATGGAGGACACCTCCATCCCTCCGCTGAAGGGCGTCTCGAGGCGCTAGCCACCGCGCGGCGCTGCGTAATTTACCCGCCTGGCCGAGGGGTAGGGGCGACCGTGAGGTCGCCAAGAAACGCAACGAAGGATTGAAATCCGGCTCGTGCAAGGAACCACGAGCCGCTGTGGCGACCTCAAGGTCGCCGCTACGGCAGGGTGGGATCGACGAGGGACAAGAGCATAGGCGGCAGCCTGTCAGCCCAGGGACGCGCCTGCTCCAGCTGCGCCGCGAGACGCAGCAACGTCCCCTCCTCGCCCGGCCGGGCGGCGAAATGCGTGCCGATGGGCAGCCCCTCGGTGTTCCAGTACAGCGGCACGGACATCGCCGGCTGGCCGGTCAGGTTGAACAGCGGCGTCACCGGCACCAGCTCGTAAGCCTTGCGGTTGAGACGCTCCACGCTCTCCTGCGAGGCGTCCATGAAGCCGATCTCGGGCGGCGGCATGCCCAGCGTCGGCGTGAGGTAGACGTCGTAGCCGGCGAAAAACGCCGCCGCCGTCGCCGTGAACGACGCGAAGGCGTCCATCGCCGCGAGGTACTGCACCGCGCTGAGCTGCTTTCCGGCTTCGTAGGCGGCCCAGGTCAACGGCTCGAGCTCGTCGTCCTTCGGCGCGCGGCCCATAGCCTCTGCGCCTCGATCGATACCCGCCGCGTGCTGGGCGAACCAGACGCAGTCGAACGCCTTGATGAAGCGCTCGCCGTCGATTTGCGGCGCGGCTTCGACCAGCTCATGGCCCAGGCTCTCACAGAGCGCGATTGCATCGTGCAGCGCCGCGATGCAGTCGGCGCCAAACGAGTCGCCAGTCACGCTGCGGGTCGAAAACGCGATGCGAAGGCGACCCGGCTCGCGGCGCGACTCCGCCAGGAACGATGTCGAGGGCGGCGGCAGGATATAAGGCGCCCCCGGAAGCTGGCCCGCGGTGGCGTCTAGCAAGGCCGCGCTGTCGCGTACCGAGACGCTGAGCACGTGGTTGACGCCGAGGAAGGTCGTCAGAGAATGCGTACCCGGCATCCGCCCGCGGCTGGGTTTGAGGCCGAAGAGCCCGCAGCACGCCGCCGGGATGCGGATCGAACCGCCGCCGTCGTTACCGTGCGCCACGGGCACCATGCGCGCGGCTACCGCCGCGGCCGATCCGCCGCTCGATCCGCCCGGCGTCCGCGACGTGTCCCAGGGGTTGCGCGTCGGGCCGAACAGGCGCGGCTCCGTCACCGGCAGCAGGCCAAACTCCGGCGTGTTCGTTTTTCCCAGCGTGACCAGGCCGGCCCGCTTGTAGCGCCTCACCAGCTCCGAGTCCTCCGCCGGTACGTTGTCTTTTGTGTAACGCGAACCACCGCTGGCGCGCACGCCGGCGTAGGGCGCGCCCAGGTCTTTGAGCAGGAACGGCACCCCGGCAAAGGGCCCATCCGTCACCGTCGCCGCGACGTGGCGCGCCTCCTCATACATAGGCGTGACCACGGCGTTCAGCGCCGGGTTGAGGCGCTCGATGCGCGCGATGGCGGCCTCTACGAGCTCGCCAGGCTTGACCTGCCGCTCTCGCACCAGCTCGGCCTGCGCCGTCGCGTCGAGACGGTAGAAGTTGTCCACGCGCCTAGGGTAGCAAAGCGAGAGGCCGGTCTTGTTCGACCGGCCTCTTGGAAATCGCTAGCGTGTCGCGGTTAGTACTTACCGGAGACCGTCTCCATGATCAGACGCGTCACGATGTAGGGGTCGATGTTGGCGCAGGGCCGGCGGTCTTCGATGTAGCCCTTGCCTTCCTTCTCGACCTGCCACGGTATGCGAACCGAAGCGCCCCGGTCCGAGACGCCGTAGAAGTACTCCTTGTACGACGCCGTCTCATGCAGGCCGGTGAGGCGGTCCTCAATGCCGAAGCCGTAGTTGGCGATGTGCAGTTCGTGGCGTTTGGCCAACGCTTCTGCGGCGTCGACGTTGGGCTGGTACGAAGTGCGCATCGCGTTGGTTGAGAAGTTGGTGTGGCAGCCGGCGCCGTTCCAGTCGCCGCGGACCGGCTTCGGGTCCAGCGTCGCGCTGACGCCGAAGTCCTCGGCCACGCGGTAGAGCAGCCAGCGGGCCAGCCAGAGATGGTCTGACACCTCGAGCGCGTCCAGCGGGCCAACCTGGAACTCCCACTGCCCCGGCATGACCTCGGCGTTGATGCCGGCGATACCGATGCCCGCTTCGAGGCAGGCGTTAAGGTGCGCTTCGACGATCGGGCGGCCGAATACTTCGTCATCGCCGACGCCGCAGTAGTAGCCACCCTGTGGGGCTGGGAATCCGTGCTCCGGGAAGCCCAGCGGTCGTGCGCCATCGAAGAAGGTGTACTCCTGCTCCAGGCCGAAGAGGTACTCGTCGCCCTTGACCTGCTCGGCCACGGCCGCACAGGCGGAGCGTGTGTTCGTCGGGTGGGCCGACATGTCGGTCAGCAGCACTTCGGCCATGACCAGCCTGTCGTTACCGCCGCGGATCGGGTCCTTGACGCTGCGCACCGGCCGCAACACACAGTCCGAGCGGTCGCCGGGCGCCTGGTTGGTCGACGAGCCGTCGAAGCCCCAGATCGGCGGCTCCTGACCGTCGGCCACGATCTTCGTTTTGGAACGCAGCTTCGCCGTCGGAAGCGTCCCGTCGACCCAAATGTATTCTGCCTTGTATGGCACTGGAGTCCTCCCCCTCGTGTGTTGTCGCGCTAGAGGCCCCTTACCTGCGCGCGGCGCTTCTACTATTAATTGTTTATATCTTTACGCTACACAAGGCGCCAGAGCGTTTTTCGCTCTGACGCCCCGGTAAAGAACAGTTCACGCAAACTTAACCAACTACAGAGCCGAATCTCCCCGCTCGCCGGTGCGGACACGAATCGCGTCGCCGACGGGCATGACGAAGATCTTGCCGTCACCGATGGCGCCTGTCTGCGCCGCCTCGATGATGGTGCTGATCGCCTTCTCCGTTTCCGCGTCCTTGACCACGAGTTCGATCTTGATCTTCGGCAGCATGTCGACGCGGTACTCTTCGCCACCGCGGCCTGTGTGGACGATGCCCTTCTGCACACCACGGCCCGTGACGTTGACGATGTTCATACCGACGAACCCGGCGGCTGAGAGCGCCTCCTTGACGGCCTCCATTCGCTCCGGCCTGACGATGGCTTCTATTTTGTTCATTCCTTATGCGCTCCTTGCGAACTCATTCGCCAAACTAGGAACCGGAGCCGCCGCTCTCGGGAATAACGGGGATGCCAGCATATGACGCGCCGCCACCGTCCAACAGGTAGGCACGCTCACCGTGCTCCGAGACGTCGACACCGACGATCTCTTCGTCCTCCGAGACTCGAAGGCCGATCGTGGCGTCAATGACGCGGAGGATGACATACGTAACGATGAACGAGTAGACGATGGTGCCCGCCACCGCGACCACCTGGTCGAGCAGCTGCTCCTCGTTGCCCTTGAACAGACCCTCGGCGCCACCGAAGGCAGCGAAGAGGCCGACTGAGATGGCGCCCCAGGCGCCGCCGACGCCGTGCACGCCGACGACGTCGAGCGAGTCGTCCAGTCCGATGCGGATGCGCACCTGGACCGCCGCGTAGCAGAGAGCGCCCGCGCCGATGCCGATGCCGAGCGCCGGCATGGTGGTGACGAAGCCCGCCGCGGGTGTAATCGCGACAAGGCCCGCGACGGCGCCGGCGGCCGCGCCGACGACGCTGGGCTTGCCGCCCATCAGCCAGCTGCAAGCGACCCAGGAGACCAGCGCGCCGGCGGTCGCAACGTGCGTCACAACGAACGCGTTGGAGGCGCTGACGCCTGCGGTCAACGCGCTACCGGCGTTGAAGCCAAACCAGCCGAACCACAGCAGCGCCGCGCCGATGACCACCATCGTGACGTCGTGCGGCTCCATCGGCTCGCGGCCGAAGTTGTGGCGCTTGCCGTAGACAATCGCCGCCGCGAGGGCCGCGACGCCGGCGTTGATGTGGACCACGTTACCGCCCGCGAAGTCGAGCGCGCCCATGTCGCCGATCCAGCCGCCGCCCCAGACCCAGTGCGCCATCGGGTCGTAGACCAGCGTGGCCCAGAGCAGCATGAAAACCAGGAAGGAGCTGAACTTGGCGCGCTCGGCGAAGGCGCCGGTGATCAGCGCCGGCGTGATCACCGCGAACATGAGCTGGAAGATCATGAACGTCTGGTGCGTGATCGTGTCGGCGTAAGGTCCCGGCTCCGTGGCCGAGACGTCTGTCAGCGCGATCCAGTCCAGGTTGCCGATGAGGCCGCCCTGGTCCGGCCCAAACGCCAGCGTATAGCCGATGACCGTGAACTGGATCGTCATCACGCCCAGCATCATGAAGCTGTGCATGATGGTGCTGAGCACGTTCTTGCTGCGCGTCAGCCCGCCGTAGAAGAGGGCGAGCCCCGGCGTCATCAGCATCACAAGGGCCGATGACGTCAGCATCCACGCGGTATCGCCGGAGCTAATCTCCATAACCAACCTCCATCGATCTGCCAGCGGGGCAGCCCGAAAAAATTCCAGCGCCACACAGGGCGGCGCCATCGACGCGAGGTTAGGTACGCAATGTTACGTCCATGTTTCGGCCCAGTTACATCGGGATTAATGTTTCCGGCGCGTTTCCGGCCGCTTTATGCGGGCATACGGGCATACGGGCATACGGGCATACGGGCATACGGGCATAGAGGAGCCTCATGCTCGTATGCCAAGTATGCAAGTATGGAAGTATGCCCGTAGCGGCCTGGGGGCGGGGCCTAGTGGTCGGCTGGGAAGCGGTAGCCGACGTTGCGTACCGTCTCGATGAAGACGGTGGCGCCGGTCTCGATCTTGGCGCGCAGGCGGCGAATGTGGACGTCCACAGTGCGAGCGCCGCCGAAGTACTCGTATCCCCAGACGCGGTTGAGCAGCGCCTCGCGCGTAAACACCTTGCCGCGGTTCGTCATCAGGAAGCGCAGCAGCTCGAACTCCTTGAACGTCAGGCTGACAGGCTGGTCTGAAACGAAGACCTTGTAGTTCGCCAGGTCGACCAGCAAGTCCTCGCTGCGCAGCACGTTGGCGGAGTCGGCGCCTGTCTTGCGGAAGATGGCGCGCCGCAGGCGTAGCTTCAACTCGTCCGCGGCCAGCGGCAGAATCGCGAAGTCGTCTACCGGCAGCGTGGCGTCGATCGCGGACAGCTGGTCGGCGCGCACCAACAGCAGCAACGGCGCGCGCTGCGGCCGCATCGGCGACTCGACCAGGTGTTTCGTCTCTTCCAGGTTGGCCGCCGCCTCGACAACCAGCGCGTCGAGGCCGGAGTCGGCCAGCGCCGGCTCGACGTCGTCCTGGCGAACGCTGAGCACCTCGACGTCGAGCATCTCGAGGTCACGCGCCAGGACGGACGCGCCTTCTGTCTGGTAGACGAGTAGCACCCTCTGCATGGACACGAAGTATAGCAGCGGCTCCGAGCTATGGAAGCCGTTTATGGGTGACGAGAGTCCTATGTAACCAGATCTTAATGAGGGCACGTCAGGCCCTTGGACTACACCGTGCTTACAATGGAGTGCTATGGCTGACGTACAAGAAATGCGCGAATTCGTCCTGCAACAGTGTCGTCAGCAGGACGTCAAGTTCATCCGCATGTGGTTCACCGACATCCTCGGCTCGCTCAAGAGCTTCGCGATCACGTTCGAGCAGCTGGAAGAGGCGCTGGAGGAAGGCGTCAGCTTCGATGGCGGCGCCATTGAAGGATTCGCACGCGCCGGCGAAAGCGACATGACGGCGTTCCCGGACCCCTCGACGCTGCAGGTCCTGCCCTGGCGCCCGCGCGAACGTCGCGTGGCACGCATCTTCTGCGATGTCCACCTGCCCGATGGATCGCCCTTCCCCGGCGACCCGCGCCAGGTGCTGAAGCGCAACCTGGAGCGCGCCGCGGCGCTGGGCTTCACCTTTTACGTCGGCCCGGAGATCGAATACTTCTACTTCAAGGACTCCGAGAGCACGACGCCGCTGGACCGCGGCGGCTACTTCGACCTGACGCCGCTGGACGGCGCCAGCGACCTGCGCCGCGAGACCGTGCTGACGCTGGAGGAGATGGGCATCGGCGTCGAGTCCAGCCACCACGAAGTGGCGCCGTCGCAGCACGAGGTCGACCTGCGCTACACCGACGCGTTGACGATGGCGGATAGCGTCCTGACCTGCCGGCTCGTGGTCAAAGAGGTCGCGATGGCCGCAGGCGTCTACGCCACCTTCATGCCAAAGCCGCTGGCCGGCGAGAACGGCTCCGGCATGCATACCCACATGTCGCTGTTCCGCGGCGAGCAAAACGCGTTCCACGATGCCGACGGCCCACTCCACCTCTCGGCGGTGGCTCAGGGTTTCATCGCCGGCTTGCTGCGCCACTCCCGCGAGATCACGCTGGTGACGAACCAGTGGGTCAACTCCTACAAGCGCTTGATCCCGGGTTTCGAGGCGCCGGTGCGCGTCGCGTGGAGCCCTCGCAACGTCCAGACGCCCGCGACGATGGGTGAGGCCTACCACGCGCAGCGCATGCCCGGAGACCTGCTGCGCGTGCCGCCCTTCCGGCCCGGCCGCGAGATCGGCCGCCGCGTCGAATATCGCGCGCCGGACGCGGCCTGCAACCCGTATCTCGCCTTCGCGACGATGCTTGCCGCCGGCCTCGAAGGCATCGAGAAGGAATACGAGATGCCGCCGAGCCACGACTCGACGGACGAGACGAGCATCGACCAGGTACCGACGTTGCCGGGCAGCCTCTACGAAGCCCTGCAGGACGCCGAGAACAGCACGCTGCTGCGCAATTGCCTGGGCGACCACGTCTTCGAGAGCCTGCTGACGTCAAAGCGCATCGAGTGGGAGCGCTACCGCTCGTACATCACCGACTACGAGCTGAAGCAGTACCTCTCGGTCCTCTAGGTAAGGCGCACCGAGCCGGCTGCCGAATGCCTCTCCCCGCCCCTCCTTGAGATGGCGTAGCCTCCCGAAACTACACGCCGAAGTTAACAAATTTAGATAGGCGCAGGGGTAGGGTTTTCTCGTCGCAACTCATGTAGGATCAGTGGGTCTTACGAGATGTATTGGGCAATTGAGGCAACACTGAACGCAAGGAGGGACCGTCTTGAAAATGGCATCATCCTGGAAGCTTTCGATGGCCGTGGTGGTCATCGCCATATTCGCGGCCTTCGCAGCCTGGCCCGGCGGAGGACCGCATAGCGCCGAGGCAGACGTTGATTCCGTGACGCCAGCAGCGATGATCGGCTCAGACGGCTCCACTATCAACATCAGTATCGTGGGTGACGAAGACGCCACTGACGTTCTCAGCGTGGCGGCAACCGGCAGCAGTACCCTCGACAACGGTGCTTGTACGGATGAGGACGCCGTCGATTGTGGTGCAGAATCGGGCCCGGCTAATCCGGTGACCTGGGCGGTCGTCAACGGGCCCTTTACGGCGACAGCCATCCTGACCTTGGATTGCACCGAACCTGAGGCCATAACTGTCACCGCAACTCACAACGGTGACAGCACGCCTGTAGCCGTTGTCTACTGCGTTCTCGATGTCGATGAACCGCAGTTCGTCGCCGAGAAGGACTCCGATGACGACGACGAGGTCTACGACTTCAGCTGGGATGCCAGCAGCGGCGACTGCCTGATCTGGCGCGCCGACGACACGTTCGACCTGGACGACGACGGCAGCTTCGAGCTATCAGACGACGACCAGGCCGGCTTCTTCTGCGAAGACAGCGTCCGTCTCACGGTCACGGAGGACGATGACGGCGACTTTGTATCCATCGAGGACTGTGACGAAGGCGACGAGGGCGTCGATGACATCAGCGGCGCCTCGGTCGAAATCGACATCAGCGACATCGACAGCGGCGATACCGTCTTCTGTGTCTGGGTCAATGACGAAGACTTCAACTTCGTGCCCACGGTGACGACGGGGCAGGCCACTTCCGTCACCATCGTCCTGGCGTCTGGGCAAATCAGTTGCGGCGGCTCCACGTTGGTGCAGGTGATCCCGCGCAGCTCATCCGGCGGGCCGGCAGCCGCGGGCACCACTATCCTGCTAACGTCCAGCCTTGGCGGCAGCTTCCAGCCTGCCAGCAGCCTCACCAGCTCGTTCCCGGTGAGCCTGGCCAACTTCCTGTACACGGCGCCTGAGAACGCAAGCGGTACTACGACGATCACCGCGCGCGCCGGCAACGTCCAGGCCGCAACGGCAATTCAGATCGTCTGCGAAGTCGCGCCGGCGACGACGGTCGCTCCTCTGGCGCCGCCCAGCGCCGGTGACGGGGGTCTCCTGAACTCATCCAACGCCGGCTACCTGCCCGCGGCGCTGGCAATCGCCGCCGCCGCGGCCGTGCTCGGCCTGACGGCTGCGACACGCCGTTTCGCCGCGGCCACCGCGGATGTGGCAGGTGTCACGCTGCCAAATCCAGTTGCCAGCTCCCGTCAGCCGGGAGGCTTCGCGCTACTGGCATCATTCGTGATGCTCGGCGTAGCCTTGCTGGCGCGACGCTGGCATTAGCCAGACATCTGCTCAGCGTTGCAGTCGGGCGGTCCATCAGGATCGCCCGTCTCTCCTATTACCCGGTTGAGGCGTTATTCACCAGCCGAATTTTGCGACTGAAACGTAATCCTGCGACTCTGTCGTGGTTTGACTCTCGATGCTATACTCACGCTTGGTCGGGTCAGTACCCGGCTGGCTTGCTTGGCGGCGAGCCCAGAGTTAGAGCGCCCACGGGGAAAAGTGGCGGGGCGTCCTCATAAGGCGCATTCCCAGGGCCAAGCCCGACTCAGGGACGAGCGGGTAATTCCTCGCGGAGGTGCGAAAACATATGTCACACACTTGGAAGCTATGGCCTCTTGCGGTCTTCGCTGCATTGGGCGCGTTCATGCTCTTTGCTGGTTCAGACGCGGGAAAGGTACGCACGGCGTCCGCGGCCGAGCCGCAGCTAATTGTCGAAGTCGATACCAATCCAGAGGATGGAATCGGTTATAAGTTCGACCTGGAAGTTGACGGCAACAACGCCTCAGGAAATGACTGCGAAGATGAGTTTGATGGTGTCTCATTCACACTCGATGATGATGCGACCGAAGTTGCCATCGAGTGCGATGACGACGATGCCGATATCGACGTTACGATTAGCGTCGATGTACCGAGCCACTCTGAATTGACGGGTATTACCTGCGTCGTCAGTGACGCCGGTGTGACTGGCGGCGACCAATCCACGATCGGAACGCCAGACGTAGAGGACGATGCAGGTTCAATCGACCTGACGATACTCGACGAAGAACACATCACTTGTGACTTTGATTTCGACTTTGACGAGGACAAGATCACGCCTTCGGCCACCGCCACAACGACGGTTGGCCCGGCCGCGACGATCGTCATCTCCAGCTCCAACAACAACCTCGGCTGCGGCGCTACCAGCATCGTGACCATCACCGTACGCGGAGGCAACGGCCAGCCGGTCGCTGCCGGCACCATCGTGAACATCGTTGCCGACAAGGGCAGCGTCAGCCCTGCCTCGGGCGTGACCACGGCCGACGGCTCCGTCTTCGTGTTCTACACCGCCCCGAGCAACACGGGCGGCGAAGCGACGATCACGGCGGCCTCCGGCAGCGCTCTCGGCACAACCGGGATCGACGTCAACTGCAACACCGCGCCGACGCAGGCGCCTCCGCCCACCGCCGTTGTCGGCGGCATTCAGCCCCCGAACACCGGTGATGGCGGTCTGAGTGGCGGCAGCGGCAGCTGGCACACCTACGGCGGCGTTGCGCTCATGCTGTCGTCGGTCATCGCCACGCTGGCTGTGATCCGCCCGCGGGCATAGCAAAGCCACCTCCGGCGAGAACCGGTTTGAGGGCGGTCCTTCTTACGAGGACCGCCCTCAGCCTGTACGGACTCCGCTTGCATCGGAGAATTGGCCTCCGTATTCTGGATTCAGGCGTCTCACCGGACTAGCCACCACTTCATCATCAGGGGTCTTACTCGATGGTCCAGGACAGCTCATCCGGCGATCTGCAGCCGAAGCCTCCAGACGACAACCCAATCAAGGCGCTAATTCAGCAAATTCAAAGCGGTCAGCTCCCGTTACCACTACTGGGCGGGATCGCCGCGGTGGTTGTCGTCGGCATCATCCTCGTCGTCGTAGCGCTCGGAGGCGGTGGTGGCGACGACGAAGCTAACACCGTTGCCCGGCCGACCGCCGAATCGGGGGGTCTCCAGACGGCTCGGCCTACGCCGCACGCCACGATTGACCTCGCGCGCCCCACGGCCCAGCCATCCGGCCACTGGACCGAAGTCGGCGCCGACTTCCGGTTCGTCATCGCGAAGTTCGGCATCGAGGCGCCCCTCACGTACCGCAAGGTGCCGCCCTCCGGCGTCATGCCCAACCCAGACGGCCCTGATGACGTCGCCTACTACGATTTCTCTGACTTCGAGCACTATGGCGGCGCGCCCGGACTCGGCGGCAATGCGGTCTTCGCGGGGCACGTTGACTCCGGCTCCAAGGCCTGCAAGAACGGCACCGTCCCGCCGCCCTGCGAGGCCGTACTCTGGGACCTCAAC
>DASTLN010000336.1:0-7660 GCA_035714925.1 Dehalococcoidia bacterium | reverse complement strand
AAGGCTCGGGATGCCGTGGCCTCTTGGATCAGACGTGACGTTATGGACGATGTGGCGACGCGATTGCTTCGCTTCTCCCTGGCGGTCGATGGCTCGCAATGGGCTGGTTGGTTAGACGGCGCGCTCGGCGACGGAGCAAGGCTTGGGATGCCGTGGCCTCTTGGATCAGACGTGACGTTATGGACGATGTGGCGACGCGATTGCCGCGCCTCTCCCTGGCGATCGATGGCTCGCAATGGGGGCTAGGGCGCTCCCTGGCGGTAAACTGGCCGCATGACGCCTGAAGAGCGCGCCCTGCTGATCAAGCGCTACGAAGACGGTTACGCTGCGTTCGCTGAGGTGCTGGACAGCGTGCCGGAGGCGGGGCTCGACTTCGCACCGCCGCGTGAGTGGTCGGCACGCCAGATTGCACATCACGTGGCCGACGCGGAGCTGGTCCGCGGCTATCGCCTGCGGCAGCTTCTTGCGCAGGCTGCCCCACTGCTCCAGGGATTCGACGAGGAACAGTTCGTGGCGAGACTGCATTACTATCGGCCCGTGGACGCCTCGCTGGCGCTGTTCAGGGCCGCGGCAGAGTCAAACATCGAGCTGCTGACGCTTGTGTTCCCGGAGGACTGGGCGCGGAGCGGCCGTCACGAGGAGTTCGGCGAGTTCACGCTGGAGGACTGGCTGCAGCGGGCGGCGTCGCACGCCTACGAGCACGCAGAGCAGTTGAGGAGCCTATCGTGACCGCGAACGCCATATCGATTCGGGACGCTCGTTCCGAGGACGTTGGCGCTGTGCTGGCGCTGTGGCGCGTTGCTTACGAACCCTCGTCTGTGCGCAGCACGCAGGAGGACATCCCGGCGCTCCTGGCGCACGGCCCCGCGACGCGGCTCCTCCTTGCCGAGCTAGATGGAGGCACCGCGGGCAGCCTGATCGTCACGTTCGACGGCTGGCGGGGGAACATGTATCGCCTCGCGGTGCATCCCGGCTACCAGCGTCGCAGCATCGCCCGCCGCCTGGTGAATGAGGCGCACGGATGGCTCCAAGGCCAGGGCTGCCGTCGCATCATTGCGCGCGTCGAGGGCGACCACGACTACGCCACGTCCTTCTGGGAATCGGCGGGATACAAGCACGACGCGGGCATGCGCTGCTACTCGAAGGACGTCGAGGAACTAGTAACAAGTAACAGGTAACAGGTAACAGGGGGCGGAGGTGACTCGTCTTGTTACTGGTTACTCGTAACTTGTTACTATCGCCCAATGGGTGTTGCCGTACTCGTTGTTATCCTGACCGTGAACGAAGGACGGCTGCGCGTACTCTTGATCCACCGCAGCGCGGAGCCGCACCAGGCTATGTGGGCGCTGCCCGGCGGCATCCCAGCGCCGGACGAATCGCTGGCGGACGCCGCATCGCGAAAACTGGGCGAGGAGACCGGCGTCAGCGACGTCTACCTCGAGCAGTTGTTCACGTTCGACGGGCTGGATGGAGACGCGGGACAGGTCGCCGTGTCGTACTTCGCGCTGGTCGACTCCCGTAGCGTGCGGCTGCGTGAAGAACCGCACTGGGAGCCACGCTGGTTCGAGCTGGATGAACTGCCGGAGCTGGCCTTCGACAACTCGACCGTGCTGGAGACGGCGATGACGAGGCTGCGCAACAAGCTGGAGTACACCAACGTCGCGTACAGCCTGATGCCGCGCGAGTTCACGCTACGCGACCTGCAGGCCGTGTACGAGTCGATCTACGGCCGCAGCTTCGACAAACGTAACTTCCGGCGCCGCATGATCTCGCAGGGCCTGATCCGGCCGACGGGCCGCACGGCCGCCAGCGGCGCGCACCGGCCTGCCGAGCTATTCGAGTTCACCTCACGCCAGCCGATGGCGCTCTAACGCCTGGCTTGCTCCGCGAAGAAGCGCCAGGCGAGCTCGGTGGCGCTGACAGAGTGCGTGGTGCTGCCGAGCGCGGCGAGGTCTCGACTGGCGCCGGGCCAGGTATGGCCGCCGCCTTCGATGACGTACAGTTGCACGTTCGCGCCGCCGTTGCAGCCGCCGTAAGACTCGAGCACGACGTCGCCAGCGATGCGCCGCGTCTGGAGCGTGAGGTCGCAGCCGTTGTGCTCGGCCCAGCCACGCATGTTGTCGCGCACGGGGTTGATCGGCAGGCCGAGGCGTCCGCCGGGTCCACCCTCGAAGGGCACCAGGGCGTCGTCGGTGCCGTGGAAGGCGACGACCGGCATTGGCCCGGCGCCGCTGCAAGCCGGGGGCGAGTATGGCGAGCCGGCCACGGGTGCGATCGCCGCGATGCGGTCATTGAGCCGGCAACCTAGCAGCGAGGTGATGCCGCCGCCGTTGGAGATGCCCGTGGCGTACACGCGGGATGAGTCGATGCAGTAACGGGCGCTGATCGCGTCGATCAGCTCGCCGGTGAAGCCGAAGTCGTCGACGTAGCCGGGTTCGAGCTGGCCGTAGATGTACCAGCGCTGGGGGCTGTTGGTGCCGTCCGGCGTCGCGACGATGAAGCCTTCGCGCTCCGCCAGCGCCGGGAAGTCGGAGTAGCGCTCTTGCTCCAGCGCGTTGGAACCGAAGCCGTGGAAGTTCAGGACGAGCGGCATCGGTGTCGAAGCGTCGTAGCTCGACGGCACGAAGAGCCTGTAGCTGCGCTGTGTGCCGCCTGACTCCAGGGTCTCAATTGACGGCCCGGTGGCCGCCGCAGCATCGCAGGAAGCCGCCGGAGGTCGCTCGGAGGCGTTCGCCGGCGCATTGCCGGGCACAGGCGTCGCGCCGAGCCGCGCCGAAGGGTCGCTCGCCGCGACGCGAACTGTGGCTGTAGCGCCGGCGGCGGCCTGGCGCGCTTCCCGGCGCTCGCGAGCCTTCGCGCAGCCCGTCAGCAACAGGGACGCGAGGAGCAGAAGGGACAGCAGGGTTAGGAAACGATAAGGCATCTCTTAGATAATCGTCCCACCCCGCGCCAGGTTTTGCGCGCGGGGATTGCAATTCAAATGCAACTCGATAACCCGTTAACGATTCCTTGACAGCCGGCGCTGGCGCTGTGTTAGTATTGGCGTGTACTTAGTGTCATAGTGACACTAAGTCCGCTCCACCCGCATCCACCAGTCGTGGCAGATGCATGAAAGGGTCGCCCAGATGGCCTCTCTGACCAACGATATGCTACCTCTGGTCCAGACCACCGGCGTGGCCGGCATCGCCTGCGAAACGAACACCGGCATCACGACGCTGCCGCTGTCGAGCGAGCCGTCCTTTGCGTACTGGCAGCAGGACATCCCGGCCGAATACTGGGACCTCGACGCGCAACAGCTGATCGAGCGTGTCGCCACTGCGCGCCAGAAGCTGGGCTCGCGGCTCGTCGTGCTCGGGCACCACTACCAGCGCGAGGACATCATCCAGTTTGCCGACTACCGCGGCGATTCGTTCAACCTGGCGCGCTGGGCCGCTGAGCAGCCCGGCTCCGAGTACATCGTCTTTTGCGGCGTGCACTTCATGGCGGAGGCCGCCGACATCCTCAGCGCGCCGCACCAGACCGTGATGCTGCCGAACATGGCAGCCGGTTGCTCCATGGCCGACATGGCCGACCCGGACGACGTCTACGCCGCCTGGGAGGAGCTGGAAGAGGCCGGTGTCGCCGATCAGGTCATTCCCGTCACGTACATGAACTCCGCGGCCTCGCTGAAGGCGTTCTGCGGCAAGCACGGCGGTATCGTCTGCACGTCAAGTAACGCGTCGGCTGTGCTCGATTGGGCGTTCCAGCGAGGGCAGAAGGTGCTCTTCTTCCCGGACCAGCACCTCGGCCGCAACACCGGCGCCAAGATGGGCATCCCGCTGGACCAGATGACGCTGTGGAACTACAACAAGCCCTATGGCTCGCTCGGCGGGATGACGCTGGAGGAGCTGGAGCGATCGAAGGTGTTGCTGTGGCAGGGTCACTGCTCGGTGCATCAGCGCTTCACCGTCGACCAGATCAACGCGGCGCGTGAGAGGTTCCCCGACATCCACGTCGTGGTGCACCCGGAGTGCCGCTACGACGTGGTGCAGGCCGCCGATTCCAACGGCTCGACCGAGTTCATCGTCAGGACGATTACGGAGGCGCCAGCGGGCAGCAAGTTCGTCGTCGGGACCGAGATCAACCTCGTGTCGCGCCTGGCGCACGAGAACCCGGACAAGACGGTGTTCTGCCTCGACCCGGTGGTCTGCCCCTGCAGCACGATGTACCGCATCCACCCGGCCTACCTGGCGTGGACGGTGGAAGAGCTAGCGGCAGGCCGCGTGGTCAACCGCGTGTCGGTGGACGAGGAGACGGCGCGCTACGCCAAGATCGCCCTCGACCGCATGCTGACGGTGGTTTAGGCGTCCGATTCTTCCTGTATGGCGTCCCTTGGAATCGATGTTGGAGGCCTACGCAAAGGCCTTGATGTAGTTCTACTCAGCACAGCGCGTGAGGTTTTAGCAGCTGAGCGTGGGGTGAATGTTTCGGATATACCTCGACTCCTGGGTTCCTTAGGTCCAGCAGTGGTTGCCATAGATTCCCCGTCAAGTTGGGCCTCCGGTAGTGAGCGCGCCACTGAGTCCTTCATACGCGGACTTGGACTCCACCTCTATCAGACGCCATGGCAAGAAGCAAAGAAGTTACATCCGTTTTACGAGTGGATGAAGTCTGGTTTCGATGTGTTCCATCAGGCCGAAAGGTGCGGATTTCCGTTATTTGACGGGGGTCCGGTGGAGGGTCATGCGATCGAGGTCTTTCCGTACGCATCTGCGGCAGTTTTCAGTGGTGCCAGGAGGCCACCTAACACGCCAATGAGGATTTGGCGGCGCCGCGTTTTGTACGATCAGGGACTGGATGTCTCCGTGTTGAAGGGACCTGACCAGATTGATGCCGCCATGGCAGCGCTGACCGGCTTGATGGCGCTGACGAACTGCTTCTGTTACGAGGGTGACCCGTTGGAGGGAGTCATTGTCCTTCCGTGTCGATTGGCCGATTTGCCCAACCAATTCAGGGATCCTCTGCCGATCTAAACCTCCAGCCGGTACCCGTAGGCGTAGATCCCGGACCTCGGACGAAGTCGAACGACTGGTCACGCACGAACCCCATGCGCTCATACATGGCCTTGGCGACCGGCATCCAGTCCGTGGTGTGCAGCGCCAGCGTCTTGATGCCGTAATCATGGCAGCGGCGGATGCATTCGTCGGTCAGGCGGCGCGCCAGGCCCATGCCGCGCGCCTCGGGGATCACCGCCAGGCGCAGCACGCCCGCCGAGCCCTCCGGCCACGGCCCCTGCGCCGACAGCGAGCCGTCGCGATAGAAGAAGACGGTGCCGATGAGGCGCCCGTCCCGCTCCGCGACGATGATTTCGGCGTTCTCGAAGTGGCGCTCGATCTTGACGACCATCTCGAAGTAACGCGAGAAGTCGACTGGGTAGGTGGTCTCGAACTGGGCGTAGGCGGTGCGGATGACATCGGAGACGGCGCCGGCCTCGTCAAGGGTGGCGTCGCGGATGATGACGGCTTCGAGGTCCACGGGCGCATTATCGGGCGTTGCGGCGCGTCTGTCTCGGACGTAACGTAGGGGCATTCGCGAAAGTCCCCGCAGCCCCGCCGAAAGGAACTCGATGCCACATACGTACATCAACCCGGACGCCGTCTCCAAGCCGGGCGCCTACACGCACGTCGTCTCGGCGCAGGGCAGTCGCATGGTCTTCATCTCTGGCCAGGTGGCGCTGGACAAGGACGGCAACGTCGTCGGCGCCGGCGACCTCGCCCGGCAGGCGGAGCAGGTCTTCGAAAACCTCAAGGCGTGCCTGGCGTCCGTGGGCGGCACCTTCGCCGACGTCACGAAGCTGACGACGTTCATCGTCAGCTACCGGCCGTCGGCAGACCGCGCCATCCTCGGCGCCGTGCGCGAGAAGTACCTGCGGGGCGCAAACCCGCCCGCCAGCACGCTGGTCGGCGTGCAGTCGCTGGCGACGCCGGACATCATGATCGAGATCGAGGCGACGGCCGTCCTGCCGTGAGGCGAAGGCGCCCGTCAAGCCATCCTGAGCTTGTCGAAGGACGCAGCGCCGCGTGATTCGACAAGCTCACCCTGCCTTCACCGGGCGTTCTTTGAATCTCGAAAGGCTGGTTACGCCTTCGCGGGCCGCGACCTGCTTCTGGGAGCAACCTCGGCGATCAGCTCGACCTCGACGGGCACGCCGGCCGGCAGGCTGCTGACGCCGATGGCGGCGCGGGCGTGCTTGCCGGCGTCACCGAAGACCTCGGCGAGGAGGTCCGAGGCGCCGTTGACGACCTGCGGCTGTTGAACGAAATCGGGCGCCGCGTTGACGTAGCCGACGACTTTGACGATCCGCTTCACGTTGTCGAGGCTGCCCACCTCTTCGCGTAGCCGCGCCAGCATCGCGACGGCGCAAAGCCGGGCCGCCGCGTAGCCTTCGTCCACGGCCATCGTCTGGCCGAGCTTGCCGGTGGGGCGTGTGCCGTCGGGCCGCGTCGGCAGCTGGCCGGAGATGAAGACCAGGCTGCCGGTGCGCACCGCGGGGACATAGTTGCCCGCCGGCGCGCCGCTGCTGCCGAGTTCCAAACCAAGTTCTCGAATTCTTTCTTCAGCGCTCATGGGCGCATCCTAGCGAAAACGCGCGCCGAGCGTAAGCGTGTGTCAGTCGCAGGTCAGGCCTGACGGCAGGGAGGCGTTGAGGTCACGGAGACCGCCCTCGATGAAGTCCTGGTCCTCGATGACGAGGCCGTAGAGGATGTCGTGGAACGGCCACAAGAAATCGACGAACTCGACGATGGCCTGCGCGCGCTCGCGGTCGAACGGGCCGTAGGCGTCGATGCAGTCCTGCAGCTGACCCGCGATTCCGAGGTTGGCGAAGTCGATCAACGGGAACCAGAGGTCGATCGCGGGGTTGCCGATGCGGGCACCTTCCCAGTCGATGACGCCGGAGAGGCTGCCGGATTCGGGGTCGCTCAGGAGGTTCTGGCGGTCGAGGTCGTGATGGATCAGCCGCGGCTCGAACTGGAAGTTCGCTGGTTCGTTTAGAAACGCATCGAAGCGCCGCTCAGCGTAGGTGCGGGCCTCACAGCTTAGCAACGGAAAGGCGCGGCGGATGACGTCCTCGTAGAGCTCGATGGTGTCGACGCGCTGCGCCGGGCCGTCCTTGAGAGGCACACCGAGCTCCAGCGCGCGGTCGACCGGGAACGACTGCAGCTCACGCAGAAAGACGCCGATTTCGCGGCCCAGCGTTGGGGCGAGCCGGATTTCGGGAGGGATGCCACGTGCCGAGGCAGGGAGGAGTTGAGCTGCAGTGATCAAAGACACGCCGGGCACAAAAGGATGGCCCGCGAACGGTGCGTCGTTAGGTCCATGCTCGCCGTACACGTCGGGGACGGAAATCGGCGTTGAAAGGTGCGCTTGCAGCTCGGCGACCAGGCGGCGGCTGCCGTTGACCTCGGCGGCTGTGCCGGGCCGTTTTGGGAACCGCAGGACGTAGTCGCCGGCGCGAAACGCCCATATTGCCCAGCCCTCAGCCAGGAACTCGAGAGGCTGATCCGCGATTTGGGGCGCGTATCGGCGCAACGCGGCGCGTATCTCTTGCGTTTCAGGTTTCGACCAGGCCATACGTTGATCCTAAGCGGCGCAGACTCAGATTGACAGGCCGCGGCGCGTC
>DASTLN010000335.1:0-6770 GCA_035714925.1 Dehalococcoidia bacterium | reverse complement strand
CCGGCCTTCGCGGAGCCGCCGGCGGATGGACCCTCGACGATGAAGATCTCACAGTTCTCGGGGTCCCGGTCCGAGCAGTCGGCCAGCTTGCCGGGCAGCAGCGTGCCGTCCAGCAGGCCCTTGCGGATGACCAGGTCGCGTGCCTTGCGCGCCGCCTCGCGGGCGTGGGCTGCGGTGATGCACTTCTCGATGATGCGGCGGCCGTCGCCGGGGTGCTCTTCGAGGTACTGCGACAGGCCGTCGGCGATGGCGGACTCGGCGATGCCCTTGACCTCGGGGTTGCCGAGGCGGGTCTTAGTCTGGCCCTCGAACTGCGGCTCGGGGAGCTTCACGCTGACGACGGCCGTAAGGCCTTCACGCACGTCCTCGCCGGTGAGGTTGGCGTCGTCGTCCTTGAGGTACTTCTGCTTGCGTGCGTGGTCGTTCAGGACGCGGGTTAGCGCCGTACGGAAGCCGGTCATGTGGCTGCCGCCATCTATCGTGTTGATGCAGTTGGCGAAGCTGAACGTGGCCTCGTTGAAGGTGTTGTTGTACTGGATGGCGCACTCGATGGTCGTGCCTTCCAGCTCGCGCTCGACGTAGATCGGGCGCGGGAACATGACCTCGCGGCCCTTGTTGAGGTGCCGCACAAAGCTCTGGATGCCGCCCTCGAAGTAAAACGTCAGGTTGGTGTCCGAGGTCTCATCGATGAACGAGAGCCAGATGCCTTTGGTGAGATAGGCGTACTCACGGAAGCGCTGCACCAGCAGGTCGGCATCGATCACGACCTCGCCAAAGACCTGCTTGTCCGGCACGAAGCAACTCGTCGTGCCGGTGTCGGCGAGGTCTTTGACGTCGATGCCCCTGTAAAGGGAGTCCTTGACGACCCGTACGGGCGTGGTCGGGATACCGCGCTCGTACTCCTGGCGGTGAATCTTGCCGGAGCGGCGCACCTCAACCCACATCCGTTCGGAAAGCGCGTTGACGACGGAAGCGCCGACGCCGTGCAGTCCGCCGGAGACCTTGTAGACCTGGCCGCCGAACTTACCGCCGGCATGTAGCACGGTCATGACAGTCTCGAGCGCAGATTTGCCGGTACCGGGGTGCTTGTCCACGGGGATGCCCCACCCGTTGTCGCGGACCGTGACGGTACCGTCTTTGGCGATGTGGATCCAGACGCGGTCGCAGTGACCGGCCATGGCTTCGTCGATGCTGTTGTCGGCGATCTCGATCAGAAGGTGGTGGAGGCCACGCTGGTCTGTGCCGCCGATGTACATACCGGGTCGGCGGCGGACGGCCTCGAGGCCCTCCAGGACCTGAATATCACGCGCCGAATACTGCTTGTCTGCGACTTGTCTGCTCGCTGCCATGATGAACGCTACCGATCCCGCTGCGGGACGGATGCGTATCTAACCTCTTCCTGTGTCAGGACTCGGGAGCCCCCGTTTGAGGGCTTAGGAGTTTGGCGGGCCAGGATGCCATAGGCACGTCCTAATTCTACCATAATCAGGCCTCATTTTTGTGCTTCGAAGGACACATTTTCGAATCTAAGTTCTGGCGACGAAGGGCTATTATTCGACGATGAGATTCCTCAGCAAGATCCGGGATATTCTGGTTCGGTCGCGGGCGTTGATTCCTGTAGAGCCGGTGACCTACACGCCGATCGGCGTGGTGCGGAACCCGGTGCGTAAATCGCGTGTGGAGGGATGGGAGAGCGTGAAGTCAGACATCATCCTGCGCGAGGAGCTGGAGCCGGCGCTGGACGCGATAGAAGGCTTTTCGCACGTCATCGTCGTCTTCCACATCGACCGCGTGCCGGAGGAGGCGCAGCGGCTGCAGATCGCGGTCGGTAACGAGGACCAGCCGCCGGTGCGGGGTGTGCTGGCGACGCGAAGTCAGCTGCGGCCCAACCCGATAGGTACGTCTGTAGTCCGGGTGCTGCACCGACGCAAGAACGCGATCCGGGTGCAGGGCCTCGACGCGCTCGACGGTACGCCGGTGCTCGACATCAAGCCCTACCTGCCGGCCTACGACGCGGTGGCAGACGCGCAGCTACCGGAGTGGGCGCGCCGCCGCAAGGACGAAGCGTGAGCGAATCGACCGGCCTGCTGCTGGAGGCGCACGAACGCCTCCTGGCGCACTACGACATCGACCGCTGGCATTGGCGGGAAGACTCGACGGCCACCGACATCTGCCTCGGCGCGATCCTGGTCCAGCACACGTCGTGGACGAACGTGGAGAAGGCGCTGGCGAAGCTGCGCGAGGCCGGCGCGGCGTCTTTCGATGCGATCGCGGCGCTGACCGAGGAGGAGGTGGCGGCGCTGGTGCGCCCGTCTGGCACGCCCACCGTGAAAGCACGCCGTCTCAAGGTCTTCGCCGAGCTGGTCCTCACGCGTGGCGGCTTCGAGGGGTTGTTCGCGCTGCCGACGCCCGAGCTGCGGGCGCTGCTGCTGTCGACGTACGGTATCGGGCCGGAGACGGCGGACGTGATTTTGCTGTACGCAGCGCGGCGTCCCGTCATCGTGCACGACGCGTATACCGCACGGCTGTGCCGGCGTCTCGGTATCGGGCCGGCGGGCGATGGGTACGATGCGTGGCAGTCGTGGCTCGACGAGCGACTGCCCGACAAGCTGGCGTTTCGTTGGCAAAATCATGCGGCGGTGGTCGTGCACTGCAAGGAAACCTGTCGCGTGAAGCCGCGCTGCGAGGGATGCCCGCTGCGGGACGTTTGCAGGTTTCGCGCCGAAAGATCGGAGCAGGCGTTAGCCCCAGGGCTCGGATGACGAGACGTGGTAGATGGTCGCTTCGGGCTCCTGCGCGATCGCGTCAGGCAGCAGCGCGAGCACCTTGCCAACCTCCGCCAGGGCCTCCTGGCGTTCGAGCGCCTCGCGATCCTCGAAGACCTCCAGCGCTACGAAGGAATCAGGGTCAGTCAAGTCTTGGCCGATATCGAAGTGAACCACGCCGGCTAGCTTTCGGCTGGTCAATACAACGTCCCGGAGCGCTGCCAGGGTGGCGTCACGCTTGTCCGGGAGGCACTTCACCTTGAAGCGAACAACGAGCATGTTGACCTCCTGCCACTCACGACCCGTTCAGGTCTTTTAGCGGCATCCGGATTTTAGCTAACGGCGTGAGCGGCTTCCAACGCTGTGCTCGCCTATGTCTTGGTAGCCGGTCTGCGTAGAATCAGCTTATGGACGTTGCCTTGGTCGGTCTCGCCTCCTCGGGGAAGACGTCGCTGCTGAAGGCGCTGGCGGCGGGGCATCTGCCCGCGCACAGCAACACCAACGAGCCGGCGGTGGCGGTGGTCAAGGTGCCGGACGAGCGACTGGACAAGCTGGCGACACTGGTCAAGGCGAAGAAGACGACGTATCTGGAGCTGCGCCTGCTGGACTTCCCGTCGTTCAGCGTCGGCAAGAAGGGGCCGCCGGCGCAGCTGCTCGGCGCCTTGTCGACGGCGGACCTGCTGGTGCACGTGGTGCACGCCTTCAGCGATGGCTCCGTGCCGCACCCGCTGGACAGCGTCGACCCGGCGCGTGACGTCACGGCGCTGGACATGGAGCTATGTTTCGCGGACCTCGCGATCGTGGAGCGACGCATCGAGCGCCTGACAGCGGAGATGCGCTCCCTCGCCGCCGGCTCTCGCGGCCTGCAAGAGCGTGAGCTGGCGCTCCTCAATCGTCTCAAGGAGGCGTTGGAGTCGGAGCAGCCGCTGCGTAGCCTCGGCCTCAGCGACGAGGAGATGGCGATGCTCTCGGGCTTTAACCTGATCAGCGCCAAGCCGCTGCTCGTCGTGCTGAACATCGATGAGTCGGACGCCGGGCGCATCGAAGCCATCGAGGCGGAGGCGCGCGCGGGATTCGCGGCCGGGGCGCAGACGGGCGTCATCGCGGTGCCGGTGCGCGGCGAGGCGGACGTCGCGGAGCTGCCGCCGGAGGACGCGGCCGAGTTCCGCAAAGAGCTGAGGTTGCCGGATGAGCCCGCGGCCGAGCGCCTGCTGCAGGCTGCGGTGACGCTGCTAGGCCTGATCGCGTTCTATACGGCGGGTGAGCAGGACACGCACGCCTGGTCGGTCGGGGCGAAGACGCCGGCGGTGAAGGCGGCGGGGCGCATCCATAGCGACATCGAGCGCGGCTTCATCCGGGCCGAGGTCATCGGCTGGCAGGAGCTGCTCGAGGCCGGGTCGCACGCGGAGGCGAAGCGCCGCGGCACGATGCGGGTAGAGGGCAAAACGTACGCGGTGCAGGACGGCGACGTGATCAACGTGCTGTTCAACGTGTAGGCCCTATACGGGCATACGGGCATACGGCGCGATTGCGCCGTTCGTCTCGCCGTGTAATCTTGGAGCCGTGAACGACGTTTCGCGTGAGATCTCGGCGGAGGTGCTGCGCACGGCGCGCGAGGGGCCGCCCGTGGCGGTCGCGACGATCATCGCGGCGCCGGAGGGCGCAGACCCTGGCGCCGGGGCGAAGATGCTGGTCCGCAAGGACGGCGGCAACCTTGGCAGCTTCGGCGGCGCCGCGTTTGAGCGCACCGTGGTCGAAGACTGCCTGGCAGCGATGGACGAATTTCCGCGCCGGCCGGTGCAGGCGCTGTACTACCAGCCTGAGGGCGCGCGGATTCATCGTCTCGAAGCCCGAGGCGGCGCGGAGGCCTACGAGATCATGGTCGAGCTCGTCGAGGCGCCGGTGACGTTGCTGATCATTGGCGGCGGCCACATCGGTTTGTCCCTGGCGACGATCGGTGAGCACGTCGGCTTCTCGGTGGCGGTGATGGACGACCGCGAGATGTACGCCAACGCCGAACGCTTCCCGATGGCTGACTTCGTCAAGCACGGCGACTTTACGGAGATGATCGCTGAGTTCCCGATCGGCACGAATACGTACATCGTTATGGTGAGCCGCGGCCACAAGCAGGACGAGACGGCGCTAAGGGCTGTTATCGACCGCGGCGCGGGTTACGTCGGCATGATCGGCTCGAACCGGCGCGTCTCGACTGTACTGCGGCACCTGGCGGAAGAGGGTCTGCCGCTGGAGGCGCTCGAGCGCGTCTACACGCCGATCGGCTTCGACATCGGCGCGGAGACGCCGGAGGAGATCGCGGTGTCGATCATGGCTGAGATCATCATGGCGTGGCGCGGCGGCACCGGGAAGCAAATGCGCGAGGGCCGCCCGCCAATCAAGGCCGGAGCTGTCGAAGCTTAACGCGAACTTAACGCGCGATTGCCGCAAGATTTCCTCTTGTTTGCTAGCCTGCGGCCAACATGGCCGAAACGAGCGCTTCGAAGGCGAGTGAGCCCCAACCAGTACTAGTCCACTACGGGAAGGCTAGCGACGCCACCGCGCTCAACGACCTGTACAACCATTACATCGAGACGACGCCGATCACATTTGATCTCAAGCCCTGGAGCCTGGAGCAGCGCCTCGCATGGGTGGACGGGTTCAGGGAGGGCGGTCCGTACCGGCTCCTGGTCGCGGAGCGGGACGGTGTGCTGGCGGGCTACGCGTGCAGCACCCGGTTTCGAGACAAGGCAGCCTATTCGAGCACGATCGAGACGAGCATCTACTGCCGGCACGACGTCATAGGCAATGGCATCGGCAGCCTGCTATACGAAGCGCTGTTCGAAGCGCTGAGGGGCGAGCCAGTACACAAGGCGATCGCCGGGATCACGCTTCCGAACGACGCGTCTGTCGCGCTGCACAGGCGCTTTGGATTCAAGCTTACGGGTGTCAATCACGAGGTTGGGCGCAAGTTCGATCAGTACTGGGACGTGGCCTGGTACGAAAAAGCGCTGGAGTAAGCCTTACGCGTAGACACTCAGCATGCTGAGCGTCTACCAGTCGCCCCTTTATACTTGGGAGGCTATGACCACCACGCAAGCATCGATCGACGAGCAGATGGCGGTGCTGATGCGCGGCGTCGAGTACGGCGACGCGAACATTCAGCGCACGATGGAAGAGGATCTGCGCGAGCGTCTAAAGCTCGGCAAACCTCTGCGTGTCTATTGTGGCTTTGACCCCACCTTCACCGGCCTGACGCTGGGCAACATGGTGCCGATGCTGAAGCTGCGGCAGTTCCAGCGCTTCGGTCACGAGGTAACGTTCCTGTTCGGGACGATGACGGCGCGAATTGGCGACCCCAGCGACAAAGCGGCGGCGCGTCAGCAGCTGACTTCGGAGGAGGTCGAGAGCAATTCGAAGGACTGGCTGGAGCAGGCCCATCGCGTGCTCGATCGTGAGAAGACGACGATCCAGCGTAACGCCGAATGGCTGGCGCCGCTGACGCTGGAGGAGGTCGTGAGGCTGGCCTCCAACTTCACGGTGGCCGAGTTCCTGGCGCACGAGACGTTCAAGAAGCGCATGGACGAAGGACGCCCGCTGTACATCCACGAGTTCATCTACGCGCTGATGCAGGCCTACGACGCGCACCATATGCAGACCGACGTGCAGGTCGGCGGGGTGGACCAGCTGTTCAATATCATGGCGGGCCGCAAGCTGCAGCAGGCGCTGGGCGAGCGGCCGCTGATCGCCGTCTGCACGCCGCTGCTGATCGGCACCGACGGCACGCAGAAGATGTCGAAGTCGGTTGGCAACTCGATCAACATGGACATGACGCCTTCGGACATGTACGGCAAGCTGATGTCGATCCCGGATTCGTTGCTGTCGAACTACTACACCCTGCTGACCGACGTGCCGGTCGAGGAGATCGAGGCGATCGAGCGCGGCGACGTGAAGCCCATGGACGCCAAGAAGCGTCTGGCTCATGAAGTCGTAGCGCTGCTGCACGACGGC
>DASTLN010000334.1:0-2549 GCA_035714925.1 Dehalococcoidia bacterium | reverse complement strand
CACGTAGGCGCGGAAGCGGATCTCGAGGCCCATGACGCCGGTGGGGACCATGGCGTAGAAGGGGAAGAGCTGGTGGGCGATGCGCCAGTAGTAGGTGTCCTCTTCGGCCGGCCTGCGCACGCCGTACGAGGTGCCCCAGTCGGTGTCAAGGACGGAGAAGGAGGCGTCGCGCTGACGGGCCTGGTAGTAGGCGAAGGTGCCGGGCTGAGTGTCCTCGACGCGAGTGGCGCCGCCGTGGAGGAAGGCGGCGTGGATGGTGTCCATCTCGCCCTCCCAGCCCTGCATCCAGTTGTTCTCGAGCTGGTAGATGTACATGCCGTAGCCGCCCTCCGGCAGCATGTTGGCTTCGAGCTCCGGCAGCGGCGGCGGGACTTCGCGCGGGCCTATGTAGGCCCAGACGATGCCGCCGCGTTCCTGCACCGGGTAGGCACGGGCGCGCACCTTGTTCTTGAAGTTGCTCTCGGCGGGCTCAGAGGGCATGTCGACGCAGGCGCCGGCCACGTCGAACTTCCAGCCGTGGTAGACGCAGCGCAAGCCCTCTTCTTCGTTGCGGCCGAAGAATAACGAGGCGCCGCGGTGGGGGCAGGCGTTCTGGCTCAAGCCGACGGCGCCGGAGGTGGTGCGGAAGGCGATCAACTCCTCGCCAAGAAGCTTGACGCGCAGCGGCGGACCGTCGGGAGCGGGCAGCTCTTCCGACGTGACGGTGGGGATCCAGTACTGGCGCATGAGGTCGCCCATCGGGGTGCCGGGGCCGACCCTGCACAGCAGTTCGTTGTCTTCGAGGCTCAGCATGCGGTTGCTCCTTCGCTACGTGGTCCGTGTCTGATTCTACGCCGGTTGAGGCGATCAGGCAGCGATGGCTCGGTGAAGCTTAGTCAGTCGAAGCGGCCGCGGAGGTCTATGACGCGCATATCGACGCCGCCCTGGCGGGCGAGGAGCTCCTCGAAGTTGAGGCGGTCGATGGTCTCGGATTCCTCCTGCTTGGTGCCAGCAATGAGGTAGAAGACGTAGTCGGCCGGCGTGACGCCGTCGGCGAAGGCGAGGCGGTCGGCGTGCATGGCCGCAACGATTTCATCGCGCTGGGCCGCATCGTTGACGACGTAGAAGAGGACCTTTGGACGCGCGGGCCTCGGTCCCCAGATTGGTGCCGCGGCGCTATTGCGGGCGACGGATGGGCCCGGGCTGGAGTCGCGGCTCTCGAAGCTGTCGCTGGTCATGACGAGGATAGCGAGGACGGCCAGCACGCCGGCGGAGACGAGCGAGAGGTACTGGCGACTGACGACGAGCCAGAAGGCGCGGCCAAGCCAGGAGCCCAGGTGCCGGAATCGTCGCAGGAGCGCCATAGGGGCTCAGTTGTACGCTGCCGAGCGCAAGTCGACGACCTGGAAGCTGTAGCCCTGCGCCCTCGCCAGCGTTTCGGCCCGCGTTAGCTCTTGCTCGACGGCTGCTGCCTCCTCCGGTGTGGCCGCGCGAACGAAAATGTTGGTATCTTCCGGTCCACCAGAATCGAGCTTGAAGCGGGCCCTGGATAGGTCACTTAGACCTCGTTCGAGGATGTCGCGCTCTTCGTCGGTTTCGTAGACGAAATAGACGACGGACCGAAGGCCGAGCTCCGCCGCCGGTGGGGACCAGACGATGCTCTGGGTGTACTGCAATCCGATGTCGCGGCCATCAGGCGGGTTTTGCAGGATCGCGGGCAGCTCTGGGGGGCGGCCGGCGCTGCGAAAGGCATCGCTGCGCATGGCAACGACGCCGAGGGCAGCGATGATCGCGGCGCTGACCAGGGTGAGGTAGTGCTGGCGCAGGAGCCGGAAGCCGCGCAGGGCGATGAGCCAGGCTCCTCGCCGGCGCGGGCGCGCGTTCACGGCGACCCCGGCTCGCTTTCGCGCCAGCTCTCGATGACGCGGCGGTAGGCCTCGGCGGCGTCTTCGGGCTGGCCGGCGAGGTAGGGGAACGCGGCCTCGTCTTCAGGCGGGGCGGCGGCGAAGAGCGGCGCCGTATCGGGCAGACGCAGCTTCTGGTTCTGGGCCGGGTCGTAGATCAGCGCTTTGGGCTCGCCGCCGTCCTGGAGCAACGATATCTGGCCGAATAGCTTGTTGCGCAGCATGATCACGCCTGCATCGCCCTCCGTGAGGTGCTCCTTCGTTCGGTCCAGGATGGGCTCCTGGTTGAGCCAGATGGCGAACTTCTTGTTCAGCAGATGGCTGCGGAGCGCCTCTCCCGTCTCCTCCTCGCGCGTTTGCGAGTACCAGAAGTGTACGCGCGTCTGCAAGCCCTCCGGAGTTCCCGGCGCGGCGCGGTCGAAGAACCAGGCGAAGTCGAGGGTCGTCTCGTCGTCTATCGGGACGCGCCACTCGAAGCGGCAGGAGCGGTTATCCCCGTTGAACAGGCCGTTGGGCCACAACGAGGTCTTCGTCACGGCCGATTCGCCGTCGCCGGGACGGACGACGTAGCCGTGCTCGAACTCGTCGAAGCTGAAGTCGAGCGGTGGCAGTGGTGGAGGCGTGCCATCGTGCCGGGCTGCCTCCATGGCGTCGACGAAGAGCTCC
>DASTLN010000333.1:0-19451 GCA_035714925.1 Dehalococcoidia bacterium | reverse complement strand
GGCGCGCAAGCAACGCGAAACGCTGCAATCCGAACTGGACGCCACCTCCAGTCAACGGACCACGCTTGCGGCTCAGATCGAGGCGGCGCGAGAGCACCTCGGCGACCTCGAATCGCACGTGGCAGAGGCGGCCGAAGCGGTCGAGATGAACCGCGAAGCGCTGGAGGAGGGCAATCGCAACCTCGCCGTTCTTGCCGGTGAACAGGGTTGGCAGGAGGTCAGCTCGGCGCTGGCTTCGGGCGAAGATGCTGTGCCGATACTCAAGCGGCGAGCCGAAGAAGCGGACCGAGTGCGGACCGAAGTCGCGGTTGCTATCGGTCAGCTCGAAGCGCAGATCGACCGTCTGGAGACAGACGTCAAGCGCGTCGCGTCGATGCGCAAAGAGCTGGCGGCGCTGAAGAAGGAGCACGACGTAGCCGCAGACCTGGCGCAGATGCTGCGCGCCGACCGCTTCCAGGCCTACGTCCAGCAAGAGGCGCTGGCTGTCCTGGCAGCGGATGGCTCGAAGCGGCTGGAGCAGTTGTCTGGCGGCCGCTATCGCCTGCAGGTGGACGAGAAGGGACAGGAGTTCGAGGTCGTCGACCTCTGGAACGCCGATCAGTCGCGCTCGGTGCGCACGCTCTCCGGCGGCGAGACCTTCCTCGCCTCGCTGGCGCTCTCATTAGCGCTGGCAGAGAGCCTGCCCGGTCTCGCGGCCAGCCGTCGCGTCGTGCTCGACTCCGTCTTCCTCGACGAAGGCTTCGGCTCGCTGGACGCCGAGGCGCTGGACCGCGCCGCCGACGCGCTGGACGCCCTGCGCGGCGAGAACCGCATGGTCTGCATCGTCACACACCTGCAGGAGCTAGCGCAGCGCCTACCGGCGCGCGTTATCGTCACGAAGACGGAGTCGGGCAGCAGCGTCGCCGTCGCCTAGCCGCCCAGCATCGCGATACAGGCTTCCGCGTCGGCCGGCGCTCTATCGCCGATGAGCCGTTCTGCGTTCTCCTGCGCGACCATTGCAGCGGTCTCGGGCGGTAGCTGATCCAGGACATCACGCCAGAAGCTGATGAGCTCTGAGTACTTTTGCGGCGTCGGTGGCGGGTTCAGGTCCGTGCCGAGCACGAAGCGGTCCGGCATCTCCTCGATCAGCGCGCGCCACTCCGCATTCAACACGCCATCCGCAGAGACCGGGAAGAAGCTGCGAAGCTCATCGCGGAACGACGTCTCGATATAGAGGTTTGGATGTGTCGCCAGGAGGTCATGCAGCAGATCGGGCTCGGCGTACCAGCCGGCGTGAGCCCAGATAATAGTGCCGTCGGAGTTGGACGTCAGGAGGCTGCGGAGGCCCTCGACCGAAGCCGGCGCGGCGTCCATGTGCACGCTCAGCGGCGCGTCATACCCGGCCGAGAGGGCGAGTAGGCGGCGCATGAGCGGGGTGTCGGTGGGGACGCTGAACCCGCCGCTGACGTGGCTGGACTGGGTGTTGAGGAAGATCTCGCCGATGCCCGCCCAGCAGCCGGCCTGGAGCTGCGCTTCGAGGCTGTCGAGGTAGGCGAGGCTCTCATCGCTTTGCAGGTTCCAACTCGCGGCGCCCTGAATCAGGTTGAGGGCGCGTAGGCCGTCTTGCCCGGCGAACGGTATGAAGTGGTCGGGATACGCCGCGGCGAACTGCAGCGCCTCGACGCCCGAGTCGCCAGAGCCACCGACCGCCTGCCGTACGCCCAGCTCGCCCATCAGCTGGACGAGGGCCCCGATGTCCCAGAACGAGTCGGGGTGGAAGTGCATGTCGACTATCGGGGGCTTGCCTTCCTGCGGTGGAATCGATGTTGGCACTACTGCGGGCGTTGGCGTCGCCGCCGGCGTTGCGCGCGTCGCAGCCTGGGTGTTTAACGGCGGGGCTTCGTTGGTTGATGGCGGCGTTGAGGCGAGAGGTTCGGTCACTGGCGGGCCGGCATCGTCATCGTCGCTGCACGCTGCCAGCAGAAGCACCAGCAGCAGTGGGGCGAGGAACGCGCTCCGGACGACCGTCATCATTCCACTATGGACTACGAACCAGCCAACAGCGGCGCTCTAATGGCCCGCTGCTGACCGCCAGGCCCGGTGCGCTTACAATGTGGCGGCTATCCCTCGCATCGAGCTATCTAGAGCAGGAGACATGTATGAAGGCTGCGCGCCTTGTCGGCCCCCGGCAGTTCGAGATCCTGGACGTTGAGAAGCCGACCCCGAAGCCGGGCGAGGTCCTGGTCCGCATCGAGTACGCCTCGATTTGCGGCTCCGACCTCCTGACCTACGACAAGGTGTTCCCTGAGGAGGACTACCCTCTGCGCACCGGCCTGCCCTGCCACGAGACGTCGGGCGTCGTCGAAGAGAGCATGGATGACAGCCTCAAGGTGGGTGACCGCGTCGTCGCGCTGACCTACACCGGCGGCCTGCTCGAATACACGACGATCGCGGCCAACCGATGCATCTACGTGCCGCCGAGCATCGACCCGAAGCTCGCGGTGCTCTGCCAGCCGATCGGCACCGTGGTCTACGCGGTACAGAAGCTCGGCAGCATGCTGGGCAAGAAGGTCGTCATCCTCGGCCAGGGCCCCATCGGCCTCGGCTTCACCGAGTTCCTCTCGCAAGGCGGCGCCTCGCAGCTCATCGTCACCGACGTCGTCGACGCGCGGCTCGAAATGGGCAAGCGCTTCGGCGCCACCGACGTGATCAACGCCGCAACCGAGGACGTCATCGAGCGGGTGAAAGAGCTGACGAACGGCGAGCTCGCCGACGTGGTCGTTGACGCCTGCGGCATGCACGAGACCGCCAACCAGACGTTCCACTGCCTCAAGACCAAGGGCACCGTCTGCATCTTCGGCATGCCGCACGGCGACCCCGTCTTCCCCTTCGACTGGGGCACGATGTACATGAAGCTGCCGACGATCTACGTCACCAACAGCGCCCGCGCCGGCGAGGTCGTCGACGTGGTCAAGACCGCGGTTGACCTGATCGCGCAGGGCCGCATCGACCCCGGCAGGATGATCACGCACGACGTGGCGTTCAGCGACCTCGGCCGCGCCTACGAGCTATTCAGCCGCCGCACCGATGGCGCAATTAAGCCGATCATCAACATCGGCGCGTAGCTCGATTCCGAGGCTAAAGGGACATTGAGAAGCGTCTCGTGAAAGCGAGGCGCTTCTCCGTTCCGGCGCCTTCGTCTGCGGCGCTATGATGAACGCGTGCCGGAGCTCCCCGAAGTCGAAACCATTCGCCGCGATCTCGAGCGACGCATCGTCGGCCGTGGTATCACGGCCGTGCGCATCCCGCCCGACACCGGCAAGCCTGTACCCGTCCTCAAGGGCGTCGATGAGGCAACGTTTCGCGAAGGGGTCGTGGGTGCCCGCATCGTGGCGCTGGAGCGCCGCGGCAAGTACCTCGCCGTCAGGCTCGACACCGGCGCCTTCATCGTCGTCCACCTGCGTATGACGGGTGCGTTGCTGCACCGCGCCTCGGATTCGCAGCCCGACCGCTTCTTGCGCGCCATCCTCGTCCTCGATGATGGCACCGAGCTGCGGTTCACGGACGTCCGCAAATTCGGTGGCCTCTGGCTGCTCGACGACATCGCGGAGGCTGTCGCCACCGGCCTCGGCCCGGAGCCGCTGAGCGAGGGCTTCACCGTCGCCGTGCTGGCGCAGGCACTGAAGGGCCGCAAGACGCCGGTGAAATCCGTGCTGCTCGATCAAAGCCGCATCGCCGGCATCGGCAACATCTACGCCGACGAGGCCTGCTTCGCCGCAGGTATCGACCCGCGGCGGTTGGGTGGGACGATTACGAAGCCGAGGGTTGCGCGTCTGCACAAAGCGATTCAGGACGTGCTGCTGTTCGGCGTCGAGAGCCGCGGCGCCAGCTTCCGCGACTACCACGATGTTGAAGGCGAGTCGGGCAACATGCAGATGCACGTCAAGGTCTTCCGCCGTACCGGCAAGCCCTGCTACGAGTGCGGCTCGATCATCCAGCGCGTCAAGCTCGGCGGCCGCAGCACGCACTACTGCCCGAAATGTCAACGCTAGGCTTCACGGACCAGCGAGCCCGTCTGCGCCGCATCCTCGAGAACTCCCTCGAAGGTGCCCTCTACGACTCCTCCGAAACCGAGGAGGACGGGCGAATGGTGGTCCTGCGCGCGCGCCGTCAAGGCGGCCAGCGCGTATCGGTGCGTTTTCGCGCCGTGACGAGCTCCGACGCGACGGAGGAGCCGCGGCCCGGCGACGTACTGAGCCTGCGCGGCGTCGACCTGGTGAACCCGGGTTGTCTCTCGCTGCTCGCTTTCGCGTTTCCGCGTTTCCGCTCGCCGGGACCGGGGTATGCCCGTGTTAGGATCGACGCAGGCGCCGCCCGGCTCGACATCGTCTGTCAGGACGCCGAGTGGTGGGAAGACACGGGCACTGCATGACGTCCTATCCGGCCTCGAGCGACCTCTGCAGCGACTGCGGCACCGAGATCGAACCGCATGGAGGTGAGGCGCGCTGCCCCGCCTGCTTCGACAACTACCTCTACGGAGTAGACGTTGGCTTCCTCGATAGCTATCGGCGCTTCGGCGCCCGCAGCCGTCTCATCGTTGCCGAGAGCTGCCTGCGTAGCCTGGCGCTAGAGTCTCCTGAGCACCGCAAAGTGCTGGCAATGACGATTTTCGAGCAATACGTGCTGGCGATGAGCGACCTCGCCGGCCTCTTCCTCGCCTTCAGCAAGCGTCGCGAGGCGCCAATTCTGCGTACGTTTCTGGAATTTCGGCTCGACGCCTCCGCGTCGGTCGGCTTCTTCGATGCGATTCGCTCGGTGAATCAGGCCCAACTCTGTGCCGCCCTGGATCTGCCGCTGCCCGCCCAGGTGGCGGAAGTCTGCCCTCACCTCGACAAAGACGACGCGTACTCGGTTTCGGTCGCCATCCATCACCTCGACCTCGACCTGCGCAAGGTGACGGATCATGGCGAAGGCGGCGCGCTGGCATTGGCGCAGATGGCGGGGCAGATCGGTGGTGCGGTAATCACGGCGGACGCCGGTTGGCTCAACGACGGCTCATCGAACCTGACGCCAGACCAGGTCGCCATGCTGGTACTGGACTCGAAGCACCGCAATCTTTACGTACAGGGACTCACGGCAGATGAGGGCGCCATGGCGCAGGTCGTTGACACGATCGACGCGGCGACGCGAGCCTCGTCGAACCTCGTCTTCGCTTACCTCCAGACGCACGACCTCTGATCTAAAACGCCGCCTGCCATCCCGTCGCGGCCTTGAACTTCGCGTTGGACACGCGGCCGCCGTCCGATACCACGTTGTAGATGCCCGCCGGGACGTCCAGCGCGGCGAGCAACGCCGAACCGGCGTCGGAGATATGCAGCGTGGCGCCGTAACGATCCTCTGGGTCGTCGAGGCCGGTTGTGGAGCCCCACAGGAGCCCGAGGCGTAGCACGACACCGGTGCCGCCGGCCTCGGTGAAGCGCTGCGTCTGACGTTCCGCCTCCAGCGTTGAGCCGAGCCGAGCGCCTTCGCCGACGGGTGTTCCCTCGTCCACGGGGCCGTCGGGATAGACGAACGTGACGGACGGCTGGACGTAAATCCGCGTGCCGTTCGCAATCGTCGCGTCGACGAGGACGCGCGAGGCTTCCTGACGCAGGCGGTCGTTTTCCTCCCAGGCGCCCGGGAGCCCCGCCGCCTCGGGCGGCGGGATACGCGTCGCCAGGTGGTAGACGGCATCGGCGCCGCGAACCGCCTGTGTTACCGCGTCGAGATCGTAGAGGTCGAGTTCATAGTGGCGCGGCGCAACGACATCGTGATTCGCAAACGCTAGCTTTCGCATCAGGACGCGTCCGAGGACACCGCTGGCGCCGGTCAGAAACACTCGCACTGCTAGTTGGTGCGGCCGAACTCACCGAAACGCCGCCGGTAGCGCAGCCTGATGCGCTCCTCAATCTGTGGCGTTTCCTCGGCCAATATCTCCGCCTCGCGTTGCAACCGGGCAAGGGTCGACGGCGCTTCGAGCAACTCCTGCTTGATCTGCTCCTGGCGCGTGTAAGGCTGAACGCTCAACTCACCGGCGATGACGTTGGCCAGCGCCATCGGGTCCGTCGGGATCGATGGCACCGGGATGCGCCGTGGCGGGTTGAAGTCATCAGCATCGGCGGCAACCCTGAGCTCCGCCAGGTTGAACATCAACGTCTGCTCGCCGGCCTCCGCCGTCCGCTGCCAGTTGCCCATCATGGCCACAACGCCGCGGTAGTACTCGTCAAACAGCGTCGTAACGCGCTGAGCTACCATGAGCATCGCCGGCTCAGGTGCGTGCTCGTCGGGATAAATCTCGACTTCGCCAACCAGGTACTCTGCCTCGCGGCGGTCTAACGACGTGACTCGGAAGCGCTCCTCGCCGCGAACGGTGATGTTGAAGCAGCTACCCCGGTGCGGCGCTTGCTCTCGCCATAAACAAGCGCCGGCCTCAATCTCGGTGACCTTCATGATCCGGGCTGTGGTGCCGATGGAGTGCGGCGTCCCGCGACCGAAACGCCCGCCGTCCTTGATCAGGACGATGCCGAAGGGGATCTGATCGTCGAGGCAGCGCTTCAGCATCGCCTTGTAGCGCTCCTCAAAGATATGCAGCGGGATCGTTTGTCCCGGGAAGAGGACGAGGCTGAGAGGAAAGAGGGGCAGTCTCATGTGTCGCGATGCCTCCGGCTCTGCGCCTCCTCGATCCTTGATCCTCTCTCGATTTTAGCAGGCTGCGGGATCAGGCGGGGCGAACAGTCACCGTCACCGGCGAGCCGTCAGACGGCAGCAGGCGGTTGACGAGGCCGCCGTCGTAGTACAACGGCAGGAAAACGGAGCCCGCCGCGACCGCGTCGGTCAGCGCCGCTGAGAGCTCAAGCTCGTGCGAGCCGTTGGTCACGACGACGGGACGGTTCTGGCCGATGCCGAGCGCCGCCGCGTCCGCGGGGTTCATCTCGAGGAACTCTTCGCGGTGCAGCTTGTCGGCCTCCTCGGATCGAATCGAAGCGCCTTCGAGGCTGGTGAACAGCGTACGCGCAGTCGTCAGCAGCAGACGGCCGTTGGTCGACGGTACCTCAGAGAGCGAGACGGACTGCATCTGAGCCGCGCTCGGCGTACCGCGCAGGACGCGCGTCCGGCCGGACTCCACGCCGGCCGCGGTCGCGCCGGCGTAGCCCTCGACCTGCGCCGCGATCTCGCCCGTGAGGTCATTTGCGCTCGTCGCCAGGTCGAAGTCCTTGCCCAGGCTCGCTTTGAGGGCGCGCGCCAGCTCGCCCAGCGTTTCCAACGCGTCGCGCTGGTCGCCTGTGGGGGCTTCGGCGCGCATCCGGCGGCCGAGGCGGCGGTCGGCGCTGACGAAGCTGCCGTCCTTGCCGTAAGACGGCAGGTCGGCGAAGACGACGTCGGCCAGATCAGCTGTCTCGGTGCGCAGCGAGTCGATGACGATCAGCGCGTCGAGGTTCTTCAGCGCCGCTTCCACGGCGTCTTGGTTGGGCATCAGCATCAACGGGTTGTCGCCGACGACGACGAGCGCTTTGACTCCGCCGGATAGCATCGCCTCGATGTCTTTCGCGCCTTCGCCGGGGGCGACGCCCATATCGCGGATACCGACGGTGTTGGCGCCGGCCGGCAGTACGTGCAGGGTGTCAGACGCCGCATCACCGACACAGACGACTGCCAGGTTGGCGGCGGCCCGTGCGCCCTCGCCCGCGAGCACGGCGGAAGGCGGCGGCGCATAGACGATCGCCAACGTGCCTTCGCCGGTAGCCTGAACGATCTCGGCGGCTCGGCTCATGTCGTCGCTGTCGACGCCGGGCGCCTGATCCGGGCCGTCCGCCTCGCTGCCGAAGCGCGTCGCCAGGATGCGTCCCAGCGCCGCGACGGTGGCGTTTTCGCCGCCGGGGCTGGGCCGCAGCCAGACACCCGTCGGCTCGGCGGAGCGCACACGTTGCGGTGACGGCATGATCGAGCCGGAGGGCGGCGGTGCGATGAAGTCGCAGACCTCGCCGTAGCGCGAGCTGATCACGACGAGGCGCGCGTCGTTGTTGACGACCGCATCCTTGATCCGCAATGCGGCCACGTTGTGGCTTGACTCCAGGTCATCGGCGATGACGACGATGGTGGTGGCATTGACCAGGTTCGCGAGGTCGCTGCGCAGGGCGTCGGTGCCGAAAGCGCCGCTCAGCGCCTCGCCCACGGCCGCAGCGACTGGGCCGGCGGTGGAGTCGATGTTCTCGGTGCCGATCAAGCCGCGCGCCAGCTTTTGCGCCGCGTAAGCCTCCTCGTTCGTCGCCCACGGCGCGACGAGGAATCCGACTCCCTCGGGCCCGTGCGCCTTGATCGCGTCCGTGAGCTTCTTTGAGGCGGCCCCGATGGCGGCGTCCAGCGTAGCCGGCGAGAGCGCGTCGCCGTCGCGCACCAAGTGGCGCGTCAGGCGGTCGCGCGTCTTGACGGCGTCGTAATGGAAGCGGCCACGGACGCAGATCTGGTCGAAGCTCACGGGGTTGAGGCGGTCCGGCTTGACCATGACTACCTTGCCGTTGCGAACGCCCATGCTGAGCGTGCAACCCACGCTGCACGAGTTGCACGTCGTCGAGACCCACGTCTCCGTCTTGGCGATCCACTTGTTCGGCTTTTCGAGCAGCGTGGCGGTGGGACAAACGTCGATGCAGGAGCCGCAGAAGTCGCAGTTCGAGTCGTGGATCGCACCACCGGCCCCGAAGGCAATGCGCGTGTCGAAACCGCGCCCTGCCAGCGTCACCGCGCCGGTGTGGCGCAGCTCGTCGCAGGCGCGGACGCAGCGCGTGCAGATGATGCACATCTGCGGGTCGAACTCAAGGAACGGGTTGGCGCGGTCGGCCTCCGGCGCCTCGGACTCGTAGTAGGTGCGCTCTTCGCCCAACCACGGTTCGTAGTTGGACATCTCCAGCATTTCGTTGGTTGTCTGCAGCTCGCAGCGGTAATTCTTGGCGCATGTCAGGCAGCGGTGCGTCACCGTGTCGTCCCGCAGGCAGATGTCGCCCGGCTGGCAGTGAACGCGGCGGTGGCAGGTGAGGCAGCGGTCCGAATGGTTGGCGTTGATGATCGAGAGCACCGCCTGGCGAGCGTCGAGCACCTGCGCGGTGTCGGTGCGGACGACCATGCCCTCGTTGACGCGGCTCGTGCAGGACAGCTGCAGGCCGCGCGCGCCTTCGATCTCGACCAGGCAGGTGCGGCAGCCGGCGTAGGGCTCCAGCCCGTCGACATAGCACAGGTTGGAGACGAAAACGCCGTTTTGCTTGATGACTTCTACGAGCGGTGCGCCTGCTTCTGCCTCGATCTCATTCCCATCGAGCGTGAGCTTAGCCACTGGTCAAGCGCTCCTGCCTAGGTGTGTCGTTCCGTTCCGGGCCCTCGGACGGCTGGCTTGGGATCTGGGCGTGTGTGCCGGGCGGCGGCGCGACCTGCAACCCCGCGTTCTCGGCGTTGATGAAGTCCACGACCGACTGCGGCGCCTTGAGCCCATTGGGGTAGGTGAAGTCGTTCTTGCGCAAGTGCTCGTGGGCCAGCTTGGTCAGCTCGTACTTGTCGTGGTACATGTCGTCGAACCAGTAGACGGCGTCCGTGAAGGTGCCGCCGGGCTGAATCGCCTCGTAGGGGCAGGCCTCGGTGCAGAGGCCGCAATACATGCAGATACGGAAGTCGATCTCGTAGCGCACCTTGTTGAGGCTGCCGTCTTCGCGCGGCTCCGTGGCCACCAGGATGCATCCGTCCGGGCAGGCCTGGGCGCAGGTGCTGCAACCGGTGCAGCGCTCGTCGAACCAGAGCAGACTCGTGCGTGCTCGCGCCGGGAAGTCTCGAACCTCCTCCGGGAACTGAACCGTGACCGGCGGCTTGAAGAAATGCCGCATGGTCATTCTGAGGCCCTTGAGCAGACCAAATCCGTACACGATTTGCTACCTCAGGGCCATTCTAGCCGAGGCCTTCTCTTAAACAACAGGGGTGGCTAGAGCATCAGCCGTATCGCGTAGAGCTCGCCCTGATGTTCGCGGCCCACGACCTCCACGCGCTGCCCCACCTTGAGCTCGACGCCGCGGTTGGCAGCCGCGTCCTCCGGCACCTCGTAGGGCGTGACGCTGGGTGCTGGATCCGGCAGAGGCCCCGAAATCAGCGTGCGAGGGTCGATCAGGACGAAGTGCCCCTCTGGCTGCTGCTCGTGATATGGGCTCAGGTCATACCGATCGCGCATGCGAAAACGGACCGGAGGCTCTGGCCCGGCATCGATGACTTCGAGAATCGAGCCGTAATAGAACTTCGGATTGACCCAGAGATTGCCGGCGTTGGCAATGACGTGGTCGCCGAGCTCGATGGGTAAGCTGTCGACCCAGAAGCCTTCATCGACCATGAAGTCAGAGACGGTCAGTGAGATCCGTGCGCCGTCGTGGTTCTCGATTGTGATCGTGTCGCCATCGATGGCGACCACGTCGCCGCTGCGGACTGTGCGGACGCGTTCGTCGTCGCGGGGCGGCGGGCTCGATGTCGGCGCCTGCGGCATCACGAGCCCGCTGCTCCCGTTTGCGGTCGCGGCGGCATTACCGTCTTCCCACGGCCGCGTCAGCGCCACGATTGCCGCGGCGGGCAACCCGGCGCCTGTCGCGATCAGCAGGCTTCGTCGCGAGATGCGCTTCATGTCTCGATTTTAGGGACGTTGTCTAGCAAGGTGTTGAAAACGAACGGCTGCTCGAGGGGATGGACTGCTTTAGAATGATGCTGGACTGGCGACCAAGCTTCCGCTCCCGTTTATCTGACGCTGTTACGGAGTAGTTCCGCCGCGATCTACGGTCGTGTTGTCAAAGAGTTGCACCGCCCAGCCAGGCCCGTCCTCCCTGATGACCTCCTCGAACCGTCCGTTCGTGTGCTCAGCGATGATGTTTCGCCAGAAGGCCTGGGCCACCGCGTTGGACTGATACTCGGCGACTTCCCAGCGCCCACGGAATCTCTCAAAACAGTGCATGGCCAGGTACCGACCAGCGCCCGCTCGCCGGTACTTTCGCAGCACAAAGAAGTCTTCCATACACCATTGCGGCGGGGCGATGTTTTGTCCGAAAGGGCTGTCTTCGGAGACCATCGCGAAGCCAGCCAAATGCCAGTCCTGGTCGCCGCTACGCGGTTCGACGTCGAAAGCCCGCAGGAGGAAGGTGCGAGGACAAAGCCTGTCCCATTCCTCATCGAAGTCGGCATGATACGGAAAGAGGCCGTCATCCAGAACGACGCCTCCCGCAAACTCGCTGAAGTCGTACTGATAGAGATGAAGCAAGTTCCTGACTGCCTCCTTTTCTTCCGGTTTGGCGGGGTCGATTCGCAACTCGGCAGCCAAAGTGACCTCCCTGGCTAAGGGTGTGATGCATTGTGTCTCTCTAGAAGCTGTAAAGCGCCAGGTCCTCAGCCACGATGAGGCCGTCGAAATCCGTGGGGTGCTTCAAGCCGTCAAGATGCGTCACGATGATCTTCGCGCCGGGCGCGTGCCGGGCGACTTCCTCGACGCCGGTGGGGCCGAGATGAACCGGCACGTTGTCGCAGCTGCACTCCGTCACGATGACCTCAGCGCCCACCACGAGTCGTAGCAAGCCGTCGCAGAGCGTCGTGTCGCCGGAGTAGACGAGGGAGCGTCCTTCGATCTCTGCGCGCATCGCGAAGCAATCGAACTCGTCGACGTGGTGCACGCGGGCCGCGGTCAGGTTGAGCTCGCCAACGTGGTCACAGAAGCCGTCCCGCAACTCGATATAATGACGACCGTAATTGGCGCTATCGACCACACCCGGGTATCCAAGTTCAAGCAGGCTGCGTGTCCGCGCTTCGATACCCGGCGGGCCGACGATGGTCAGGTCCTTCGTGCGTCCGCCGTACTTTGCGTCCAGCAGCAGGAACGGCAGGCCGAAGAAGTGGTCGGCGTGGTAGTGGCTGATGAACACTGTCTCGATATCGTTGGACGAAATGCCGGCTTTCGCGAGTTGCTGCAACACGGTCGGTCCGCAGTCGAAGAGATAGCGGTCGTTGAGCAGGAAGGAGCTGAAGGCACGCCCCTGCGCCGCGAATGCATTGCCGGAACCGAGGAAGCGGAGGTCTAGTTTCGCCACGGCTTCATTCTACCGTTTGGCCCATTCACCGCGTTCGTAGGCCGCAAGCGCCGCCTCGTAGTCAGAAAGCGTGTTGAGGTCGACGTTCGAGGCGTCGTCCGCAATGGAAACGGATTCCGCCCGCCCGACATGCCGGTCGATCACGGCGCGCAGGCCCAGCGTCTCGTCGCTCACCTCCCGCAGCTCCGGCAACAACGAGCCGTCCAGCAGGATAGGGTGCCCGTAGCTCTGCCCGAAGCGCGGCGAGACGACGAGGGCGCGCGACGCGCGCCACTGTTCGATCAGGCGCTTCGAGAGCCACGCCGGTCGCGGCTGGTCGACACCGAGGATGAGCACGGCCTCCACGCCCTCCGGCGTGGCCTCCGCGCCACGGCGCAGCGACGTCGCGCGTCCCTGCTTGTACGCCTCGTTAACGGCGACCGTGGCGTCGGGCGGCACGGCGAGCCGTACCTGCTCCGCGGCGTGCCCAAGTACGACGATCACGTCCTCAACGCCGGCCTCCCGTAGCTGAGCCACCTGCCACGCCACCAGGGGCACGCCGCCCCACGGCAGCAGCTGCTTCAGGCGTCCCATCCGCGTCGACTCACCGGCAGCGAGGAGGATCGCCGCGATGCTCACGACGGACCGCGGTCCAACGCCTGGTTCGCCAGCGCGTCCGCTTGCTTGTTCTGAGCACGCGGCACGTGCTTGAAGACGACTTCGTCGAACTGGCCGCGCAGGTTGAGAACGCGGTTGTGTAGCGGAATTAGTCCGCGATTCTTGACGCGATATCGCCCGATTGCCTGGCGCACCAACAACTCAGAATCCATTCGCGCCTCAACGCGCCGGGCCCCCAGCGCGAGCGCTGCTTCGAGTGCAGCGATCAGCCCTCGGTACTCCGCGATGTTGTTAGTCGTGACACCCAGCGGTTCGGAGGCCTCATGTACCACCTCGCCCCCCGGGTCAATGACGAGGGCGCCGTATGACGCCGGGCCGGGGTTACCCCGCGAGGCACCGTCTGAGTAAGTGACCCAGGTCTCGGCTGTCATGACGCCGCCGGCGCCGTTACCATGCCCCGGCCTGAAGGCCGGGGTGCAGATGACGGTTCGTGCTTCATGGACGCAGGACGATGCGCGGCCCGTCTTTGCCGACGCGGACCTGGTCGATCATCTCGCGCAGCAGCGATTGCTTGTCGTTGAGATTCAGCGCCTCCCATTCGGCTACCAGGAGTTGCAGGGCGGCGTTGCGGGTGCGCCGGCGCTCAGCCGACGAGGCGTAGTGCTCGGTGCGCCATTCCGCGTCACGCAGTTCCTCTTCCGTCTTGAGCCGTTCCTCGGCCAGCGCCAGGCCGTTGCTGCGCAGGCGGTCGCTGTCGATTGTGTGTCCGACCAACGACTCGAGTTCCTTGTTGAGGCGGCGGTCGATCTGGTGCAGACGCTCGCGCAGACGGCGCGACTCCGTCTGCCACTGCGAGATCACGGCTTCGTCGTTGCCCGCCGTGGCGAGCTTGCTCGGGTCGAGCTCGCTAAGCTGCTGCCGGACGGCTTCCTCCAGCTCGTCGGCGCGCTGCGTGTTGTAGCTGCAGATGCCCTGATTGGTGCGTGACTCGCACTGGTAGTAGCGGTAGGAGGCGACCTGCTCGCTGCCGTCGCTGCGTCGCGTCCACGACTGGCGGCGGCTGACGCCGATCATTCGGTTGCCGCAGCTGTCGCAGATGACGAGGCCGGAGAGGAGGAAACCGCTTACGGTCCGTGGCGAAAAGTTGGTGCGACGGTCGCTGAGGCGCTCCTGGACGCTGCGGAAGTCGTCCGGCGAGACGAGCGCGGGGTGCGTACCAGGGACGCGCACGCCGAGGCGCTGGTAGGTGCCGAGGTAGGCGCGGTTACGCAGGATGTCGCGGATGCTGACCATGCTCCAGGGCCGGTTGCGCCGCGTCTGAAGGCCCTCTTCGTTGAGGCGCCGCGCGATGAGGCGAATGCCAAGGCCTTCGTGCAGGTAGAGACGGAAGATGTAGCGCACGACGACCGCCTCGTCGTCGACGACTTCGAGGCGGTTGCGTGGCCCGACGTGGTAGCCGTACGGCGGGCGGCCGAGAACCTCGCCGCGCACGGCCTTTCGGCGCAGCGCCGACTTCACCTTCTCACGGACCTCGTCGCTGCGAGAGTTGGACCAGCTCTTGACGATCGAATCGAGCGGGTCGCTCTCGACGCCGTCGCCGTCCATGAACTGCAGCTTGGCGCCGAGGCGTTCGACCTGCAGGCATCGCGCCGCCGCGACGACCGTGTCGTCTGCCAGGTTGGCCGGCGAAGGCGAGACGACGATCATGAACCCCTTCTCGGGCCGCTTGAGGTACTCGATGAGCTGCGTGAACGCCGGGCCGCCGGCGCTGCCGCTCTCCTCCGAGAACGTCGTTGCCACGTCGTAGCCTTGCTCCTCGCAGTAGTCAAGGAAGCGGCGGTTCTGGTGGCTGATGCTTTCGGCCCGGCCGCCCTGCGTCTTGAGCGCGCCGGCCGACGGTTCGCGGAAGTATCCGACTGCCCTCATGGCTAGCCCGCCACCAGGATTCGCTCGCAGTTGGGGCACTGAATCAGCAGGCCGCCGCCGCGTAGCCGCTGAACCAGGTGCGTCGGCAGCGTGATGCGGCAACCCTGGCACTGCCCTCGCACCGCCAATGCCACGGCACGGCCCGACTTGGACGTCCTCAGCGACTCGTAAAGGCCCAGCATGCCACGGTCCATCTCAGCTGTGTGGTTATCACGCTGCTCCTCGAGCGAGGCGTAATCGGACTCGGCAACCGCCTTCTGGTCCAGGAGCTGCGTCTTCTCCTGCTGCCAGGACGTCTCCGCCTGCTCCAGTGTCTCCTTCTGCTCCGACAGAAGCCTCGTCGTTTGCTCGATAGCTTCGATCAGCTCGAGGCCCTCGTCATCCAGCTTGCCGCGCTGTGTCTTGAAGTGGTCGAGCTCCTTCTGCATGTCTGTGAGCTCTTTGGGGTTGCGGACGGAACCGTCGTACATCTTCTTTTCGAGCGGTTGAATCTTGGCATCGAGGTCGGCGAGCTTCGCGTCGAAGCTGCGCTGCAGCCGCTGCAGGCCTTGCAGGTCGTCCTCCGAGTCTGCAACGGCCTGGCGCGCGTTGTGTACGGTCTCGGTTTCTTCGAGACGCGATTCGATATCGGCGATGACGGCGCGGCGTATGTCGCGGCGCAGATCGATTTCCTGGAGCGCGAAAAGGTCGGCAGCGCTTGTCATGTCGCTCTAGACGCAGGGAATGGGCGGAGAGCGTCCGATGGGTAACTAAGGGGTTGGCCTGGCCATGCCCCGCCGGCCTGCTAGTGCGTGATTATAGGCTTCGGAAAGTACCGGAACAAGCTGCAATTCTTGCCTTGCTGTTACAGATTTGCCCCAGACATTCCAGGTTGCTGGCCTGAGGCGCACGGCCTATGCTGAATACGCCATGCTTTTCAACGTGTCGGGGCTCGAGCAGGAAGGCCTCGGCGCTACCCGGGTATACCCAATCGACGGCATCATCGAATCGGAGGGCCGGGCGCCTGAGCCCGTCACCGGACGAGTCGAGCTATTACGTACCGACCGAGGCGTCCTGGTCAGGGCCAGGCTACGCCTCGTGGATCCCGAAGACTGCAGCCGCTGCCTCAAGCCACTGCAGGAAACGCTGCCAATCGAGTTCGAGGAAGAGTTCTTGACCACGGTCGACGTGCGTTCCGGACAGCCCGCCGAGGAACCGCCGGACGATGAAGTTTTCCTGATCGACGAGCACCATATGCTGGACGTAACGGAAGCGATCAGGCAGTATCGAGAGGCATCGGCGGTGATGCAGCCCCTGTGCCGGCCCGATTGCCGCGGACTCTGCCCCGATTGCGGGCAGGACCTGAATGCCGGGGATTGCAACTGCCGGGCAGCGCCCGCCGACAATCGCTGGTCAGCGCTGGCGGGCCTGCTGCAGAATACAGATACCGAAGGGAAGGGCTAAGCCGTGCCCCCACTGCCAAAGAAACGTTATCCCAAGGCGCGACAGGGCAAGCGCCGCAGCCACCTGGCGCTGAAGCTGACTAGCCTGACCCGCTGCCCGCAGTGCCGCACCATGCGCCGCCCGCACCACGTGTGCCCCGTTTGCGGTTATTACAAAGGCCGAGAGGCTGTGGAGGTCCAAGGCCCGAGCCTTGGCGAGTAGCCGCGGCCTTTTCCTCCCGCAAGCCTCAGATGCCACGGTTGCCTGGCTCTTTCCCGGCCAGGGCGCCCAGGAAGTGGGCATGGGGCGCGACGTCTGGGATGCCTCACCGGCCGCACGACAGGTCTTCGAAACTGCCGACCGCGTCCTTGGCTACTCGCTGAGCCAGATCTGCTTCGAGGGACCGGACGACCGCCTGCGTCAGACCGAATACACGCAGCCAGCCATCTTCACCACCAGCCTTGCTTGCCTCGCGGCCGCCGTTGAGGCCGGCGCAATCGCCGCGCGCCCCGCGTTCACGGCGGGCCACAGTCTCGGCGAGTACAGCGCGCTGGTCGCCTCTGGCGCGCTAAGTCTTGAAGACGGCCTGACTCTGCTAGACACCCGAGCGCGCCTGATGGCTGAAGCCGGGCGCAGTCACCCCGGTACGCTGGCCGCCGTTCTCGGGATGGACGAAGACGCGGTCCGCGGCATTTGCGCCGACGCCGACGTCGACGTATGCAACTACAACCTGCCAAATCAGACCGTGGTCGGCGGTACGCGCCCCAACGTTGAGCGCGCGATCGAGCTGGCGAAGGAGCGCGGCGCCCAGCGGGCTCTGGAGCTGAATGTTAGTGGCGCCTTCCACAGCCGGCTCATGCGGCCCGCGGCGGATGGCCTCGCCAGCGCAGTCGCCGCGGCGAATCTGCAAACGCCGCAGATTCCGGTCGTCGCCAACGCCACGGCGGAGGCGATGACGGATGTTGCGGCCATACGAAACGAGCTCCGTGCACAGGTCGCCACGGCAGTGCGATGGCACGAGTCGGTTACACTGATGTCCGCGGCGGGTGTGAACACGTTCATTGAGTTCGGGCCCGGGCGTGTCCTGACCGGGATGGTTAAGCGGCTGGCGTCCACGGCCACGCTGATCAATATCAGTGGCCTTCAGCCTGTGTAGGTGAGCCTTTGTTTCGACTCGATGGTAAGGTGGCGATTCTTACGGGTGGCAGTGGCACCGTAGGTCGCGCCATCGCGATATCGCTGGCAACCGCCGGCGCCTCTCTGGTACTCAACTACAAGACAAACGAAAAGGGTGCGCACGAAACCAGGAAGGCGGTTGAGGCGTTGGGCCAGACGGCGATCCTTGTCCAGGGTGACGTGGGTCAGGCCGAGACCGCGCAGCGCGTCGTCGATGAGACGCTCGCCAAGTACGACAAGGTCGACATCCTGGTCAACAACGCGGGCCGTACCGCCGATAACCTGCTCATTCGTATGACGGAAGAGGAGTGGGACAGCGTCATAGAGACGAACCTGCGGAGCACGTTTCTGTTCACTCGGGCGGCGCTCCGTCCCATGCTCAAGGCGCGCTATGGCCGCATCATCAACATCAGCAGCATCGACGGGCTGGTCGGCAACGCCGGGCAGAGCAACTACTCCGCGGCGAAGGCGGGGCAGATCGGTTTCACGCGCTCCCTGGCGCGGGAGCTGGCCAGTCGCGGCATCACCGTTAACGCCATCGCCCCCGGAATCGTCAAGACAGCGATGACGGAGGTGCTAAACGAGCAGCAGTGGGAAGCTATCCTGCAGCGCATCCCGATGGGCCGCGACGGCCGGCCCGATGAGATCTCCCCGCTCGTCGTCTACCTGGCTTCCGATGAGGCTTCCTACCTCACGGGACAGGTGATCTCCGTCGACGGCGGACTGACGTAAGCGTTATGGCGGCCCCACGTCGCCAGGCCCGCGAAGCCGTCCTGCTGGCTCTCTACGAAATGGATGTCGCGGCGCACGATCCTTCGCAGGTGCTCGAGCGGCTGATCAAGGAGCGCCGTCTTCGTGATGACTTGCCGGATTTCGCGCGCTCCTTGCTCTCCGGCGTCCTGGAAAAACGCGGCGAAATCGACGCGATAATTGAGCGCACCGCGCCCGCTTGGCCGGCCGATCAGTTGTCGCCGGTTGATCGGAATATTCTTCGTGTTGCGATAAGGGAATTCTTAGTAGATAATCTGACACCGGTCGGCGCAGCTATAAACGAAGCTGTAGAAATGGCCAAGAAATTCGGCAGCGAGAGCTCCGGAAGGTTCATAAACGGCGTGCTTGGGACTTTGGCCCCGGATAAGTCCGCCATGCAGGAGGGTGAATAGTCTTGGCAACCGTTTTTGAGCGAGTTCGCAAGATCGTCGTTGACCAGCTCGGCGTTGACGAGGATCAAGTCGTCCCCGCCGCCTCGTTCGTCGACGACCTCAACGCAGACTCACTTGACCTTGTGGAGCTGATCATGTCGCTCGAGGAAGAGTTCACGCAGGAAGGTAAAGCGCTCGAGATCTCAGACGAAGACGCTGAGAAGATCGTCTCGGTCCAGGACGCGATTGACTTCCTCAAAGACCTCGGTATCGAAGACAGCTGAGCAGCGTTCTCTGCCTAACCTCGGAGCCAGGCATCGCCTGGCTCTTTCGGTTTCAGAGCCGGAGAGCCACCGTGCGGCGTACTTATGTTTGCGGTAATCTGTTGATCGAGGGCCATATGCAATCGATGCGGCTTCGAATTCGACGCTCGGGAGGCGAGTCCTAGCATGCAGATGTTCGGCATCGGCATCCTGGAGTTGCTGGTTATCATGCTGCTCACCGTTATCGTGGTGGGGCCGGATCGCATGCCCCAGGTGGCCGCGGACCTGGCACGTTGGATCCGGCAAGGCCGCGCCTACGCCAAACACCTGATGGGCGACTTCAACGAGGTCGTGGGTGAGCTGCAGAAGGAAGCCAACGTCAGCCAGGAAGACTGGCAAGAAATTTCCAGCGTCATCAAGCGCAATACAGGCGACATCGGCAAGGAGCTGACACAAGCGGCTAGGGACGCCGAGGAGGCAGGCGACCTCGCGCTGGCGAAGGCAAACGAGCCGATTGCGACGTCCACCAACGGAAACGGCGCCAACGGAGTGGCGGTCGCGAAAGAGGCCGAAGATAAGCCGGCGGAGGAAGCCTCAGACGAGGCGCCTGCCGAAGAGAAGCCCTGGTACGAGCCAGAGAAAACACCACGCGCGTCCCGCCGCCGGCGCCCCAGCGAGTAGATGAGCGTAGCAACTCCCGATCCGCCAACCGATCAGAAGCCTGAGGACGACGGCACGGGCGCCAACCTGACGATCGTCGAGCACCTGCAGGAGGCGCGAAAACGCCTCATGATCTGCGCCGGCGCGCTCGGCAT
>DASTLN010000332.1:0-3980 GCA_035714925.1 Dehalococcoidia bacterium | reverse complement strand
CCAAGCGGCGAGCGTCTGTCTTTGGTGAACGGGCGAAGTGCTTCGGCATCCGTGCTCTCTTGGAGCTTGTTGCGCTTCTTCCAGCTCACTCCGAAGTGAAAAGCGTACACGCTCGTCGGTCTGAGGCGGAGCCTCGTTAGGACTCATAGAAATTCCCGGAGCCTCGACCCAAGCGGAAACTATCGAGGACCTGTGGCCTCCGCTTCCAGCCGGCTGCCACGACGAGTTCGAGCCTGCTTTCCGAACCAACCCCCATACCGTCGTTCGGCCAGACGTCGACCTCGTGGCCTTCGCAATGGAAGGCAACGCAGTGCTGGCCAACGTGGGCGAACGCTGCATAGTTCTTAAAGGGAACACTCACAATCTGGCGGACCTGAAGGTTCTCGAGGAGCATCCCAGGCTCCTGCTGGGGTCGGCGGGCCAGATTGGGCGAGGTCGCCATGGCGCGGTGATCTGGGATCTCGCGCAGCCCCATCCGCTCGCGCAGCGCCTCGCAATCCGTGATCAATGGGCCTCCGGGGGAACCGTCGCCATCTCCGATGACGCGAAGCTTGTGGCAGCCCATTGGTCTGGTGTCCTTCGACTGTTCAATCGGATAAGCGGTCGTTCGACCGAGTTCGAGTTCACAGAGGACGTTCGGCAGATCCGGCTCGCACCTGACGGAAGCGCGCTCGCCCTGCGATCTGGGGATGGACGCGTCTGGACTGTGAAGTCCGAAGACGGCTTGCTGAAAGAGCCTGCGAATCTTCTTCCGGGACCCTTCCAAGACATGCGCTACGGACCTGAAGGGGATCTGATCCTCCTCGGAGAATCCACCATCAAGAGACTCCCGAGTGGCACCGAGATTCCGTTGCCTTTCTCCATAAATGACTCGCGAATGTGCAACTTTCTTGGGCCCTTTGGAGCTCTTGCGGTCATCGAAAAAGAGGCCGCCGTAGAAACCTTTGACTCGACTACTGGCAGCCACCGCCGCTATGCACTGGATCGTTCTGGAAATTCCGGGGAACGCCTCTGCAATCATGCGGATTTGATCGCCGGCCGCTACATCGTCCGGCTCATCCAGACCTATGAACCGAATCCGATTGAGGTCATCGACACCCGAAGCGGCCATATCACCTACCTGCAGAATCCCTTCTCCCGCATCAGTGGACTTCCGACCGATTTGATGCGTGTCACAGCAGGTGACGACGGCGAGCGTTTCACTGTTCTGAGCACAGTCGAGACTGATCGCGTCGTGTTCTACGAGTTCAAAACGGGCCGCATCTCTGGAGAGCTACGCGCCGGAAAGATCGTCGCCTTCGACATCGATGCTATGGGCCGCACGCTCGTGACACTGGGGGAAGAGGGACTGTTGACCTGGAATGTCGACACTGACCAGTGGGAATCTTTGACTCGAGCCCTCGCTGGAAGGTCGCTGACCACTGACGAAAGGCTTGCGTACACCGAGTAGGTTGGTCAAGCCTGCTCGGCTCGCGCTTCGGCGTGCAGCGCGCTTTGGTCGCCCGTCGGCCAGATAGCCTTCCAGATGCGCGCCGCGCTAAGCCTGCGACGGCACCGCCGCCTTCTCCCACGCCGCCGGCTCCGCGGGCTCGACGGCCCGCACCTCGACCGGCACGCCGGAGAGCGCCGCGTTGCCGGAGAGCGCGTCGACGCGCTCGTGGTCGGTCAGGTCGTTGACGCTGACGCCGGGACGCGCCGTCGCCGTCTCCATCCGCACGCCCGAGCGGTGGTGGCCCCAGCCGTGGGGCAGGCTCACCACCCCCGGCATGACGTCGGCCGTCAGCTCGACCGGCGCCTCGACGCTGCCGATCCGCGAGGTGACGACGGCGCGGCCGTCGTCGGGGATGCCCAGACGCTGCGCGTCGTCAGGGTGCATGAGCAGCGTGCAGCGGTCCTTGCCGCGCATCTCCGCGAGGAGGCCGGCGAGGCGCTCGACATCGCGCACCAGGGGCTCCGGCGCCATCGCGATCCGCTGGTCGCGGGTGAAGAGCAGCATCCACGTCATCGTCGTTCTCCGGGTCCGGTCATGATGACGTGCCAGGAGAGCAAGTCGCGTGCCATCCGATGCTCGCGAAGATCAAGCCCGCGCGTCCGATTGGACGTCCGCTCCTGGGATGGAAGCGTCTCGTGGGCGGACAATTGACCGTGATGCAGCGAACCGGATACGCTTCGGGACGGCGAACCGAGGGAGGCTGACCATGAGAGCCATCGCCGCGAGAGTCCTCGACCCAGCCCATTTGGAACTAACCGAGCTTCGGCGGCTGCACCGGCGCCGTACGCTGGCTCGGCGTCCGTCTCCTTTACGACGAGGTGCCGGCCGCCGATCTGCGAGTGCTCACCGACCTGCCCTATCGCGACGGCTCGGCGAACGCCAAGCATCGCCTCGACCTCTTCCTACCCGTGGGCGAGGGCTGGCCGCTCCTGCTTTTTTTCCACGGGGGCGGCTGGACGGCCGGCAACAAGGCCATGGTGGTCGCCGGCGCCGACGTCTACGGCAACATCGGCCGCTTCCTGGCGTCCTCGGGCATTGGCGCGGCGGTGGTGAGCTATCGCCTACAGCCCGCCGTCACCTGGCGCGAGCAGGTGGCGGACGTGGCGGCGGCTGTGGCTTGGGTCCACGACCACGCCGCGAGCTACGGTGGTGATCCCAGTCGCGGGGCGTGGCGCCGAGGCCCAGTCAACGCCCGCCTACACCTTCGACGCCTTTATCAGCTACCGAAGAAAAGATGGAACCCGCATCGCGCGACGCCTACGAGAACGTTTACTTGGCTACCAGTTGCCCGCGCCATTCGAGGATCGCAGGCGAAAGCTCAACGTGTACCTGGACGAGGTCTATGAAGCGGCGACGGAAGACTTCTTCGAAGGCACCATCAAGCCGGCTCTCAAAAGCTCCAGGATGCTGATCGTCGTGCAAACGCCGGCAGCGGCCGAGCACCGGTCTGATGGCACCGAGAACTGGGTTGCGCGAGAGGTCCGTTACTTCCGGTCGCTGCCAGGAGACCGTCGCGTCTGCGTGGCTTTGGGTAGCGGTGGCTTCGACGACCCACTACCTGCTGAGCTCGATCGAGAGCTTCCGAATGTGGAACGTGTGGATGTGCGCGGCCTCGCGCGCCGTTTCGGGTTCTTGAGCGAGAACGAGCTGATCAAGTACATTGGCCCCATTTATGATATTCAAGCTCATGAGCTGCCGCGATTGCGAAGAGAGGAAGAGCGCCGGGTTCATGCGCAGCGAATGAAGTTCCGGACGATCGCCGGCAGTCTCATACTCATCTTTCTGCTGCTGGCAGCCCTCGCCACCGCTGGCTGGATCGGAGCGAGCCGCGAGGCACGACGCCAGAGGTCCCTTCAGCTCGCTGGCCAGGCCGCCGCAACACCGTCTGGAGAGCTCGACCTGGCTCTGCTGCTGGTAGCCGAGGCCCTCCGCACCGAGTTGACGCCGGAGGCCCGCCGGGCCGCTACGCAGATTCTGAGCGACCACCCGAAACTGTTGAGCTTCTTCCACTGCCCAGGTGTTGCATACAGTCTTGCCTATCTCATGAACGATGACCTCCTCGTTCTCGGATGTGAAGACTGGCTCATCGGCTGGCGTCTCGAGACGCGCGCAGAGCAGTTCCGACTTGGAATGAGCGAATCGCCCATATCGCTTCTGGCGGTCGATGAGCATGGACTCGTTATCGCTGGCGGCGCGATGACGATGACTGTAGTGGACGCAGAGGGTCGCTCCGAAGTCGTCCCAACGACTCACAAAAAAGAGATCAAGCGCCTGTCACTGTCAAGACCAACCGGCACGATAACGAGCGAAGATTGGAGCGGCGAATTTCGGTACTGGAATGTCGAGCCGCCACTAGATTCCTAGGATCTGCGAATTGAAGGTAGATTCCTAGGATCTGCGAATTGAAGGTAGATGAGTCAAATTCCTTGAATGTTTTAACAGAGCAAACTCCCCTCTACGCCGGTCAATTCTTTCTGGGCCGGCTTGG
>DASTLN010000331.1:0-5983 GCA_035714925.1 Dehalococcoidia bacterium | reverse complement strand
GTGCAACCGGCAAATGTGGTCGAGATCGGGTCGCCCCAGACCGCCTGTGGCTCTCGCAGGTCGTCCTGCGCCACCAGTCCGCCGAAGTCAGACATCGCCTTCGTGATCAGCTCCGCCGTCTCGCCGTCGTAGAAGCCTTCGCGCCCGCCGTCGATGATGCGCTGCAGCGTCTTTGCCAGCTCGGGCTGGCGTAAGACCTCGCCCGGTGCGTAGGGCTCGCCGTCCTTCAGGAAAACGCGCTTGATCTCGTCGAACTCGGGCCCCTTGAGGCGTGTCAGGTTGTGCATCGCGCCGGAGAGGCGCATCGGCACCGCGAAGCCCTCCTCGGCCAGCCGGATCGCCGGCGCGAGCAGCGTATCGATAGTCAATGTGGCGTAACGCGTGTGCAGCTCAAGGATGCCGTCGACCACGCTGGGCACCGTGTTCGTCAACGGCCCTGCATCCGGGATGCCGTTCGGGAAGCGCTCCGGCGTCGCCTGCTTCGGCGCGCGACCCCCGGCATTCAGCGCGTCGACGCTGCTGTCGCTGCGCCGCCAGATCAGCGAGAACGCGTCGCCGCCGAGCTGCGTGAAGTAGGGCTTCGTGACCAGGTTGACGGCGGAAGCGGCGATGATCGCGTCGGCGGCGTTCCCGCCTTTGCGCATGGCCTCCATCGCCTCCATCGTCGCCAGGGGCTGGTCGGTGGCCGCGGCGTAGGTCTTGCCGTAGACCGGCCCGCGGTTCGGGCCCCAGACGCCCGGTATGCTTTCGGCCCCAACCATCGCTTCCCAACCCGTCTCACGTCTGTTTGCCATCCCTACCTCCCGTGACCGCGATCATCGGCAGGCGCGCCGCCGAGTGTCAATCGAATCCCTACGCTCGCCGCTCCGGCGCTTCCGCCGCTACGACCGGCGCCCGCCGCGAAGGTCTGTCCAGCTTCCTCGCGAACAGCGAGACGAAAATCGAAATCACCAGCAACGGCAGCAGTGTCGTGAACGCGAACTGCTGTCCCTCCGTGAAGCTGCGCGCGTCGTTCGCCGATGAGCGGCTCTCGTTGATCGCCACCGCGATCGTCGTGCCCATGGTGCCGGCCAGGCTCTGCAGCAGGACCAGCATTGCGGAGATGGCTCCGTAATCGCGCTGCTCGACCTGCGCGTAGACGGCCACCTGGTTGGCAGGCCGGAAGAACCCGGCGCCGAGCCCTATGAGCGAAAGCGCCACCACCACCCACACCAACGATGCCTCCACTCCCAGCCGTGAGTAAATCAACACGGCGCCGAGCGAGAGCAACGCGCCTCCGGCTGCGATCCCCCAGGGGTTGTGACGGTCAGAGAGGCTGCCTCCAATTGGCCCGGCGATTAGCGTCGAGATCGGTAGGGCCATCATCACCAGGCCCACCGTGAGCGCGTCCGCGTTCAACACCTTCTGCAAATACAGCGGCGTGAAGAATGTCGCCGGGTTCTGTACGAAAGAAGCGACCGCCAGCGTGAACATCGCGATGCAGAATGTCGGGCTGCGGAAGAAGCGGAAGTGGAAGATCGGCTTGTCGAACCTCAGCTCTCGCGCTGTAAACGCGGCCAGTCCCACCGCCGCCACACCAAAGAACAGCAGCGTCAGCTTCGAACCCCATCCCTCGCCGGGTCCCAGGCTTAGCGCGATGAGCAGCGACGGATAGCCGATGACCAGGAGCACGGCGCCGAGGTAGTCGAACGCCTCCGGCCGCCGCTCGTCGGCGCCCCGCAGCAACGCCGCCTGCGCCAGGCAGAGCACGATCCCGATGCCCATGTACATCACGAAGATCGCGCGCCAGCTCGCGAGGTCCAGGATGGCGCCGCCAAAGGTCGGGCCGATCAGCATCCCGGCGGCCTGGAACGAGGCGAAGAGCCCGATGGCGCGGCCGCGGCGCTCCTGCGCCACAGTCGCCGCAATGATCGCGCCGGCCAGCGGGTTCGACATCGCCAGCCCCGTCGCCATGAACACGCGCGAAGCCATGAGCTGCGGGAACGACAGCGAGAGCGCCGTCAGCCCCGCGCCGATCGTGTAGACCAGGATGCCGCTCTGGTAGACGCGCCGCCGGCCCAGCAGGTCGCCGATTCGCCCGAAGCTCAGCGACAGGCTCGCAACCATGATCGCGCCGATAATCGAGACCCACTTCAGCGCCGAGAGGCTGACGTCGAACTCGTCCTGGATCTGCGGCAGCGCGACGTTGATGCTGGTGTAAGTGCTGGCCAGGACGAAAGCGCCCGCGCCCAGCAGCAAAAGCATCTGGGTTTCGTGCGAAGTCATGCCCTCGAAGGGCCGTAGACCTTTCAAGCCGGTTTCGTCTCAGAATGGGGCAGGATCAATTCGAATCCTTCTAGCGCCGCGCCAAGTCTACCCCTAACGTTAACTGCGCGTATCGCGGGAAGGATAGCGACCCGCTATGATCCCGGCACAGGGATTGACTGGAAACTGAGGCAGAAATGGCTAACAACGTCTTCGAGTTGCTGAGCGCCGGCGAAGCCAGCGCCCCGGCGATCATCGAGCCCGCAGGCCCGACGATTACGTACGCGCAGCTTCGCGAGCAGGTCGCCCATCTTGCAGGCCAGCTCAACGCCCTCGGCATCGCCCGCAACGATCGCGTAGCGATCGTCCTGCCCAACGGCCCGGAGGCAGCGCTGTCGTTCCTCGCCGTGGCAGCCTGCGCCACCGCGGCGCCCCTGAACCAGGCGTACCGCGAGGACGAGTTCCGCTTCTACATGGATGACCTCAAGGCGAAGGCGCTGATCACGCTGCCCAACGACGCGCCAGCCGCTCACGCCGCCGCCGGCAACGACGTGCTACGCCTCGCGTTGGATGGACGCCTCGGCGGCTACACGCTGCTCCACGACGGCGCCGAGGTGGAACCCGTCACGCCAACCTTTGGCGAGGCGGATGACATCGCGCTCGTGCTGCACACCTCCGGCACGACAGCGCGACCAAAAATCGTGCCGCTGAAGCAGCGCAACCTCCTCGTTTCCTCCGGTAACATCCGCGAATCGCTCGCGCTGACGTCCACCGACCGCTGCCTCAACGTCATGCCGCTGTTCCACATCCACGGCCTCATGGCGGCGCTTCTCGCGTCGCTCAGCGCCGGGGCGTCCGTTGTCACGTCTCCCGGCTTCGACGCGTTTCGCTTCTTCGGCTGGCTGGAGGAGACAACGCCGACGTGGTACACCGCCGTCCCCACGATGCACCAGCTCGTGCTCACACGCGCCGGGCGCCAGAAGGAGACCGTCGAGCGCACAAAGCTGCGCTTCATCCGTTCGTCATCCGCTTCGCTGCCGCCAACGGTCATGGCCGAGCTAGAGGAGACGTTCGGCGCGCCCGTCATTGAGGCATACGGCATGACCGAGGCTTCGCACCAGATGGCGACGAACCAGCTGCCGCCCGGCCAGCGCAAACCCGGCGCCGTCGGCCTCGGCGCCGGCGTCGAGGTCGCGATCATGGACGACGCCGGCACGCTGCTTGAAAGAGGAGCGACCGGCGAAGTCGTGATCAAGGGCGGCAACGTCACGTCCGGCTACGAGAACAACCCGGACGCCAACGAGTCGGCCTTCAGCGACGGCTGGTTCCGCACCGGCGACCAGGGTTATCAGGACCCGGACGGCTTCCTGTTCCTGACGGGCCGTCTCAAAGAAATCATCAACCGCGGCGGCGAGAAGGTCAGCCCGCGCGAGGTCGACGAAGTGCTGCTGCAGCACCCGGCCGTGGCGCAGGCCGTCGCCTTCGGCGTCCCCCACGAGCGCCTCGGCGAAGAGGTCGCCGCGGCTGTCGTTCTGGCAGAAGGAGCGACGGCGGATGAGAAGGAGCTGCGCGAATACGCCTCGAAGCAACTCGCCGACTTCAAGACGCCAAAGCACATCATCATCCTCGAAGACATCCCGAAGGGCGCGACCGGCAAGGTCCAGCGCATCGGCCTGGCGGAGAAGCTGGGGCTCGGTTAGGAACAAGGAACATGGATCAAGGAACCTGTAGACGCCGTGGTCCCTGGCTTGTTGCTTGTTGCTGGTTCCTTGTTCCCGGCGGCGGGGAGGGGTGGTGCGTCTAGCCATCTTTGGCGCCGGAGCCATCGGCGGCTACATGGGCGCTAAGCTCGCCGCCAGAGGCGACGTCGACGTCACGCTGATCGCCCGCGGCCCTCACCTCGCCGCAATGCAGAAGGACGGCCTGCGCCTCATCGAAGCGGATGGCTCCGAGCTCGTTACGCACCCCAACGTCGTCGCCGACACGCGCGAGGCCGGGCCGCAAGATTACGTCGTCCTGGCCGTCAAGGCGCACTCGATCTCCCCTGCGCTAGACGTCATAACGCCGCTGTTCGGCCCCGAAACGGCCGTGGTCACGGCCCAGAACGGCGTGCCATGGTGGTACTTCTACGGCCTCAGTACCGAAGGGCCGCACGCGGGCCGCAGGCTGGAGACCGTCGACCCCGGCGGTCGCATCTGGGAGGCCATCGGCCCCGAGCGCGTCATCGGCTGCGTCGTCTACCCGGCCTGCGAGATCGAAGCGCCGGGCGTTATCCGCCATGATGATGACGAGAACCGCTTCAGCCTTGGCGAGCCGGATGGCAGCCGCTCGGATCGCGCCTCGGTGCTCGCGAAGGCGTTGATCGACGCCGGCCTGCGCGCGCCGCTACGCAACCGCATCCGCGGCGAGATCTGGGTCAAGCTCTGGGGTAACGTCGCGCTTAACCCGCTCAGTGCCCTCACCCGCGCCACGTTGGCGCAGATCTGCGGCGACCCAGCCACGCGCGCCTTCGCCCGCAACGTCATGCTCGAAGTGCAGTCGGTGGCCGAAGCGCTGGGCGAGAAAATGGTCGTGGGCGTCGACGCCCGACTCAACGGCGCCGCCGAGGTCGGCGAGCATAAAACCTCGATGCTGCAGGACCTAGAGCTCGGCCGCCCCATGGAGGTTGAGGCCGTCGTCAGCGCCGTCGTGGAGCTCGCCCGGGTCACCCAAAGGGAGACGCCCTACCTCGACGCGCTGGACGGGATGGTTCGGCTGCTGGTTAAGGCTCAAGCCTGAAGGCGGCTGGCCACTCTGACCAGCTCTCGGGCCTTCTTCTGAACCTCTTCTACCGTGGAAGCTTGCCCATCCTGAACTGAGGCTAACGCCGCGTTCCTGATCAGCTCAGAAATCGTGATCCCGCGTTCATCAGCAGCCTGTTGTAGGAGGTCCATCTCCTCGGGAGCAAAGCGGATCGAGAAGGTATGCGAAGGGCCGCCACGACGGACTCGAATTCGGCGAGGCTTTTCATTCCACTGTGATAAATCATCGGCCCGCTCTTCGAGCTCTTTGGCCAACTCTCGATAATCTGTGTGTCCAGTCATCCCTCGTCCTCGCTGTAGCGAGATATCTCGCTGCGTTTGCTTGGCCAGCCAGTAATCAAGCGCCACCGGTTGTTGCTTGCGCGGAGCATGATCAGCGTCCAGAAGCGTCCACGACGGTCAGGGCCAATCACCATGTGAGTGCCGCGCCTCCCCGATTGCTGTATGCCTTCGGCGACCCCGTAACGACCGCGTGAACGATAGCGGGGCGCAGTCCCCTGCGGCCGACATGTCGCTCCGTCTCGAGGTCCCACTGGAAGTCCTCGAAACTGAGATCAGGCACGACTTAAGTGTAATGCACTTTCACCTAAATGCAATGCGCCCTAGTCGATCATCTCGTAAGCCGGCAGCGTCAGGAAATCTACGAACTCGTCAGCCAGCGAAACCTCTTCGAAGATCTGGCGCGCCTCGATAAAGCGCCGCCCTTCTTCGTAGGCGGGCAGCTTGGCCATCTCTTCGTCCGTAATCTGCCTGACGAGTTCCGGTGTAATCGCTCGCCCGTCGTCCAGCTTGGCGTTGTTGTGCAACCACTGCCAGATCTGCGACCGCGAAATCTCCGCCGTCGCGGCGTCCTCCATCAGGTTGAAGATCGCCGCCGCGCCCACACCGCGCAACCACGACTCGATGTACTGCATGCCGACGCTGATGTTCTGGCGCAG
>DASTLN010000330.1:0-9583 GCA_035714925.1 Dehalococcoidia bacterium | reverse complement strand
ACGTCGCCGTGAGCAATAGCAACCAGCTCGGCCAGCCGATCGTCCTGGCCAAGCCCTACGCGCGGGCGTCGCGGGCAATCACCGACATCGCCTACCACCTGGCCGGCCTGCGCCGCGAGCGCAAGGGGTTCCTGGACCGGGTGCTGGGGCGCTAGGCGTAGCCGTCCGTCCGGTGTGAACGAATCAAGCAACGGGAGCATGAAGTGAACGAGGGGTTTGGCCAGAGGAGACCGATATTCGCGCCGCCGCCCAGCCGGGGTGGCCCGGGCGGCAGCGGCGGGCCCAGGAACCCCCTGCTGCAGTCGAGCGAGGCGTTCAACGAGCTCAAGTTCAAGCTGCACCAGCGGCTGATCGAGGAGCTCGATGCCTCCAAGATCGAGGGGGGTGACCCGGCAAAGGCGCGCGAGATCGTCGAGAGCGCCGCCAAGGCCGTGATCGCCAGCGAGATGCCCGGCGTCGTCGGCTTCAGCCGCGACGAGCTCATTGCCGCGGTGTGCGACGAGATCCTGGGCTACGGCCCGATCCAGCCGCTGCTGCAAGACCCCTCGATTTCCGAGGTCATGGTCAACAGCGCGGAGACGGTCTACTTCGAGAAGGAAGGCCGCCTCTACCTCAGCCCGATCCGGTTCCGCGACAACCAGCACATCATGCGCGTCATCGAGCGCGTTCTGGCGCCGCTGGGCAGACGCGTCGATGAGTCCTCGCCGATGGTAGACGCCCGCTTGCCGGACGGCTCCCGTGTCAACATCATCATCCCGCCGGTCGCCCCGAAGGCGCCCGCGATGACCATCCGTAAGTTCCGCGCCGACAAGATGACCATGGACGACCTGATCAACGTCGGCGCCATGACGCATGAGCTCGGCGAGTTCATGCGGGCCTGCGTCCAGGCCAAGCTGAATACGATCATCTCCGGTGGTACCGGTTCCGGTAAGACCACCATGCTTAACGCCCTGTCCGGCTTCATTCCGGACACCGAGCGCATCGTCACGATCGAAGACCCGACGGAGCTCCGTCTGCAGCAGGCCCACGTCGTCTCGCTGGAGGCGCGCCCCGCCAGTCTCGAAGGACGGGGCGAGGTGAGCCAGCGAGACTTGGTTCGTAACTCCCTCCGTATGCGTCCCGACCGCATCATCGTCGGTGAGGTTCGCGGTCCTGAGGCCTTCGACATGATGCAAGCCATGAACACAGGTCACGAAGGCTCGGTGAGTACGGTTCACGCCAACTCCCCGCGTGACGCTCTGGCCCGTATGGAAAACATGATCCTCATGGCCAACCTGGACCTGCCCTCGCGCGCCATCCGAGAGCAGATCGCTTCGGCGGTGCACGTCATTATCCAGGTCAGCCGTTTCTCTGACGGTAGCCGCAAGGTGACCCACATCAGCGAAGTGGCCGGCATGGAGGGCCAGGTGGTCACCATGCAGGACATCTTCCGCTACGACCAGACCGGCATCGATACCGAAGGCCGCGTCCGCGGCGCCTTCCGCTCCACGGGTATTCGCCCTCGGTTCGCGGAGCGCTTCGAGAGCCTCGGCATCCAGCTGGCCCCGAACCTCTTCTCCGGAGTGGCCGCCTAGATGGACTTCATCGCTCTACTCGCAGCACTGGCGATACTCGGCGCCATCGTGACAGGGCTTCTCGCCTTGTACAACGCCACGGCGAGTCCACGCGGCGATCTCGATCGCCGCCTTGGCAACCTCATGGGTGAAGGTGGCGGTTACGAAGTCGCCGCGGCGGACTTCCAGGCCCTTCGCAGCCGCCGAATGGGAAGCATCCCAATTATTTCCGCGATCCTGGCCTCTCGGGCCAGCTCGGACGATCTGGCGATTCAGCTGGACCGTGCCGACATGAAGCTGACCGTGTCGGAGTTCGTCGCGGCCCGTATCTTCTTTGGCCTGTTTGGCCTCGGCGTCCCGATTCTGCTCTTTGGCACCACGCCCAAGGGAGTCGGCATCGCGGTCGCGGCAGGGCTCTTTGGATACATGCTGCCCAGGCTTTATTTGGCCCGCGGCAAATCCAAGCGCCTGTCAAAGCTAAACGAGCAGCTCCCGGACATGCTGACGATGCTCGCCAACGCGCTCAAGTCCGGCTTCGGTCTCATGCAGAGTATGGACCTTGTGGCCAAAGAGCTGGAGCACCCGATCGCGACAGACATGCGCCGCATGCTCCAGGACATCAACGTTGGCTCCTCCACTGAGGAAGCCCTGCAGGGCATGGCCGAACGCAGCGGCAGCGGCGACCTCGATATCGTCGTCACCGCCATGCTGATTCAGCAGTCTACCGGCGGTAACCTGGCCGAGATCCTCGACACGGTCAGTCACACCATGCGTGAACGAATTCGTATTCGCGGCGAGATCAAGACGCTGACCACACAGCAGGTCATGACGGGATTCATCATCGGTATGCTGCCGGTATTCATCGGGCTCGCAATTAGCGTGCTGAACCCGGAGTACATCAACCTCCTCTTCACTCGCACCGTGGGCCAGGTCATGCTGGCTGGTGGAGTCATGATGGAACTCATCGGTCTGTTCGTCATCAAGAAGATTCTTGATATTGAGGTGTAGCTCGTGGACCTGATTGTCATCCTCGGAACCGCGCTGGTCTTCGGAGCGATCTTCCTGCTCGTCATGGGCCTCGCGGAGCCCAAGACCAACCCCATGGACTCCCGTGTCGCGGCGATTCGCGGCGAAACACAATCGAGTGCCTACCTCCTGAATGGCCAGGAGCCGGCAGCAGAGCCGCTCAAGTCCCGCCTGTTGGGCCCCATGGCGGCGCAGTTTGGCGGCAGCATGCAGAAGATGTTGCCGGTTAACTGGGTTAAGGGTATCGAAAAGCAGCTCGTCATGGCCGGAGAACCGACCACTGTGGCGGGATTCCTCGTTGGCGCTGCAATCGCGGAGGTCATCCTGATCCTCTTCGGCCTGACGATCATCTCGTCGGGCGGCGGCTTTGGCGGCACGAACATGATGATCCTCGGCGGCCTCGCCGTCATCGGGGCGATCGGGCCAAAGCTCTGGCTGAGCAACCGTGTTCGCTTCCGCCAGAAGCAAATCCTCAAGGCGCTGCCCGATGCCTTCGACTTGATTACCACCTGTGTCGAGGCCGGACTTGGCCTGGAAGCAGCGTTGGCCCGCGTAGCCGAGAAGGTGCAAGGCCCCTTCGCGGAAGAGCTGACGATCATGCTGCATGAGGTCTCCCTGGGCCGCCTGCGCCGCGAGGCTATGAAGGATCTGGGCGAGCGCGTGGGCATACCGGACCTCTCGACGTTCATCAACGCCGTCATCCAGGCCGAGAGCATGGGTACCAGCATCGCAGCCGTCCTGCGCGTGCAGGCCGACCAGATGCGCATGAAGCGCCGCCAGCGCGCCGAGCAGCAGGCTCAGGCGGCCCCGATCAAGATGATGTTCCCGCTGGTGCTGTTCATCTTCCCTTGCATGTTCCTGGTCATCCTTGGGCCGGCCGGCATCCAGATCTACGAGCAGTTCGTCAACCGGGCCTAGTCGCCTTGATCATCACGAACACCTCCCGCAAGACCGTCATCGGTGAGTCGATCGAGGTGGCTGAGACCGCGTCGCAGAAAGTCAAAGGCCTGCTCGGCCGCGAAGGTTTGGACCACGGCCAGGGCCTCCTGTTCAAAGGCGCCGGGTCGCTCCACACGCTGTTCATGCGCTTTCCCATCGACATCATCTACACCGACAAGCAGGGCAAGGTCGTCAAGACCGCCGGCTCCGTTCGCCCCTTCAAGCTGGTTGCGGCTCCGCTGCGCTGCGATCTCGCCATCGAGCTTCCCGCGGGCGTCATCGCGGCTTCGAATACGCAGGTCGGCGACTACCTCAGCTTCGACGATGCGCTGCAGGCGGCCGAAGCGGCCGGTTAATCTCCCGGCCTCCACGTAATCACGCCCAACCGCCTCGTAGCGGCCGTCAGTGCGTAGCCGCCTTCGACCCTCACCGCCAGGTCGCGCACCGCACTCTCGAGGCGTTTGTCTCGCTCGCTATCGGGCAGCACCCACAGCGGCCTTCGCGCCGAGGCGTGAAGCGACGCCAGGTCCTCGTAAGTGCGTGGAGGCAAGTCAAGGAAGGACACTTCAGGCGTTTTGCCCCGCGCGAAGAGCAGCGTCATCATCTCGCCCGCCGCGGGCAACAGATGACGCTCCTCATCGTGGACGGCTTGCCACAGCGGCGCCCAGTCGCTGATCGGCGCCTCACTGAACATAACAGCTACACACAGCCGCGTAGCGTGCGTGTCCATCAGGTCCAGGAAACCGCCGATCTCGGCGATGTCGTAGCCGACGTGGCTGATGAACGCGACGTCCGCCACGGGTGCGTGGCTCTCGCCCGGCCAGCGCTCGTCGAACACGTCGAGGTTCTCGATGCCGTGCTCCTGCGCTGCTTCCGAGAGGGCGGCGCGCATCCCCGCGGAAGGCTCCACCGCGACGACACGGCCTGCCAGCAGCGCGATAGGCAACGTGTAACGCCCGCCGCCGGCGCCGATGTCCATCCACGCCTCGCCCGGCCTTACCAGGCTGCGCAGTTCGTCCAACAACGGTTCGTCCGCGCGATGAGGGTCCGCCTTGAAGCGCTTGGCGATCGGTCCGTAGAAGTCCTCCGGCCGCGGACGGTCCGGCAAGCGCTCGACCTGCTCGCGTTCCGCCACGACGAGCTCGTGCCAGGCAGCGGCAGCCTCCTCCGCTGAGGGACGAAGTACATTCACGCCTGGATCCTAGGCCGAAGCCGCCTCAGGGGATAGTCAGGTGTTGGCCGGTGTAAATGTAGCTGGGGTCGTTGAGTTTGTTGGCGCTGGCCAGCGCGCTCACCGACGTGCCGAAGCGCGCCGCAATTCCGTAAAGCGTGTCGCCCGAGACAACCACGTAGGTCGTGCTGGTCGCGGTCAGCGTGACAGCCTGTGGCGCCGAAGTAGCCGTCGGGCCGGTGCTGTTTGCCGGCGGGCCGCTCTGCGTCGCGACCCCTGGCACCACGATCTCCTGGCCAATGTAAACGTAGTTTGGGTCGCTCAGCTCGTTAGCCTGCACCAGCAGGTCGACCGTCGTGCCGTAGAGCGACGCGATGAGCCCCAGCGTCTGACCGGCTTCGACGATGTGTACCACGCTGGGGCCGACGATGACGCCCGGTTCCGGCTGCTTCGGCGGCCTGCTCGCGACCACATCGAGCACCTCGCTCTTCGTGACGCCATAGCGCCAGACCGAGAGGAAGTCGGCATTCAGCGCGTAGGCGGCTTCGATGAAGCGGCGCCATTCGTCCGGGTTTTCCGTCGCGCCTTGCCCCGTGTGATGGACCGCCAGCGGGATGTCGCTGTACGCCGCGTAGGTGGTCCCCAAAAGGAACTCCGGCGTGATGCCTTCAGGTCCCACCGGGTAGCCCGCCTGGCGGTATTTGTCATAGTTGGCTTGGTTATCGAAGGTGAGCCAGTAGTGCTGCGGCGCGATGGCGTTGATGTACGGCAGGAATTCCTGCAAAGGGATCGCGTTCTTGAGCCACGGCCGGGCGTCGATCGACAGGACGACCTCTCCGTTGGGCACGAGGCGCCTTAGCTCCTGACCAAACCTCGTCGCGTCGGCCGGCGTGCCGCGCCAGAAGCCGGCGTGCGGCTCGACGTCGAGGAAGATGCTACGCGCGCCGGAGAGCAACACGGCCGCCGCCAGGCGCGCCTCCTCGATCGGGTTGGTGCCGTGCAGGACGGCCCAGGCGTGAAACGGCACGCCGGCCCCTTCGAAGTACTCCGCCAGCGTCTTCACCTGCGGGTGGCCGGAGACCGCGTACTCGGACGTGTCGTACTCCGACATCCACTCCACGCCGTCATGTGTCTTCAGGATCACGCCCAGGCCCTGATCGCGCAGGCGCTGCGCAATGCTGTTCGGTTCGTCGTCGGTGGAGAACTGCCAGACCCAGACGAGGTGGTGGTTGGCGTTCGATGCCGCCCTCGCGGGCCGCGCGCCGTTGAGCAGCGCGCTGCCGCCGAGTCCTGCGGCAACCGCGCCGCCAATCAACTGTCTACGAGAGAATGTTCGGGGTGCTAAGGACTTTCGCATGTCCCGCCGAGGATAACATAATCATCATACGAAAGGTAGAACTTTGTTTCGTTAATCTAGTAAAATCTTCATCACAGAAGCATCACGACGGCCCGTTTCTCAGCCGATGCTCATCGGCTAACAGAAGTTGCATGAACTACGCCATCCGCATAGCGGCATAGGCAGAACAGACCGGGGAACGCCCACGGCCACTGCTACGGCCTCGACATAGACCAAAAGCGCTCCGGTTGAGCCTTCCAGTCGGCCCGCCAGAACCCTTTTTCGTGCAGCTTTAACGGGGCGACCCACATGATGTGCCGCTCAGCGCCCTGCCAGTTGAACTGAATTTCGAAGCCGACTTTGCCCTCTCCCAACTCCGAATCAGGCTGGCCGACCGCCGGAAGCGCCACGCCCTTCATTTGATAGCTGCCGGGCTTATTCTGATCCATCGGCTTGACGGGCTCCATTGCTAGTCCCGGTGCCCGGTAGCGTGCCCTGAGTCCGCCTATTGGTCCACCCTCGATGAGGTCGAAGGTCATGTTTTGTTCGACGCGGTCGGGAAAACTAGAACTCGCTTGATGAATACGAAACCGTGGCGCCCCCGGCTCGTCTTCCCAGCCATCCATGACCACCGCAGCCTCCGAGGCATGCTGGGTTATGTTGATGTCCCGAGCCGCAACGTTTTGCGCATTGATGTCACCACCACCTGTATCAATGCCGCCATCTCTATTCATCGGAGTACCTCCATCGCCATTCTTTGAAGAGAGCCACCACAGGAGTACCGCAGCCATCGTAGTAAGGATGGCGCTCGCAATCGCTACCAAATCGCCGCTGACAATCCCGAAGACGTAGAGCGGTGCTGCCACGGCAGCTGCTATCCCGGCGATGCCCTTGAGCGCTGGCCCCATTGGATGACTATATCGCTACGGAGGGACAAAGGTAAGGCGCTGCTTTGTGAAGAGATTGCCACGGAGAGGCCCGGCCCGAAGGGCGGCCTTCTACGTCTGGCATTTCGAAGGACAGCAGTGCAACTTCTACTACCCGATGCTGATCGCCTGCCCGTTGATCCGCGACCCCTCTTCCGAAGCCAGGAACACGGCCAGCCCCGCCACCTCTTCCTCCGTCACAAACCGAGGCTCCAGCTTGCGATACTCCGTCTCGCCTTCCTCCGCTGAGTCGCCCCTCGCCTCGGCCAGCTGGCGGAAGATGTTCAGCGCCCGGTCGCCGGCCACAGCCCCGGGGCAGATGCAGTTCACCGTCACGCCGTGCGGTCCCGCCTCCAGCGCCATCGACTCCGTCAGGTTGATGATCGCGGCCTTGGCGGCGCCGTAGCTGGCGCGTCCCGCCCGCCCGCGCTTCCCGGCGCCCGACGAAAGGCTGATCACGCAGCCGCTGCCTTGCTCCTGCAGGCGCTTCAAGGCGTGCTTGCTGCACAGGAACACGCTCGTCAGGTCGGTCGTGATCGCCTTCTCCCAGACCTCGAACGGCATCTCCGCCACCGGGATCGGCGGGTCAAGCCACGCCGCCGTGTTGACCAGGATGTCGATGCGGCCCAGCAGGCCCACCGCCTCCGCAATTGCCGCCTCCACCTCCGATTCGCGTGTGACGTCACAGGTGATCACCACCGCCTTCACGCCTTGCGCCCCGGCCTCCGCCGCGATCTTCTCCGCGCCCGGCCCGTTCAGGTCCAGCAGCGCCACATTGGCGCCCTCCTGCGCAAAGGCGATCGCCGTCGCCCTGCCGATCCCCTGCGCCCCGCCCGTGATGATCGCGTTCTTGCCCTGCAATCTCATCTATATCGCCCTCACGCTGAATCGATTCTCGAAGCGAAGCGAGTTTAACAGCACGCCTCCTAACGAAAGAGGTGCCCCGCCTGCCTGCCATACGTAGTCGTCGCGAAGCTGCACGTTCCAACCTGCAGAGTCCGTCATTTCACCCATCACACCGTCGTCGGACCAGGAAATCCCCTCTCCCTTGAGGGAGAGGGTTAGGGTGAGGGAGCACCTCAACGCAGTCCACCAACGCCTCGTCTCCCACAGCCCCTCTCCGTAGACGGAGAGGGGCGCGCGGCAGCGGGGGTGAGGTCGTCCAGCGCCCCGTCTTCTGAGCACGACATCCCCTCTCCTTCCAGGAGAGGGTTAGGGTGAGGTGGCACCCCAACGCAGTCCACCAACGCCCCGTCTCCCACAGCCCCTCTCCGTAGACGGAGAGGGGCGCGCGGCAGCGGGGGTGAGGTCGTCCAACGCCCCGTCTTCCGACCACGACATCCCCTCTCCTTCCAGGCCTGCCCTTCGCCGGGCGGAAGGGAGAGGGTTAGGGTGAGGGGGCACCCCAACGCAGTCCACCAAACACAACGTCTCTCGCAGCCCCTCGCCTCGCAAGCCTGCCCTTCGCCGAGCGGAAGGGGAGAGGGGCGCGCGCCTGCCCTTCGCGAAGTGGAAGGGGCAGCGCGGGAGAGGTAACCCTACGCGCTCTTCTTACGCCCCCGGCCCCGCGGCGCAGCCGCCTCCGCCTCCGCCTCGGCCTCCGCGACACTCCCCTTGCGCTTGCGCACCGCCTCCACGCTGGCCCGCAGCGCCTCCGTCAGGTCCGTGATCTTCGCGGGAGCCGCTGTCGGCGTCTCGATGACCTGGCCCTCCGCCTTCTTGTTGATGATCTCGAGCAGCCCCTCGCGGTACTCGTCCTTGTACTGCGACAGGTCGAAGTCATCCTCCGACAGCATGTCCACCAGCGAACGCGCCATCGTCAGGTCGCGGTCCGTCACGTCGATATCCTCGCCGGGCACGGCAAGCTCGTCCGGCGATCGCACCTCGTCGGCGTAGAACATCGTCTCCAGCGCGATCGTGTTGCCGTACAGCCGCAGCGAGCACAGCTGCTCCTTCTGCCGGAACGTCACCTTGGCGATCGCGACGCGGTTCGTCTCGCGTAGCGCCGCCATCAGCAGCGCGAACGGCTTCTGGCCGATCTCCTCCGGCTCCAGGTAATACGTCTTCTGGTACAGGATCGGGTCGATCTCCTCCAGGTTGACGAAGCTCTTGATGTCGATTGTGTGGGTCGACTCAACGTTGACCTTCTGGAAGTCCTCATCCTCCATGATCACGTAGTTGCCCGGCGTGACTTCGTAGCCTTTGACCACGTCCGCCTGGCGGTCGATCTCGACGTCTTCCTCGGCGCAGAACAGCTTTTGCTTGACGCGCGAGTTGTCGGCGCCGTGCAGCATGTTGAAGCGCACGTCCTTTTCTTCGGTGGCGGTGTAGATCTTGATCGGGATGCTGACCATCCCAAAGCTGATCGCGCCCTTCCACAGCGGTCTTGGCATGACGAGTACCTCCCGGCGACCCGAACATCGCCCTGCGGCGTCCAATCGGGGGAAAGTTATTGTAAGGCACCGATTACTGAAGCGCACTGCGGGTAGTCGCTGATCTGCATTTCGCGTTCGCTACAATGCACCGCGACCTATCCACCCGAATGCGAGGCCCTCATGAAAGTCTTCTGCTTCGACCTCCTGCCCTACGGCGAAGAGCTCGACCACCTCAAGCCCGAGGGCAGCAAGGAGCT
>DASTLN010000329.1:0-29353 GCA_035714925.1 Dehalococcoidia bacterium | reverse complement strand
TGTTACTTTCCTGTGCATCCACCTGATCCGCAGCAGGTTCAGCAGCTCGCCCGCCGCCCGCGGCAACCGCATGTGCGAGCCCTCGACGGCGCTCCAGGCCACCGGTACCTGCACCGTCTTCATCCCCAGCCGTCGTGCCAGGTACAGCACCTCCGCATCGAACGACCACGTCTCGATTCGCTGCAGCTCGAATAGCCTCTGCGCCGCCTCGCCACGAAACGCCTTCATCGGGCACTGGCTGTCCTGCAGGCCCGGCAGCAGCAGCATCCCCACCGCGCCGGCGAACGCCTTGCCCGCGATCCGCCGCATCAAGCTCCTGCGATTTCGCATATCGGTGCCGTCGGCCTGGTTACGCACGCCGACCGCAACGTCGGCGCCCGCCTCCAGCGCCTCGATCAACCCGCCCAGCGCGTCCGGCGGCGTCGCCAGGTCGGCGTCGAGAAACGCCACGTAGCGCCCGCGGGCGGAGAGACACCCGCTTCGCACTGCCGCGCCCTTGCCGCGATTGGTCTCATGTCTTATGAGACGTCGCGTCAGGCCCGAGCGCAGCACCGCAACCGCGTCTTCCACGGCCTTGCGGCCCGCCTCGCCGCTGCCGTCATCGACCACGATTAGCTCACTGTCATACGGCAGCGACATCAGGTAGCCAGAGATGCGCTCCAGCGATCCGGCGATACGGGCGGCTTCGTTGTAAGCGGGGACTACGACGGAGAGGACAGGCGCCCCTGCCTCGGTCATTCGGCGCGCGGTCGCATCGGACCTTCACGCGTGCGGGCGACATGTACTTTGGAGCCGGCCATATCGGCAATCAACGAAGCCACCTCTCGCGCCCTCGCCTTGCCTTCCTCAGCCTCAGCGCGCGCCACGGTGACCAGGCCCACGCTGATCTCCTTGCCGCTCAGCTTCAAAATCGAGACCTCGTACTGCGCGAAATCCTCGTGATGCCCGCGATAGTCGTGAGGTGTTAGCTCCGTCAGATTGATCCGTTCGATCTTCCAGAACGGCACCAGCTCCTGCGTCCCGACCCCCATCCCCAGGTAGCCCTGCTGCAGCACCGCCGACTGCTTCTGCCGTTCGACGATGATGTGCGCACCGGCGATGCTGTACACGACCCCAATACCTGACAACGGCACCAGGACGATGGCGCCCAGCGTAATCAGCAGCCGCACCTCCACCGACATGCCGTCTCCCCACAGGAAGATCGCCGGAAACGCCGCCAGCCCCAGCAGCAGCGTGAAGAGAGGCAGGAACACAATGCTGCGCGCCGGGTGGACATCGATGCGGTCCGGCGTCGCCGTCACAACGCGACGGTCGAGGTAGATCTCGCGTCGCTCCGGCGCATTGTTTAGTGTCGTCTCCGCTGCCACGCTTCGATTATAGGAAGGCGGCCCGCGGGGCGCGACCTCAGCGTTGACACCGCATCCTCGCCGCGATAGAGTCAGCGCCTCATGCCGAAGACGCTTGCGCCACCTGCCGGCGGACTCGCATCGGTCAACCACCGCGCCCGCCCGCGCCTGCCTGCGCCGTCACATGAACTAAAACCCTCTTCGAGCACGAAACGCAGGCCTTCCGACGTGGAAGGTCTGCTGCATTTGAACCGAGGACCAGATGTACAACCCGAGGGCGTTCCGAATCGAGGACCCCGAAGTCGCAACCGAGTTCATGCGCCGCAACAGCTTCGCGACGATAGTCACGTCCTCCGGTGCCACGCCTCAGGCAAGCCACGTGCCCTTCATCGTCGACGCGTCGGCCCCGGGCCTCCCCACGCTGCACGCCCACTTCGCCAGGGCCAATCCGCAGTGGCGGGACTTCGACGGCGAACGCGAGGCGCTCGTCATCTTTCAGGGCCCCCACGGCTACGTCTCACCCTCGCTGTACGAGGTTCACCCTGCCGTCCCAACCTGGAACTATCAGGCCGTTCACGCCTACGGAGTCCCTCGCGTCGTCGAAGATGCGGCGGAAACCCGCGCCCACGTCCTGGCGCTCATCCGTCACTTCGAAGCCCAGCGTCCGCAACCTTGGCACGCCGACCTGCCGGATGACTACCTCGATGGCCGGCTGCGTGAGGTCGTTGCCTTTCGCCTGCAGGTTGTCAGGGTTGAAGCGAAGTTCAAGCTCAGCCAAAACCGGCCCGGCAACGACCGCGAAATCGTCACGGCGGCCTTCGAGGCCAGCAATGATGCGGCGACTCAGACGCTGGGCCGTGCCATGCGTGCCTCGCCCCAACTGCCTGACTGACTGAAACGATGCCGTAGAGTAGCGGGCAATGTCAGACGCCACGTTCCCCGAGCCCAACGCCCCGCTGACGCACATCCTCGTCGTCAGCGACATCGAAGCCTCGAAGCGTTTTTACTCCGGGGTCCTCGGCGCCTCGCTATTCCGCGAATACGGTGGCACCTCCGCCGTCTACGAGTTCCTCGGCTGCTGGCTCCTACTCGTCACGCCCGGCGGCCCAACCCCGGACAAGCCCTCGACCAGCATGGCTCCGCCACGCGACCCCGATAACGTCAGCGCTGCCTTCACGATTCGCGTCACCGATTGCGCTGCCGTCTACGACGCCCTTGTCGCCCGCGGCGCCGTCTTCCTCACGCCGCCCCATACTTCCGAAGGCGGCCACGAGATCCGCTGCTTCTTCCGCGACCCGGCCGGCCACCTCTTCGAGATCAGCCAGTACAACGCCTGAGCTTCACGGCGGCCGTACGCAGTAACCGCGCGCTGTTCCCTGTTCCCTGTTCCAGCGCGGCCCGGCGCCAGCCGGGGAAGCTCCGATTGACACTCGTTACGTCTACCTCTAGACTCAGCGGAGTCATCGACCGGGTTTTGGCGGGTCCGGCTTGGCATGGAGTGGCCATAACTGATCCACGGCATCGAAGACTCGCTTCTCGAATTCATCACCAACGTCTACGACCTGATTTCATGGCCTGGTGTCGTGATCCTCATGGCCCTCGAGACGGTGATCTTCCTCATCCCATCGGAAGCGGTGATGACCTTCGCCGGCTGGCTCCTGGTCAAGGACAAGGGTCTCGGCTGGGAGTGGGTCGTTCTCGCCGGCGTTCTCGGTGGCTTCGGCAGCACACTCGGTTCGGTGCTCTTCTACTACGTCGGCGTCCTGGGCGGACGCCCGGTGCTGGCGCGCTTCGGCCGCTACTTCTTCATCTCCGAGGACGACGTCGAGAAGGCGGAGCGCTTCTTCGCCCGGTGGGGCATATGGGCCGTCTTCTTCGGCCGCATGGTGCCGCTGGTCCGCAGCTTCATCAGCATTCCGGCTGGCGTCGCCCGCATGAACCTCAAGCTGTTCCTGATTTATACATTCGCGGGCTCGGTGATCTGGGCCACGTTTCTCGCTGCGATTGGCTACAAGCTGGGCGAGAACTGGGAAGACGTCCGAGCTTTTCTGGGCCCGGCCGACATCGTCGTGGCGGCGGTACTTGGCGTGCTGGTGCTCTGGTACATCTACAAACAGATAAAACAGTCATGGGAGGTCCCAAAACCGCACGAACCTGAGGCCTAAAGCGCGCCTTCCAGGCGGGGGTCGGCCTGCTGTCCCGATGGCTATCGGGCGGGGCCCGGAGTTCTCAGGTTTGCCGATGCAAGCGAATACAACATCTCCGCGTCTCCGTGCCTCCGACGTCGCATCCTGGATGGTCGCCGTCTTTGGCGTCGTCCTCCTCGTGCTGCTCCTCCTTTCGTTCGCCCTCGAAACGCGCGCGCCCAGGACAACGCCCGCGGCGAACACGGCCTCGAACGGCCGCATCGCCTACTTCGAGTACGGCGCAACGGCCGACACCCTCTGGCTCACATCCCCGTCCGACCCAGCAGAGCGCGAACCCGTCTTCACCGCGCCCCATGCGCTCGAATACGGCGTCATCCCGAGCATCTCGCCCTACGGGACCGGCGTCGTTTATGCGGCGCTGCCGCCCTCCATCGCCGCGCCCGGTCCCGATTCACCCGCCGAGCTCTGGTACGCGCCGCTCAACGCCGGCGCCGAACCCCGCCTCGTCGCAAGCGGCATCGACCTGCTCGTTGCCCCGGTCTGGTCGCCGGACGCAAAGCGCGTCGTCTACCGCCGCAGCGACGCCACGAGTTTCGCCCTTGTCGAGATGCCATTCGACGGCGGCGCCGAGCGCCTGCTCGTCATGACTTCGTCGGACGAAGCGCTCTTCCCCATCGGCTTCTCCCGTGACGGCGCGACGCTGTACTACGTCGACCTCAGTAACGCAGGCTCCCAGCTCCTCGCCTTCAACACTCTGAGCGGTTCGATTACGCGCGTGACGCAGCTTTCCGGCGGCCTCACGCGGGACTGGGTGCTGTCCCCTGACGGCTCGCAGCTCGCCTTCCTGGCACTCGACTACACGCCGGAAGCGATCAGCTCCCGCGCCTACGTCGTCGACCTCGCCACAACGGCTATCCAACCCGTCAGCGACGCCCACGCCAGCGCCTTTGGTCCCATCTGGGATGACGACGGCGCGCTGATCGTAGGCACCCTGAGCCCCGGTGGCGGAAGTAGCTTCGTCCAACTGCAGGACGGCAAGACGTCACAAATCCTCGGCCCCCAGTCTGGCTTCGACGTGCCGCTCGCCTACCTGCCCGGCGACGCCCGCCTGGTCCGTGCCTTCGCAGGCGCCTCCTCCTCGGCCCCCGGCCGCGCTTCCCTGACGCTGATAGATTCGAACGACGAACGCCATGTCCTGAGCACCAGCGACGTGACCTTCGTTGGCTGGAGTGCACGCTAGATGTCAAGATTCGTCGCCCTGCCTCTGCTGCTAAGCACGGTACTGCTCGTCGCCACCGCCTCGATGGCCCCGGCAAGCCGGGTTCAGGCCGAAGGCGCTTGCGTCTTCCCCTTCACCCCGACGACCTACGAGGACCTGCGCGACCGCCGCCTCTTCCTCGACACCATCGATCTCGCGGCGTTTAACATGCTCTTCCCCGGCGACGAGTACTTCGGCCTGCCTGACATCGAGCTCGGCCCGCGCGATGCGCGATACACCCAGGCGGGCCAGGTCCCCGCCGTCTTGCTCAAAGCCATCGCCTACGTCGAGAGCAGCATCACGCAGTCCGGTAGCAGCACCCCGTTCGGCAGCATTGGCCCGGCGCTAATCGCCTTCGACTGCGGCCACGGCATCGCCCAGGTCACCACCGGCATGACCTACGCCGATGGCGAAAGCGGCATGGGCTCGCCGCAACAGGCGCTCGTAGCCACCCACTACGCCTACAACATAGCCCGCGGCGCGAACATCCTCATCAAGAAGTGGAACGACGCGCCGGAGGAAAAGCCGATCGCCGGCATCGACACGCTCGGCCACCCCCTCGTGCTCGAAAACTGGTACTACGCCGTCTGGGCTTACAACGGCTTTACCGGCCCCGGTGCCAGCCGCAGCAACCATCCCCTGGACCCGATCTATGGTTCCTGGCCGCGCACGCCCTATAGCTGCGGCGACGATGACGATGGGCTCGGCCACAACCGCAGCAATTACCCTTACCAGGAGCTGGTCTTCGGCTGCGCCGCCAACCCGCCGGTTGTGGACGGCGAGCGCCTCTGGGACGCTCAGGAAATCACGCTTCCCGACCTCAACAACCCCGCGTTCTACGAGCCCCTCAACCTCGACAACTTCGTCTTCCCCTACTCCCGCATGGACATCCTGACGCCGCAGCCCTTCCACATCGACCAGACGGCTCCGCCCGACCCGGCGCGGCGCGAGGAGGTCCTGGGCCAGCCCCAGCTCATCCTCAGCACCGAGTCAATAAGCGTGGAATACACCAACGAGCTCGCTCCCGGATTCGGCTTCCTCCATGTCGCCAACATGGGCACCGGCGTTATGCCTTACTACGCTGTCGCGTCGGTGCCTTGGGTCACGGTCCTGCCCTACACCGGCGTCGCCGTCGGTCTCGACATGCCCTGCGAAGATGAGGCGCCCTGCGACAGATTCGGCCACATCGGCTTTCTCGTCTGGCCCAAGGACGTCCCGCCCGGCGTCGATGAGTTCCAGATCGTCGTCCAGGCCCTCGGCAGCGGTGAGAGCAAAGTGCTCCACGTCAATCTCAACCCGCCGACCGCGGCAAGGCCCTGATGCCCCGATCCGGAGAAAGCCCGATCGGCCCGTCCGTACCGCCACGTTATACTTGAGTAGACATGCTGTCTGAATATGTCACCAACGTCCGCCGCAACCACGCCCTGGAGCACGCCACCGTATCGCTCCTCCTGGGACGTCTCGGCCCCGACATCCGCGTCGTCGGCCGCGCCTCTGCTGATGGCTTCTTCCTCTACGGCGACATACCCAGCGATCTGCTCGGCCAGTGCGTACAGGAGGCACTGGCCCGCTTGCAGCGAGGCGAGGCGTTCTGGGCAGTCACGCCCCACTGCGGCACCAACATCGCCACCACCGGCGTCCTCGCCGGCCTTTCGACTCTCGCTGTAACCTCCGGCAGCGGCGACAAGGACCGCGTCAGCCGCGCCATCCTCGCGTCCATGGTCGCAGTCGTCATCGCGCAGCCCCTCGGCCGCCTCATCCAGCGCTACGTCACAACCAGCGCCGACCTCATCGGCACCGAAATCGTGGCCATCGAGCCGCGCGGCAACGGGCGCTTCTTCAAGGTGCGTACCAGACGCCAGGCCGCGCAGGCGGCCTAGTAGCCTTCACGCGTCCCTGTAGCTCAGAGGACTAGAGCGGCCGCCTTCTAAGCGGCGGGTCGCAGGTTCGAATCCTGCCAGGGACGCCACATTCCCATAGCAGCAGAACGGTTTCAGATTCAAAACCAGTGCCTTCGGCGCGAGATCTATGCGTCTGAAGGAGACCCGAAAATGACCAACCGTTCTGCTGCCATCCGTCACGTCCGCTACACGCGAAGGTCGCGCGAACAACACGCGACCGCTGACGAAAAGCCTCCGCGCGCCTACCCTGAGCGCGTGCAGACACCGATCCTTCCGCAGGCAACGGGACAAGGGAGCCTGCCCCTGGCCGGCTTCGACCGCCTCTACGAGGCGCAGCTGCGCGCCGAGCGCAAGAGCGCCAAGACGATCCGCATCTACTACGACGCGCTGGGCAACTTCGCGAGGTGGTTCGAGGCGAGCTATGGCCGGCCGGCCACGCTGGCCGACGTCAACGTGGTCGAGACGCGCCTCTTCCTCGGCGACGCCCTGGGGCGGCAGAAGTACGTGGGCCACCCCACGCTGGAGGGCACGACCCAGGAGACGCTCTCGGTTAGCACGGTCCACCAGTACACGCGCGGCCTCAAGACGTTCGGTGGCTGGTTGGAGCGGGAAGGCTACACAGCGGTCCACCCGCTGCATACCCTGCGCCTGCCGCGGCTGGAGGAGCGCCAGCTGCGGCCGCTGAGCGAGGAGGAGGAGCGGGCGCTGCTCGGCGCCTACGACGACAACAACCCGACCGAGTGCCGCCTCAAGGCGATCTTCCTGCTCATGCTCGACACCGGCATCCGCTGCGGCGAGCTCATGAGCCTCAGCCTGGCGAACCTCGATCTCGACGGCGGCTTCCTGCTGGTCATGGGCAAAGGACGTAAGGAGCGCTCCATACCGTTCGGCTTCACGACGGAGCGGCTGCTGCGCAAGTACGTGACCTTCTTCCGGCCCGAGCCGGCGCTGCCGTCGATCGGCGAGCTCTTCCTCTCGCCAGAGGGCTACCCGCTGACCTACGACGCCGTGAAGATGCTCTTTACGCGGGCGGCCAAGCGCTCGGGTGTCGAGCGTCTACACCCCCATCTGCTCAGACACACGTTCGGTATCCGGGCCCAGGAGAACGGCATGCCGACTATCACGCTGCAGCACTACATGGGCCACACGTCCTCGAAAGTGACTGAGCGCTACGCACACGCCGCCCAGAGCGAGAAGCTGAAGCGAGCCCGCGGCTACTCGCCAATCGACCAACTCGGTCTGCGGGTGAAGCGGGTGGGGCCCGCACCGAATGGAAAGCGTGCGACTTGAGCTGAGCCTGGGCAATCTAGCCCGAACACACAGGCTCCGAGCGTGACAGTCTCAAAATGAGGCCAAAGCCACTTCAGCGGCGGGCATCATCGGGTATCAATTAGGGCCATTTCGTATCTGTCATGAGTATCATTTGACGCGTCGGGGGCGTCCGGCGACAGCGCGCGACACGTCGTCTGTTAGATGTCCTTTAGACGTTTTGCTTCCCGTAGAAGTGGCTCGACAGACCGCTACGCCAGCCTTCAGGAGCCCTCACCTGATCGTCACTGGATTCCCAGGTTCCTTGTGCGGAGGATGGCAACGCAGCGGACTTAAAAACCTGTTGGGGAGTTGAATTGCCTGGGTCTGGGCCGGTCCTGGAATCTAAGATGGCTCCCCACTTTGGGGTCCGTTGGCCTGTGTTGGGCTCGGTTTTGGAACCAGGTTGGAACCAAGACTATGGCCTGGAGGACCGAACTCGTAGGCTCCGAATCGTGACAGTCTCAAAAAGAGGCCAATCGCAACTCAGCGGGCACCATCCGGTATCAACTAGGGCCATGTCGTATCTCTTGTGAGTATCATTTGGCGCGTCCGGGGCATCTGGCGGCAGCCCGCATCACCTCGTCTGTTAGACGTCCGTTAGACGTTCGATCGCGACCAAGGCGGGATTATCGTGAAGTTGAATGAATCCGGCGTGGGCTCGAACTCGGAGCAGTGAGCGATGGGGCGGCCTCTCGGCACCGAGAGACTCCATGCTCCAGGTTCGTGTCAGTATTATTCAGCAATACGTTTAGACTTGCGGATCAAAAGTCAGCCAGCCTCGGCGCCTTAGTCCGTCGGTCTATTTTGAATCTGCAGCGGCCGGGCCACCGTGGGCTTTCGGCGTGAGTCCGTTGATCTATTTCAGCCGCTGGTTCAGAGTTACCCGCGTTGGCAGGAGTTTGCACGCGTCACTTCGAGTTGTTGGCGACCTTTGACCGTCGAGTATCAAACCCGAAGGTCGTCGAGGATCAAACTCGACAGTCAGGTCTCGATGTGTCCCTCTTTGCTGGCTTCCTTTTACGGAGAGGCCCCAGCTTGGAGGCAGTTGCTGCTCACTGAGCCCGCCTTTTGGATTCCTCATGGCAAAGCTCCTCCGTGCCGAAAGCCTGGGCGATGATGACGTTGCTCAGGAGGCGGACGAGCCGGGAGCCCAGGAAGCCCGCCACGACGATCAGCGCTGCGTTAGGTGCGCGTCGCAAACGCCGATGCATCGCCGGAGGCTTCCTCGACCCGACGAATCAGCAAGTGGTGACACTGACGCCGCATGACACGTTGATTGCCACCCGCCCCGCACAGAAGCTGTCCGTTCCTACATAGGCGAATCAAAGCTATATGCCTCAGGCGGTGCGCCGGGACTGCTCATCTGTCCGGTCTCAGCCGGCGGCCGCTCTTGGCCGGCATTCGAGGCGGGCAGGCTGATGTGCATCGTGAGACCGCCTTGCCCGCGAGGCTGCACGTCCACATTGCCACCATGGGCAACTGTCACGGCTCTGACGATAGCGAGCCCAAGTCCGTAGCCGGGCGCGGCCGCCTGAGAGTTTTCGCCTCTACGGAATGGCGCGAGCAAAGGTGTTACATCATCACTATCCAAGCGGGGCCCGCTGTTCTCAATCGTGAGTTTCGCTTGGGACTCAGCCTCACTCACCGCGATAGATACCCAGCCTCCGCGCTCGTTGTAGCGAATTGCGTTGTCAAGCAGGTTGCCGACCAGGCGCTCTAACAAGGCTCTATCACCTGTTACGGGCGCGTTGTCCAAGACGAGATCGATCTGGACCTTGAAGTCGTTGGCTTGGGCCAGATACTCGCCCACCACGTCACCTGTCAGCTCCGCGAGGTCGAGCAAGTCGTAATCGCGCATGGTGCTCTCGCTGCGCGCCAAGGCGAGGAGCCCGTCGATGAGCCCGTCGCATCGTTCGACCGCCGCGCGAACCCTGGAGGCGAGTTCTGCCGCGTCGGCCGATGCCTCGGGATTGGCGAGCGCGACGTCAGCCTCCGCTCGGATGATGGACAGCGGCGTCCGCAGCTCGTGCGACGCCTGGGCGGAGAAGTGACGCTGGCTCTGAAACGCCGCCTCCAATCTACCGAGCATCGCGTCGATCGTATCCGCTAATTCCTTCAATTCATCGTCGGGTCCGGCTAGGTCAATGCGCTTGTTCAGGGTCGCTGAGGACAGCTCCTTGGCATGAAGCGTAATCTGGCGCACGGGCCGCACGACACGCCCCGCGACGACCCAGCCAAGAACCAGCGCCCCCATGCTCGTCAGCACCAGCGCGATGCCCGATTGTGTGCGGATGTTGCTCAACCATTCTTCGCGAGCCCTCTCTCGCTCCTCAAAGATCAAGGCCGCCTGCTGCTGACGCTCCTCCGGCGTGAGCGCAGGGAAGGCGGGCAGCTCCGGAACTACCAGTACCCCGGGAGTTCCACCCTCCTCCGCAGAGACGAAGAAATCTCTATCAGGCGGCGGTTGAGCCTGTCCTATAAGTGTGTAAGTCAGAATGAGGAGAAAGGCGCCGCCCAGGAAGAAGAGGCCACCGTACAGGAGCGTCAGGCGGAGCCTGATTGTAGGTCGAATCGCGATACTAGGGAGTTTCATTCGCTCTCATGAGCCTGTAGCCGGACCCCACGACGGTTTCGATGAGGGGTGGCTCGCCAAGTTTGCGTCGCAGAGTCATGATCGTAATCCTTACCGCGTTCGTGAAGGGGTCGGCTTCCTCGTCCCAGACATGCTCGAGCAAATCCTCGGCACTGACGACTCGTCCGTCTCCCTCCATGATAACCTCGAGCACTCCGAACTCCTTGCGCGTCAGCGCCAGCTCTCTCCCTGCCCGCGTGGCCCGCCTACGAGCGAGGTCGACCGTCAAGTCTTCAACCTGGAGGACCGGCGGAAGGACAAGACTGGGACGCCGCCCAAGAGCTCGGATCCTAGCGATAAGCTCGGCCATGTCGAAGGGTTTGGTGAGGTAATCATCGGCGCCGATAGACAAGCCACGCACCTTGTCGTGAACTGCGTCGGCGGCCGTAAGCATGATTACACGGGGTGGTCCGTCAAGCGCGATCAAGGTTCGACAGACCTCATCGCCATGCAGGCCCGGCAACTGACGGTCGAGAACGACAACGTCGTAGGACGTAACGCTTGCCTTCGCCAGGGCGACTTCGCCGTCGGACGCGAGGTCGACCGCCAAGCCGGCCTTGCGCAAGCCACGACCTAACACGTCGGCCAGGCTAACTTCGTCCTCGACGACAAGCACTCTCATACATCCTTTGTACCGTGCTCTGCATATGCTCGCCATATGTCAGCGTCCGTACGATGAACAACAAAGGTTGCCGATCCCGAGGGATGCCAAATCACGGCAGCCTCTTACCTCCCTGACACCCGGCAGTCGTTTTGAATCTTTCCGACATGTCGCAGATTGGCCAGGGGCTGAAGGAACCGGATGGAGGATCATGACACACAAACTCAGAGTTGCCCCTCTCTATCTTGCCATGGTCATCGCGCTGCTGGCCGTGGGCGCCGTCTCTATCTTTCATGGGCCGCCCGAGGCTAGTGCTGAAGTCACGGGTGTCGACGCCTCGTCCAACAGCTTCGACTCTAGTGAAGACGTCACTATCACAGTTGATGCCGAAGACTTCGATGGAACGCTTGCAGTCAACACGTCCGAAGGCGAGTTGTCTCTGGACAGCTGCAGCGTGCCAGCCGACGCTGGTGATTGCTCAGGCAGCACCAGCGGAAGCGGAACCAGTTCAGTCTCCGTCGACACGGACGCTGCCGACACCAATAGCAGCCCGGACCCACTGACTCTAGTTCTCACGCTCTCCGATGTGAATTGCGAAACGAGCGACGAGAGCGTGACGATCTCGGCCTCCCAAGGCGACGGAGAAGATCAGGACGTAGTCCTGACCTGCCTCGCCCCAGAGGAAGAGACAGGCAGCATCACCATCGAGAAGGACACCAATCCGGAGAGCAGTGACGTCTCCTTCGACTTCGACGGGGATCTCGGCGACTTCGACCTTGAAGATGACGACTCGATCACCTTCAGCGACCTCGACCCCGACACTTACACCGTGACGGAGGACGCTGCATCCGACTGGGAGCTCGTCGACATTGAATGCGACAGCGGCGACGTATCGTTCAGTGACAACTCTGTCCAAATCGACCTCGACTCCGGCGATGACGTGACCTGTACGTTCGTCAACGAAGAGGAAGATGAAGATGAAGATAGCTACCCCAGCTCGGTAAGCATCGATAGCGGGCTCAGCAGCCTGGACTGTGGTGACTCGACGTTCTTGACGGTAACGGTCACCGACAGCTCGGGTGACGCGGTAGAGGGAGGGACTGTCGTCAGCTTCAGCGCAAGCCTGGGCTCCCTCAGCGCGTCCAGCGTAGCGACGGCCGGCGGCAGGGCAACCGTTCTGTACACGGCTCCCGGCAACACCGGGGGCAGCGCCGTGATCAGCGCCTACTCCGAAGGTGTCTATGGGTACGAGACGCTGACGATCAACTGCCAGGCCGAGACGCCAGCCGTGCCGGTGCCAACGCCGATTACCCAAGCACTCGCACCGCCGAGCGCGGGCGATGGGGGCCTCCTGACGACCGATGAAGGCGGATCCCTGGACATCTCGGGCTGGCAACTCGCCGGTATCGGCATCGCCTTCCTGATCGCCGTGCCAATGGCGAAGGGTGCCCTGGCATTCTACAGGCGGCGTGTGGGATAGCGCCCGCCTCGCACGCCAATCGCAGCAAGGGGAGCCGCGCGGGCTCCCCTTCATCGTTTCCTGCGCCAGATTTATCCTCGGAGAGGCTCAGGGTTGAGCATACGCTCGCCATATGTCGCCCACCCTACCGTGGTGGGTAGCCCAGCCATGAGGCGACCTTGCCGGCTGTGCACCTTCCCCCAACAAGCCGGCAGGCGTTCGCTTCTGCCGGGGGGAGCGCGATTGAGGAGAAGCCAGCCTTGGAGCATTCCCCGTCCCTGTCTCCCCATCCCGGGGCTCTACTTGGGCGCCGCACGCGCGCGTTCCGGCCTTCGCCGATCGAGGGCATCGCGCTTGCCCTCATCCTCGTAGCCGCCAGCTATGTCGGTTACACGCTCTACGCGGGAGCAACCGGGCTCAATGAAGAACCTCCTCCCCCGCCGACGTATGCCACGGCGACGCGCACCACCCTCACGGCCACGGTATCAGCCAGCGGCAGCGTGGAGTCCAGCCAGCAGGTAGAACTCAGCTTCAGCAGCGCGGGCCGCGTGCAGGAGGTTTTCGTCGGGGTAGGCGACGAGGTCACGTCCGGCCAGGGGCTTGCCAAGCTGGACGACACCGATCTCGCCCAGGCCCTGCGCTCAGCCGAATCCAGCCTTGCCTCGGTTCAGGCAAACTACGAGGCGGCGCTGCGGGGCTCCAGCGCCGCTGAGATCGCATCCGGCGAGCAGAGCGTTGCTTCCGCCCGCAGCCAGGTGATCAATGCTCAGCAAAACCTCGACGACCTGCTCGCCAGCCCTACCACTTCCGAGATCGCGGCGGCGCAGCAGGCACTGCTCAACGCGGAGAACACGCTGCAGAGCGCAAAGGACGCCCTGACCAACGCGCAGAACAACGTCGAAAGGGCCGAGGACGACCTTGACGCCGCCGAGGAGGAACTGGACGTCACCCACGACGCCCTCGACTCGGCGCACGACGCGCTCGACGACGCCTACGACGCCTGCCCCGGGCCGGGCAAGCCTTCTTTCCCAAGCATGCCATCCCAGGGCAATACCGCGTCACCGGCACCCACTCTCACTCTCGCCATGTGTGCCGACGACTCGAACCTGTACAGCGCTTATACCGGCGCCGCATCGCAGTACAACTCCGCCCGCACCGCGTATAACAGCGCCATCGGGACAGTCGAAGCCGCGGAATCTGGAGTGGATGCAGCAGAGAGCACTCAGGGCAGCGGCAACCTGGAACGCTCGATCCAGAGTGCCGAACTGGGCCTGCAGGAGGCGAACTCTAGTCTCGGTGAGACTCTGGCCGGTCCTACCTCGCAGGAAATCGACGCCGCACGCAGCAGTTTGGAGTCGGCTCAGGCGGGCTTACGTTCCGCCGAGGAGCGCTACAACGAGTTGTTCGAGCCAGCGACGGCAGAGGAAATACTGCCGCTGCAAGCGAATGTTGAGCAGGCCAATGCCAATCTAGAGTCGGCGCGAAAGGCGCTGGAAGAGGCGACGCTCGTCGCGCCATTCGATGGCGTGATCGGTCAGGTCAATATCGAGACGGGTGGGCAGGTAAGCGCTGGCTCCACGACAGCGGCGTTCGTTCTGCTCAATCCCAACCTCTTGAGCATCGAAGCCAACGTGGACCAGGCAGACATCAGCGACCTGGCGGTCGGGCAACCGGCGAGCGTGACGTTCGACGCACTCCCCGATAACACCTACGAGGCGAAGGTCAGCGCCATCGGCCTATCACCGACCGTCACCCAGGGCGTCGTGACTTATGCCGTTACCCTGACCCTCGACACCTCAGCGCTGCTGCCGGATACACCCCTCCCCGCGCCGGGCATGACCGCATCGATAACGATAACCATAAGCTCACTGGAAGACGTGCTGGTCGTGCCATCGCAGGCGGTCACGCGCACCGGCGGCCTGGCCACGGTGACCGTCAGGACGGAGAACGGCGATGAGGAGCGCCAGGTAACAACCGGCGTGACCTCGGGGAGCCAGATACAGATTCTCAGCGGCCTCGAGGAAGGCGACGAGGTGCTTCTGCCGGACTCCGTCACGACCAGTGGCGACCAGACAGAGACCCAAGACCCATTCCCGCAGGGGTTTCCCGGCGGCGGCGGCGCTGGTGGTGGAGGTGGCTTCGGGGGTGGTGGGTTCCCTGTACCGGGGCCGTAGCGAGCCATGATCGAACTCGTCAACATCGTCAAGACCTACGACCTCGGCGAGCACCAGGTGCATGCCATGGCCGGCGTCAGCCTGTCGATTGATGACGGCGAGTTCGTCGCGATCATCGGCGCTTCTGGCTCCGGAAAGTCGACACTGATGAATATCCTCGGCTGTCTGGACCAGCCCACATCCGGCGACTACGTGCTGGACGGGACCCTGGTCAGCGACCTGACCGACGACGAGCTGGCGTACGTCCGTAACCAGGCGATCGGCTTCGTCTTCCAGAACTACAACCTGCTGCCTCGCATGCCGGCAGTTCGGCAGGTGGAGCTTCCACTCATTTACCGTGCGTTCCCACCACGGGAGCGCGAGGAGCTGGCCGTCGCGGCTCTCACAGCCGTCGGTCTGGCCGATCGCCTCGAGCACAAACCGACCGAGATGTCCGGAGGTCAGCAGCAACGCGTCGCGATCGCCCGCGCCCTGGTAACCGAGCCATCGCTGATTCTCGCCGATGAGCCAACGGGCAACCTCGACAGCCGCACCAGCCTGGAAATCGTAGCGCTTATTCAGCGGCTGAACCGGGATCGGGGCATGACGGTCATCTACGTCACGCACGAGTCGGACATCGCCGACCACGCCGGCCGGATTATCCAGATGCGCGACGGCCTCATCGTCTCCGACACCTTCAACGAGTCGCCGCGCCAGGCGACCGAGGAACTGGAGGCGCTCGGCGAATCAGCGACCGCTGGTGGCCAAACCGGAAGCATGGACGGCACCGCGCGCGCCGAGGAACGCCAGCAGGAAGCGCAACTGGAGCCACGCTGATGTCTTACGGTCGCCGCAGATCGCTAAATCCGGCTATCGCAGCTTGTGCCAGCGGGTTGATTCTTGTCGTCATGGTTGCCTGCGGACGCGGCTCAGATCCCGAGTCTGCAGCGACGGCGGCAGTTCCGTCCGGATTCGGCGCCTTCGACGCATTGGACACGGAGCAACTGACGGCGTGCATGCAGGCTGGTGGGTTCGAGTTGGACGCAAGCGCTCCCGGTGCGCTCTTCGGGGGGTCTGACCCTGCTGCTGCCGAGCAGCTCAGGGCATGCGCTGGGGAGCAAGGAGTAACGCTTCCGGAAGGCGGACCCACCGGAAACGGCTTCCCCGGTGGCAACCAGGAAGAGCTCAACGCATGCCTGCGAGAGGCCGGAATTTAAGTTGATCAGCCGGCGGACGGTGGACCAACGGGCCCTCTCGGATCTCTAGACGGTGTCGACCCGGATGTGCGGGCGGCCATCCAATCTTGCATAGAGGAAGGGCAGTAAACATGACACTGCGCGATGCTTTCTCCGTCGCCATCGAAGCGCTATTTGCGAACCAGTTGCGTGCCTTTCTCACCATGCTCGGCATCATCATCGGCGTCGGGGCAGTGATCACGCTCATGGCAGTGGGCCAGGGCTCTCAGAAGGTCGTGGAAGAAGGCATCTTCGGACTGGGCTCAAATCTCGTCTACGTCCGGCCGGGCTCGACCGCCCAGGGAGGTGTCCAGCAGGGAGCCGGCTCAGCCCAGACCTTGTCCGTCGAGGATGCAGAGGCGATCCAGGATTCTGTCCCGGGCGTCACGGCCGCAGCGCCCGAGACGCAGGTCCCGCTGCAGGTCAACGCCGGCGCCGGTAACACGTTCACGCTCGTCAAAGGCGTGACGCCCGAGTACGCAGACGTGCTGGACCTCCAGATGGCCCAAGGCGTCTTCTTCACGGACGAGGACATGCAAACGCGCTCGCGGACGGTGGTCCTGGGCGCCGCCGTCGCGGAGCAACTCTTCCCGGAGGGGAACCCGCTGGACCAGCAGGTCCGTCTCTCGCTCGGGAACCGGATCAACGTCAACGCTCGCGTCGTTGGCGTTCTTGCAGCGCAGGGTGGCGACGTGTCGGGCAGTCAGGATGACCAGGTACTGATGCCCTTAACGACCGTTTCGACTCAGGTGTCCGTCACACGCGGCGCAGGCAACACCTCGCTTGTGAGCCAAATAACGGTCCAGGTCGAGAGCGGAGGCCAAGTCGACGATGCAAAGGACGCGATCACCCTGCTGCTGCAGCAACGTCACACGGTTGCCGAGCCCGACTTCACGGTCGAGAGTCAACAGGACCTCGCGGACGCGGCGAACGAGGCGAACGCGGCGCTCACAGTCCTGCTGGGCGCCATCGCGGGGATTTCTCTGGTCGTAGGCGGCATCGGGATTATGAACATCATGCTCGTCTCCGTCACGGAGCGGACCCGGGAGATTGGCATCCGCAAGGCGGTCGGCGCGCGCAAGGGCGACATCCTTCTCCAGTTCCTGACAGAGGCACTCACAGTCACCGTCCTCGGTGGCCTCATCGGCGTCGGGGCAGGCGTGGGCGTAGCGGAGTTTCTGCAAGGTAGAGACATTGCGGGACTGGGAGAGGACGTGCAAACGACGGTTTCCTGGTCAGCGGTGATAGCCGCTTTCGCGATCTCCGGCGCCATTGGCGTTTTCTTCGGCCTCTATCCGGCATCCCGGGCGGCAAACCTGCGGCCCATCGAAGCACTTCGCTATGAGTAATCGAATCGGCCGGGATACGTGCCGGCTCTTCTGGGAGTAATCATGACGAGCGTAGCCATCAACTTCAGGAACCTCGCAGTCGCCCTTGCCGCAATCGGTCTGTCAATCGGAGCGGCGTTTGGCGCGGGGATTGCCTACGGCCGCACCGACGACGGCAGTTCAACAACGACGGCCGCCACTGGGTCAGGTCAGGCCGGCGGCGGGAACCTATTTCCCGGCGGACAGGGCGGTGCCGGGCAAGGTGGCGGAGGCGGATTTCAGGCGCTATTCGGCGGCGCTACGACGGGCACGATTACGGCGGCTGAAGGCGACACGGTGACGATCGAGACCGCGCAGGGCAGCCGGGAGGTCCACGTCGGCGACGCGACCGCCATCAGCCTGTTGCAGACGGTGGAGCTCTCTGCTCTCACACCGGGAACGGTGGTTATAGTTAGCGGCGACGAGCGGGATGACGGAAGCCTCGACGCCACCTCGATCAACCAACTCCCGCCCCAGCTGGAGGGCCTGGGCACCGGAACGCCGCCCAACGCGGGAGGCGGCGGCGGTTCGCAAGGAGGCGGCGGCCCACAAGTGCCCGAGCCGACGGCTTCGCCCGTTGAGGCAGAACCAACGCCAACGACATTACCGGACCGCACCAGTTGCGACGAGATCCGTGGTACGGAGTACCGCTCCGCCGGCGAGCGTGAGTTCTTCCTTGCGAACTGTTTAGAAGGTTAGGCGATGGTTCATACAGTGAGAGGGCAGAGATTCGTTGGCGTGAGCGCATAGCACAGCCCGGGTCTATCGGGCGGACGTAATGGCAAGGCTGGGTCCGCTGGGGCGAGAGCTTACAGCGGCCACAGTGGCCGTCACTTGCTTGAACCTCTTGGTTGCCGGTTTGTACTGGTTTGCCACGGGCGACGCGCCTTGGCCTTTTCCGGCACTCGTCCAGGTGGTGTTCTTCGGCCCGGCCGTGGCGCTCACGGCCTTGACTGCGCCGAGAGAGCGTGACTAGCCGAGTCGGATGCACGCATCACCAGTTCGGCGCCCGGTACCAGAATGCACTGGCGATTGCCCCCTCGCTGCAGCGAAAGGCGCGCATATACACTCCAGCGAACTGATCAGCGCCTTCAGGAGACTATGGCCAACCCCGTTTCGTAAGCGATCACGACCAACTGAGCCCGGTCGCGCGCCTCGAGCTTGGACATGATGCGGCTCACGTGTGTCTTGGACGTGGCCGGACTGATCACGAGCTCCTCTGCGATCTCGTCGTTGTTCAAGCCACGCGCCACGAGAACCAACACTTCGCGCTCGCGCTCAGTTAACTCCGCGAGTCGCCGCGAAGCCTCCTGCTTCGGTGGCCGCCATCTGGTCGCGAACTCGGCGATCAGGCGCTTGGTAATCGACGGGGCTAGGAGTGAGTCACCTCGCGCGATGATGTGGACGGCTCCGATGAACTCCGAAGGCTCCATGTCCTTGAGCACAAATCCGCTTGCGCCCGCGCGCAAGCCTTCGTAGACGTATTCGTCCAAGTCGAACGTTGTCAGGATGAGCACCCGGATACGGTTAGTCCCCTCATCGGAGAGGATCTGTCGGGTGGCCTCGAGGCCGTCGAGTTCCGGCATACGAACGTCCATCAAGACCACGTCGGGATGCAGCGACTTCGCCAGATCCACCGCCTCGGCAGACCTTCAGCCTCACTCGCCCGGTCTCGTTCGATCTCGATGCCGTAGGTCTCCCCGCCGACCGCGTCCGCCAGCTGGCGCAGGGCGGCGCCAGTACCGCAGCAGGGGTCTAGCAGGCGCACCACTTTTCGAGTCGTCGAGCGGTCCGGCCGGATCAATGCGGCGACCCGATCGACCACCGTGGGCGGCGTCGGGTAGTAGCCCGCCTTGGCGATGCTCTCTAGTCGCGGCATTCCGCTTTCCTCCCTGAGTTAACTTGAACGTAGATCGGGCAGGTCTCTTTGCTTGCGTTGTGGTACATGGCTTCCTCCTTTCCGGGATGCGGAAAGGGCGCCTCCAAGACTGGAAGCGCCCTCGTTTTTGTGGGCCGATGGTTCAGCAGCGCTGGCTTCTACGCGTCCTCCGGTTGGATGGTCGGTCGTGCGCTGGATGTCAGGCGCGTCCTGCAGCAGCAAACCGCCAACCCTGTGACGACCAAGGTGGGCCGCTTCATGGTCACCGAGGCCTCGCGGCTGGTCTTGGGCCAGCCCGTCTCGACCTTCGACCCGAGGCCACTGCTCAAGGACGGCGGCGTCCTGGTCGTGAACTCGGCCGTCGGCTCGCTGGGAGAAGGCGCGGCATCGCTGGTCGGCGCCACCGTCCTCAACCTGCTCGGCCTCCTGGTCGAGGAGCAGGTCGGCTTTGCGCCGTCGCAACGCAGCCGCCTCATCGCCTTAGTCGACGAGTCCAGCACGCTCGGCGCCGCCGACTACCCACGCATGCTCAGCGAGCTCGGGAAGTACGGCGCCAGCTTCGTGCTGGTGACGCAGTCGCTGGCCAAGCTGGACGCGATCGACGAGGCGCTGCGGCCGACGCTGTTCTCCAACATCGACGGCTTGACCGTCTTCCAGGTCAGCGCCCAGGACGCCCGCTATCTGGCGCCCGAGCTCGGCGGCGACCTGGACATCCCCGACCTGACGTCGCTCGACGACTTCGAGTGCTACGCGCGCTGGTGGGCGGAGGGGCGGAGGCTGCCTACGTTCTCCCTTCGCCTCGACCCGCCTCCGCCCACCGACGCGCAGAGGCTGCAGGCCATCATTGACCGCTCCGCTGTTCGCTATGGAAGGCCGCGAGATCAGGTCGCGCGGGAGATCGAGGCGATCCTCGTCCAACGTGACCCGCCGGCCAAGACCGAGCGGCAGGGCTCGAAGCGCGGCGCGTCGGCCGCCGCCGGGGCCAACGCCAAGTCTGGCGCCTCGCAGTCGCCGAGTCAGCCCCGTTCGGACCACCGCGACCAGGAGCAGAAGTCATGATTGACGCCGACCTGGAGACGCAGTGGGCGGTGCTCGACTGGGTTGCCCGGTTGCCGCTGCTCGGCGCCTACGAGGTGTCGATGCTTCTCGGCGTCGGCGAGCGGGAAGCATCGAGCCTCCTGTCAGAGCTGCAACGCTGCGGCTGGCTTGATTCGGTGCAGGAGTCGTCCCCCGAGCTCGATCTCGGTCGCCTCTACGCGCTCTCGCCAGATGGCGCTCGGGGGCTGCCTGCCGCCTTCGGCCTATCCGTCCAGGAGCTCAACGCGAGTTTCCCGACCGGCGAACTGGAAGTGCCTCAGCGGCGGGCCCGCATCGAGATCACGGCGGGCGTCAATCGCCTTGCTGCCGAGATCGTTGCTGCTTGCCAAAGAGAAGGAGACCTCGAACTCAAAGACATACGCGCCCTGCCCTCGCGAAGGCATTCGTCTGCCTGGCGGCCGACCGACGCCGAGGCCTTTGGCTGCCTCAACTCGGGCTCAGCGTTTGCTCCCTTCTTCGTCGTCTGGGACCGTGCTGGTGCATCGCAGTTTCACCGCAAGCAGCGCGTACTGGCCTGGGCTGCGTTCAGGGACGGCGACCAACCGTGGGGCTACCGGGGCATGCCCTCGATCCTCGTCCTCTGCGCGAGCCAGGCCGAAGCGTCCCAGTGGGAGCAGGGGGTTCTGGCCAGCGCCGACCGGAGGCAGGGCCAGCCGCTGCCGGTGCTGCTCGCAGAAATCGAGGCGATGTGGTCCGCAGACCCTCTCGAGGCGATCTGGCGACGTCCCGGCAGCTCCCAGGAGTCACCGTTGACCGACCTGCTGACCTGGCGCCGGACGATGCCGCCCGAGGTCACCTGCCCACAGTTCGAGCTGCCGTATCGGCCGTTGGAGGCTTCGGCAGTCCGGGCAGAAGGAAGCGGCTCGCAGTCATCGCCGCGCTTCGCGCCGCCTTCGATCGGCGCGAGCGAGAAGCAGCTCCTCAGGTGGCTTGGCCCTCACCCTCTGCTGACGGGAGGCGAACTGAAGGTCCTGCTGCGGACCCGGGGCCATGATGCCGATCACCTCGCTGTGGGCCTCGTCCGCAAGGGGCTGGTTGATTGCGTTGCAGGGCAGGCAGATGGAGAAACGTCAGTCGAGCCGCGCTACTTCCTTACCGCAGAAGGACTCAGGCTTCTGGCGCAGCAAGACGGTGTCCCGCCGCGGCGCTATGTCCGTAACGGCCCGGTCGCGGCTGCTGTCCCCGGCTGGAAGGGCGCCGGCCGGCTCGATACGCTGCTGCGGCAGTTCGAGCACACTGTGGGCGTCAACGGCTTCGTGGTGCGCCTGATCGACGACGGAAGGCGCTGCGGGTTGGTGATTGCGAATTGGCTGAGCGCCTCCGAGGGCGCGCAGAGGTTCACGAGGGGCGGTGCCACTCACTGGCTGCGTCCGGACGCCGTTCTGCGCCTGAGCTGCAACGACAACTTGCACCGCGTCTACGTGGAATGGGACCGCGGCACGATGCGCTTGCCGGAGATGGCGGAGAAGTTCCGCATCTACGCCGCCTACTACGTCTCTCTCTCTCTAGGACGGATCAGGCTAGCCCAACGCCATTCGTCCTCATCGTGACCACGACGCCACAGCGAGAGGCCGAGATGAGGGGAATACTCAGGAAGGGGTTCGGTGAGGCGGCGACAGCTCTCTCGAACGTCCTCACCACGACCGCCTCTTTGCTGGTCAGATTGGGACCTCTGGGACGCGTTTGGCTTGATGGAATCACCGAGGGGCGGCTGGAGTTGGTCGAGACACTACAGGCCCGCGTCGGGTCAGCGCCAAGGGAGAATTGATGGGCCGGGCTTCTAACGCACGATTGCGCCACGGCCCAGGCCTGACCGCCGATGTCGGCCACGCCATGCTCCGCTTCAACGACCTCGCCTGGCTTTCAGAGAGCCGGCTCTGCGAGCTTCCTCAAGTCCAAGAGCGGGCGCGCAGCTCTCGCGCTCTGTTCGCAGAAGGCATCGCTCTACGAGAACTTCTCGATTGCGCGGCTCAGGCGGTGATGGATCGGCTCCCTCCCGGTGACTCGCGCCTCGAACGTGTCCGCTTCACACTGAACGGCGTCCTCCAGGGGCAGAGCATCGCGGCGCTCGCCCGCTCCCAGGGCAAGAGCCGCGAGTACTGGAGCAGGACCGTGTGGCGCCAGGCCGTTGGACTCGTCACGCGGGAACTAGTTCAGCGCGAGAGGATCCGGGCAGCAGTCTGAGCGGGAGGTGTGCCTGCTCAAGGACAGCGCAGGCCATTTCGCTCGAACCGATACTCCGCCTTCTCAAGTTTTTCCCGGCTCGCAGTTTGTTTTCGAATTCACATGGGGTTCGATTGCGAAGGAGGCCGTTTAGCTGCTTTCGAGAACCGCACCTCGGTGACTCGCGCTGTCGAATCTGGCTTCGAGTCAGCCACGGGCCAAGCCGTCAATCTGGCCTTCAGGAGGCAGCACTCCCCCGAAGGGTTAAACCAGTCAGCGCAAGTAATCCCTGTCCTCGTAGCACCAGAGCCAGGAGTCTGCAGACAGCGGCATCCGTTTGATGATCGGATGGCCGGTTTCCTTCCAGTGGGCCGTGTCGTGTGAGTTGGTCGACTCGCAGCAGCCGACGAAGCCACACTCCGTGCACATCCGAAGCGGGCCGCGGATGCCGCAGACCTGGCAGACTTCGGACTGCGGCTGAGCCTCCTCTTTGACGAAGGTCTCGAAGTGAGCACACTGGGTCTTTTGCATGACGTTCTCCCGTTTCTCCCGGCCGTCTACGCAGCCAGTTGCAGGTGGGTGCGCAGTGCTGCCGGCGCCGTCGGTTGAAATAGCTTTACATCACGCGTCGTGTTCGTCTGTGATCGCGAACACTATGCGGCTACTGGGCTCCATACGCCGCGATCTCAACTACGCCGGTATTACCTCCTGACGATTCGACCACCTCGAAACGCAACCGCTGCGCCGTCGCCGAAATCGGAAACACGTACATCTGGTTGCTTCCGGGCAGCGCGAAAGGACCAAGTTCGGTACCGTCATCGGTAACAACGCGGAAGCTGACGATCTGCGCCGACGTCCCCATCGTGCGCGTCCAAAGGCCCACGGCTCTGAGGTCCGTTGGCTGCCCCAGTTCGACCGTGATGAAGGCGTTGTCGCCGTCACCGGCGCTGGACCATTCGGTGTCCGGGTCGCCGTCTATTGCGTTCTCAGGCGCCCAGGTCGTCGAGCCGCCGAACTGCGAGCTCGCCTCGACGATGCGGGCGCCGGCGGATGCCGCCGCGAGGTTCGGCCCCTGCGCCGCCGACGATTCGGAAGCAGGCGGCGTGCGAAACGTCATGTCCTCGGAAACGTACAGCGTGCCGTCCGACGCGCTGCCCTGCAGGCGATAGTGGTAGACAGTGTCCGGCTCGAGACCCCGCAGCGGCGCGGCGTGACTGCTGTGCGCGCGGCCTCCCATGTCGAGGTCCGTGCTCTGGCTGCCGTAACTTTTGTCTGGGCCGTAGACCACAGAACAGACGACATCCGTGCTGGTCTCGACACTCACCACCGCAGTCGTAGCCGTGAGGTCTGTGATTTCGACGGGTCCGGCCAGGATTTCGTCGAGCGGCCTCGTCGCAGAGCCGTCGTTGTCCGAAGACCCGCATGCGAAGACGAGCGTCGACATCAAGCCGAGAGGGATGAGCCAGAGCGCGAATGAGCGATAGGACTTCACGGCAAACGGGAATCGGTGGGCGCCAGACCTGCTTCGTCCGCCAAGTCCAGCTCGATTCTGTCTGTATCCAAGCGATCGGCGACAGCCGCCGGAGGTGAAGCGGTGCGACTATTGATCAGCGCACCCCAGGTGGCGACGCAGAACGGCACGCAATATGTCAGTGGAACCTTCCAGGCCAGCGCGGCGGGGAACGTCCCGCCGAGAAGGAGGTTCCCCTGGTTGATGGCGGTCAGAATCGTGCCGACGACCAGCGCCGTGTAGAAAGAGCGCCGGAGCATAGGCCCGTACCGCAGAGCACAGCGTACGCATTTCGGCTGCCCGCCGAGGATAAAGCGGGAGAGTCGGGACAGGCAGCGCGAGCATACGTCCCGCGCGAAGACCGACTCGCGAGCCGCCTGAGTGGTCATGTCGCGGCGCGGCGCCGGACCGCCGCCCGTATCCAGTCCCGCTCAGGCGTCCCTCGCAGGCCAGCGCTCGTGGCGTAGAGCCTGCAGCGGGGCGTGTAATCGCCGGGGTCCTCGAAATCGGGCTCGACGTCCACGGCATCCACCCTGATCGTTGGGCTCCCGGGAAAGCGCAGCCGGCGCGCCACGTCAGGGTCGGAGGCATCGATGTCCTCGAAGTCCGCGTCAACACCCGACTCGCCCAGGATATCGAGTAGGTCCTGCCTTGCCTTTTCGTGGTTGGGGCAGCCGCTGAACCAGAGGAACTCGACCTTCATTGTTCTACGTGCGCCACGGGTCAGTGGGGACGCGCTCCGCCGATCGCGCTCTGGAAGTCCGATATCGCCTTGGGCCCGGCTCGGCCGAGCACCTTCGAGCTAATTTCCGGCGCATAGCCCGTCACGTAACTGATCCGTTCCGTGTAGGAAGGTCGGGACCGAAAGCCCTTCGCTGTCGCGTCTTCGACGCCGAGCAGCGTCTGGATCATCGCCTCGATGTCGGCGTGGTCGGTCCACATCGACTTGTAAGCGACCTTACCGTCCTTGCCGATGATGAAGGCCATATTCGGCATCTCGCCGTACGCCTGATGCATCGCCCCGTCCAGGCTGTCGATCAACATCTTGGTCTCAATGCCGTCCTGCTCGCGGCACTCCTTGGCGTATTGCAGCTTCTGGTCCCAGCTGCGGTGCTCCGTGTAGTGCTCGCCGGGGTGCGGCTCACGCACGTAGACGGTGAAGAACTCGAAGCCCTTGTCGGCGTATTTCTGCTGAAGCTGGTTGAACGGCGAGACCTCGCCGACGAACGGCGGTCAAGTAATCGCCCCGAACTCGAGGACGACGTACTTCTCGCCTTTGAACTGAGAGAGCTTGACCATCTCCCCGTCCAGGGTCGGCAGCTCGAAGTCCGGCGCTTCCTCGCCGGCGTGGACGACGTTGGCGAAGACCTTCGTCTTGCCACGAGCCTCCGATGTGGTAAAGGTGCTGTAGTTGTATTCGTCGATGGATACTGCCATGGATCGCTCCTGTTGCTCGGATCGCCAGGCTCCAATCATAGCCAATCCTTAAGTGTCTTCAGTGATCCACCTCACAGAGTCCGGCGAAGTAAGATACGCGACACAGCAGCTACGGGCGTCTTCAGTGAGATCCCGTTCGCAAGCGCTGGCAGAAAGGCAGGAGGGATATCGTGACCGCAGCATCGGAACTGTTCAACGACTATATTCGGGCCATCCTGGCGAAGGACTGGTCCAGGATGGAGAGCCTGCTCCATCCCCAGTACACCTATGTTGGGTCGGATGGCGAGGAACATGGCGGCGTAGCGGCAGCCCGCGCCCAGGCCGAGCCCTTCGTGACAGCCTTCCCCGACCTGCAAATGGAGGTGAAGCGGGAGCACGCGGCCGGCGACACCTCCGTCTTCGAGTTCATCGCGACCGGAACTCACAACGGCGACCTGATGGGCATGGCTCCGACGGGCAAGAGCGTGACGATGCCGGTCTGCAATGTCATCGAAGTCCGGGACGGCAAGATCTACCGGGAACGCGAGTACTACGACACGATGCACCTGATGACGCAGCTAGGAGTCGGCTAGCCTCCCGGCGCGTAGTCTGGCGAGGCATCAGAGTCGTGGATAGCGTCGAGGCCTGCTACCCAGCGTGACGCCGGTCACCGTTCGCTACGCCTGCACCGGCTCAGAATCGCTAGCATGATTCCCGGCCAGAGGTAGCATGACGCAACTGAAACACGACGCCGACTACGTTTTCCACGAGCTGACCCGCAGCATCTGTCCGGACTGCAAGACGGTCATCGATGCCCAGGTGCTCCTGCGCGATAACAAGGTCTACATGCGCAAGCGCTGCCCCGAGCACGGCTGGTTCGAGGGGCTCGTGAGCTCAGATGCCGAGATGTACGTCAACGGCGCGAAGTTCAACAAGCCAGGCACCATCCCGCTCGAGTTCAGCACAGAGGTGAAGGATGGCTGCCCGCTGGACTGCGGTCTCTGCCCGGAGCACAAGCAGCACACCTGCCTCGCCCTCATCGAAGTCAACAGCGCCTGCAATCTCGACTGCCCCATCTGCTTCGCCGACGCCCAGCCTGCGTATGACCTGACACTGGCGGAGGTGGAGTCGATGCTCGACCGCTTCGTGAAGCTGGAGGGCAACCCCGAGGTCGTGCAGTTCAGCGGCGGCGAGCCGACGATTCACCCTCAGATTCTCGAGATGGTCGCGGCGGCCCAAGCGCGCGGCATCCCCAACGTCATGATCAACACCAACGGCCTGCGCATCGCCAACGACGACGACTTCCTCGCTGCGCTGGCGGAGCTGCGTCCCGCGATCTACTTCCAGTTCGACGGCTTCGACCGCGAGACCAACCTGCGCATCCGCGGCGCCGACCTGCTCAAGACGAAGCTGCGTGCCCTCGACCGCCTGGCTGAGATCGACCTCGACGTGGCGCTGGTGGCCGCGATCGAGCGGGACGTCAACGAGCACGAGATGGGCGAAATCGTGCGTTTCGGGCTGCAGCACCCCGCGGTGCGCGGCGTCGTCTTCCAGCCCGTCACGCACGTCGGCCGCCACATCGAGTTCGACCCGATGCGGCGCATGACGATTCCGGACGTGCTACACGGCATCGTCGACCAGTCTCGCGGCGTCTTCGAGCTGGACGACTTCGTGCCGGTGCCCTGCTGCTTCCCGTCCTGCCAGGTCAACACCTACCTCTATGTCGACGGCGACGAGGTCCTGCCGCTGCCGCGCGTGCTGGAGGTGGACGAGTATCTGGATTACATCACCAACCGGAGCTTCCCGGCGCTACCGTCGGAGACTGAGATCAGGACCGCACTGGAAGGCCTGTGGTCCGCCAGCGCGGTTCCCGGCTCGGACGGCGCTACCTCTAAGTTCCAGTGTGCCTGCGGGCCCGGTTACGGCCTGCCCGAGGACCTCTCGCACCTGCGCAAGCACGTCTTCCAGATCGCGATCAAGGACTTCATGGACGCCTACACCTTCAGCGTCAAGCAGGTGATGAAGTGCTGCGTCGGCGTGCTGGTGCCGGACGGCAGGATGATCCCCTTCTGCGCCTACAACGCCGTGGGCTACCGCGAGCAGGTGCGCGAGCAGCTGGCGAACCGGGTGATCCAACCGTGATCGAAATCCCGGACCCGCGCCAGGACGCGCTAGGCTACAAAGCCTGTTGCGCCGCGCTGTACGAGAGCGAGGCGATTCGTTTCCTCCTCGGCGACGCCATGCGTCCCGGTGGAATCGCCCTGACCCGCCAGATGCTGGTGGCGGCCGGAATCAATGCCGGCGAGCGCGTTCTCGACGTCGCTTGTGGCGCCGCCGACAGCAGGTCAGCGGTGGAAACGCTAGGCGCGCTCTACTGCGGCGTCGACCTGGGGGTCAGCAACCTGGCGCGTGCCGTTGGCAGCCGGCTCGCCGCCGAAGCGGAACGCCTGCCTTTCCGCGACGGGTCATTCGACGCCGTCATGGTCCAGTGCGCCTTCTGCACCTTCCCCGACAAATCGGCTGCCGCTGCTGAGCTGGCGCGAGTCCTCAAACCCGGCGGCCGCCTGCTCCTGGCCGATGTTACCCTGAACTGCGACTGCATCCCGCCTGAACTCGACTCCGTGTTCGCCCTCGCGGCCTGCCTGGCGGACGCCCGGCCGATGCTGGGCTACGCATCGTTCGTCGAAGCCGCGGGCCTGCGTGTGCAGATGATGCAAGACTGCCCGGACGCCGCCACGCGATTCCTGCGCGACATCGACCGGAAGCTGTTCATGGTGCGCATCGCGCAGGCAGTCAAAGCCGTCGACCTAGACGGCGTCGACATCGTCGAAGCCCGGCGTCTGCTCAAGCTTGGCATGCAGATGGTGGAGCGCGGCGACTTGAGCTACGGCTACGTAATCGCTGAAAAGCCCGCCTAGCCGTCGGCGTAGGTTACGGTCACAGGCCTCTGGTAAACGGGGTCCTCATACGCTTCCAGGGCTTGTACCACAATGTCCACGATCTGTTCCGGCGTCAACACCTCAGGATCGAACCTAACGGTGAGTGACGGGTTCGCCGAGTCGTCGTCGCGCGAGGTCACTGCGACGCTGACGAATGATTCCAGGTCCTGTACCACGAAGTCGGCGCCGCAGTAGCCAGCATCGCAGCGCAGGCTGCGGGAGGAGAGCTTCAGTTCACCCGCGTCCTTCGGCTCCACCGTAAGCACCCGGTCGCGCGGAATGGTGTTTATGAGACGAATAACCACCGGAAGTTCGCCCGGTGGCTGAGCGTTGATCGCCGCGTCGAGAAACAGGTTAAGTCGCTCTGTGCCGGTGTAGCCGGCATACCACGTCTGCACGATGCCCTCCGCGTCGATGAAGACGGTCGCGGGTAAGCCGTTGACCCGGTAGAGGTCGCTGATAGTCAAGTTCAGGTCGAGACCGAACGTAAACGGAGCCTCCAGGAAGTCGACGAACTCGAGCGCGCGCTCCCGCGTCTCGCCGGAGTTGACGGCCAGCACCGCGAAGGAGTCGAGGCCGCGCTCCTCCTGAGCCGCCTTGAGCTCGGGCATCTCCACCAGGCAACTGGTGCACCACAGCGCGTGGAAGTTCACCACGACCGGGCGTCCGCGGAAATCGCTGAGCCGCACCCGCCGCCCGTCCGTGGTCGAAATCTCGAAGTCGGGCGCAAGCTGACCCACCTCAAGGCCGACCTCCGAAGCCGGGTCGCTCGGCGGCGTCTCCAAGACGACCGGATTGCTCACTGTGGCATCCGTTTCCTCGGCGGGCCGCAGCACGATGAAGTAGAGAGGGATCGTCAGAACAGCCAGCACCAAGATGCCGGCGAGGAGGCGGCGAGGCTCAACGAAACGGCCCACGCTTAGCCGTTGTCCTCGTGG
>DASTLN010000328.1:0-1709 GCA_035714925.1 Dehalococcoidia bacterium | reverse complement strand
GCTCCAGCCGCCGGCTCGACCGAATCCGGTGCAGGTAGCCGTAGAGGTAGAGCCGCAGCAGATCCCCGGGATCATAGCCCGGCCGCCCCGTCTCCGCCGGCACCGCGCGCTGGAAACCCAGCCCGCCGAGATCAAGCTGGGCGACGAAGGTGTCGAGGAACCGGACCGGATTGTCCGCGCCGACGTAGTCGTCGAGGACCTCGGGAAGGAGTACGGCTTGCGTGCGATCGGGACCGGCGATGTAGGCCACAGGTCGAGCTCCGCGCTGAGGGAGCACTGGCCAAACTGCGGGACGCCCAATATATGGAAGACAACTGAGTTTTCACACAGGCTCGGCATGCAGCGGACGGCGCTAGGCGCCGCCGCTGATGCCGATGACGTTAGGCGGCGATTACACGAGAGGGCTCATTATGGAAAGACTCCGAGTTGCGACGATGGCTCTCGTATCTGTGGTGCTGTTTCCGGGCTGGCAGACCCCGGCCTCAGGGGTCACAACAAAGTCGGTGCTCGTTCTCTCTCTGCAAAGCGCTGCTGGAGCGCCTCGTTGCTCGAACTCCGCGCTCAGGGCGGAAGTGTTCGCGGCGGCGAACTCGGTTCGAGCCTACTTCGCGGAGAACTCCTACGGACTAGCGTCGATCTCAGGCCAGGTGTCCGGTCCTTACACAATCGCCGTGGGCAAGACCTGCGACTTGGTGGGGTGGGCCGATCAGGCTGACGCCGCAGCTGCGGCTGCCGGAGTGCGCGTGAGCGACTACAACTCCACGGTCTACATTCTTCCGCCTGAGAGCAATGCGCTCGCCTGCATACCTGGCAGCGCTCGCCGAGCTCTTCGGCCAGGTGACCGCTATGGGCAGCGGATCACGATTCGGGAGAACACCTGCGATTCCAAATTCAACATCGCCCACGAGCTTGGACACGCATTCGGAGTGGAGCATGCCTCCATCGCGGAGACGTATGTGCCCCGTCCCGTGCCAGACGTGAGGCAAACCATCGGCAGGCAACTGTTTTACGGCGACCTGTCGAGCGTTATGGGAGGCATCCTCGACGGGCTGGTTGACCCGGAGACCGAACGCGCTATGTTCAACGCGACGCCACACTTCAACGCGCCGCAGAAGATCTCACTTGGATGGCTTCCCGCCAGCCGAGTCCAGACGGTCACTCAGGGGGGGACGTACAGGGTCGCGGTCCTGGAGACCGCTGTGAGCGATGTCCAGGCGCTGAAAGTCACCGCGGGAGACAGCACCTATTACATGTCCTATCGTCGTGCGGTTGGGTTCGACTCGTCCTTGCTGAGTCAGTATGTCGACAAGACGAACATTCACACGTCAGGAACACAGCAGGGTGTCGCATCAACTCTCCACGCTACTCTCGGCGACGGTCAGTCGTACAGCAACGGTCGATTCACCATCACGCAGACGAGTCACGACGCCACACATGCCCACGTCAGAATCTCCTTTCCTTGAGGCTACACGGTTGCGCCATTGTGGTGGGCTTCCGACGCGCCGCCTAACCTCGCGTTGCACCCGACGCCGGCTAGTGCAATCGTCAGCCGGCGCGGGTGAACGCTGTCGTTAGACTGCGCGCCGATCGGTCCACGAGGGAAACCGCGTTCCTGTGAGGTCGCTCCCATGCTGAGGATTCTGAAACACACGCTTACGCAGTTAGTCATGCTGACTGTCATTGTGTCCTCCGCGGCAGTCGGGCAAGGC
>DASTLN010000327.1:0-13957 GCA_035714925.1 Dehalococcoidia bacterium | reverse complement strand
GTCTCTGCCGTCGCCACCGGAATCGGCGCTTGGGTCGCGGGCCTGGCGTCACCGTCGTCGCCGCTACAGGCGAGCACCGTTGCGAATAACAGGAGCGCTGCGAGACTCGAGAGGGCTCTCATGACGTCGATCCAGCGTATCAGGGCTGGCCTGCTGCTAGCATCGGCGCATGAGCGGCCGGGGGTTCGACCTCGCAATCCTTGCCATAGGCGTCGCGGCAGTGAGCACGGCGGCTGTGCTCATCCGCGAAGCGGACGCGCCGTCGCTGGTCATTGCCTCCTACCGCCTCGTCCTGGCCTCGCTGCCCCTTCTCTTGCTCGCCGGCGTCCGGCGTCAACCCGTCCTGCCATCGAACCGGTCCCTCGTCCTGCTCACGCTACTGTCCGGTGTCTTTCTCGCGGCGCACTTCGGGTTATGGGTCGCCGCCGTCAAGCAGACGTCGATCATCACCTCCGTCGTCCTGGTTACGACCACGCCGCTTTTCGTGGGTCTCGCGGGCGGGCCGTTGCTGGGCGAAAGGCCGGGCCGGACGATCTGGCTCGCCCTGGCTATCACGACGGTCGGGACACTGATCATGGTCTCCGAAGACTTCGACGCGGGTCGCGACACGCTTGAGGGCGATGGACTCGCGCTGCTGGCCGCGATTTTCGCCTCCGGTTACCTGATGGTGGGTCGCAGACTGCTGGGGACCGGTGCCGGCTGGTTGCCGTACATCACCGTGACCTACGCCACTGGTGCGGTGCTCCTGCTCGGGGCGGTGCTGGTGACGGGAGGAGCCATGGGGGGCTATTCGGGCCGCACCTACAGCTTCTTCGTCCTCCTGGCGCTGGTCCCACAATTGCTCGGCCACACGGCGGTCAATCGCTCGCTAGGCCACCTTCCGGCCATCGTCGTTTCGGTAGCCGTGCTGGGCGAGCCGGTGGGAGCGACGATCCTTGCCGTCATCTTCCTCAACGAAGATCCGACGCTGGTACAGGCGCTGGGCGGACTGCTTGTACTCGCGGGCGTCGCGACAGGGGTCCGCGGCGACGTCCAGACGCGCCCTGTGCTGGCCCCAGAGGCTACTTAGGCCTGTAGGCGCTGGTTCCAGGCTTCCATCGATCCCTGCGGCTCGCCAAAGCGAATCACCTCGACAGCGTAACCGGCGACCTCGTCCCACTTGAACTGGCCGACCTCGCTGTTGCCGAAAAAGCACCGCAGCATTAGCATCCCGGTCTCAGACGTCGACTCGAGGCGCACGTAGTTGGCGTCAGCCATCGGCGCCTTCTCACCATTTTTCAGATACACAACGACCAACGGCTTTCCTCCCAGGAGCGCCACAGGCTCCTGGGTTAATTCTCGACAGCTACCTATGGCTTCAGGAGCTAGGTCTTCGGCTCTCGGCGATTGCCGGTCAGGATCTCGTCGATCATGCCGTATTCGACGGCCTGCTGCGCCGTCATGTAGAAGTTTCGGTCGAAATCGCGGCGGATGCGCTCCGGGTCCTGCCCCGTGTTGCGCGCCAGCAGGTCGCGGATCATGTCATTGAGACGAATCGTTTCGCGCGCCTCGATTTCGATGTCCGACGCCTGGCCCTGCACACCGCCCAGCGCCTGGTGCATATGGATGGTCGCATTCGGCATCGCATAGCGCTTGCCGGCCGCGCCCGAGCTCAGGAGCACCGTCGCCATGCTGGCGCAGACGCCGACGCAGTACGTCGCCACGTCGCAGCGGTTGAGCTCCATCGCGTCGAGGATGGCGAGGCCGGCGTGTACTTCGCCGCCGGGCGAGTTGATGTACATCGAGATGTCGCGGTCTGGGTCTTCGCGCTCCAGGTGTAGCAGCTGCGCGATGATGCTGTTCGCAACCTGATCGAAGATCGGCGTGCCAAGGTAGACGATGCGTTCCTTGAGCAGCATCGAGTAGATGTCGTACACGCGCTCGCCGCGTGGCGTAGTCTCAACGACGGCCGGGACAATCGCCTCGATGGCGGTCAGATCGATGTCGTGCGGGTAGCTGAAGTTCATGTTCTCTCCTTGGACTACTACTATCTGACCACATCCGCGCCACTCCGTCACCTATCGGCCGTCACCTCCATTTGCGGCGCTGCTATCGCTATGATTCCGCAATGAGCCGCGCTTCTGGAGACGATCCGCCCCATCCCGATGGTCTCGAGGAGGTCGTCGAAGAAGTCGACCAGGAAATCGAAGCCTTGCGCTCTGAGTCAGTGCGCATTCTTGGCTTCAGGCTGGAATACGTCATCTTCGGCGGACTCGCCGTCCTGTTCTCCTGCTACGTCATCGCCTACCTGGTTTTCGACGTCAACCTCGATCGCCTCAAGGACTGGGGTTACCTCGGAATCTTCTTCATCGCGATGGCGGGCTCCGCGACGATCGTCCTGCCGACGCCCAGCAGCGTCGCCATCTTCGGCGGCGCAGTCGTTCTCGACCCCGTGCTGGGCATCCCAGCTCCAATCCTGGTCGGCCTCGTCGCCGGGCTCGGCGACGCCATCGGTGAGTTCTCCGGCTACGGGCTGGGCTACGCGGGAACCGACCTGCTGCGCCAGCGCCGCATCTACCGCACATTCGAGGGCTGGATGCACCGCAACGGCATCCTGACTATCTTCGCCCTGTCGACCTTCCCCAACCCCTTCTTCGACCTCGTTGGCGCGGCGGCGGGCGGCGCCCGCATGCCGGCAATCCGCTTCTTCCTCTCCTGTCTAGCCGGCAAGATCGTTAAGGACCTCGTCCTCGCCTACGGCGGTACTTTCTCGATCAGCTTCCTTCGCGACGTGGTCTAATACGCCATGCCCCAGCAGCCCGGCATCAAGGACGAACGCACCGCGGCGATCATCGTCGCGGCAGGTAGTAGCCGCCGCATGAAAGGCGCCGACAAGCTGCTCGCCCCCCTCGGCGGACGTCCCCTCATCTCCTACTCAATCGCCACCTTCGCCGCGTACCCTGCTATCGATGAACTGGTTGTCGTGGCTTCCGAGGCCAACCTTGACGCGGTACGCGGAATAATCGGCGCCTCGGAAACAGCGAACGTGACCATAGTGATGGGAGGCAAACGACGGCGCGATTCCGTCCTCAACGGCCTGCGCGCCGTCCGCGATTGTGACTACGTGGTGGTCCACGACGCGGCCCGGCCGCTGGTCGACTCCACGATGATCGACGCAGCGCTCGGCGGCGCGCGTGAGGTAGGCGCCGCGCTCTGCGCCATACCCGTGTCAGATACGGTCAAACGAGCCGACCCGGCGGGAAGGGTGTCGAGCACTGTGACGCGCGAAGGCCTCTGGCTAGCGCAGACGCCGCAGGCCTTTCGCACCGAGTTGCTCCTGCGAGCTCACGCGACAATCGACATCGACGTCACGGACGACGCGGCGCTGATCGAGCTAGTGGGGGAGCCGGTGAAGCTGGTCATGGGCTCGAACCGTAATATCAAAGTGACGCTGCCGGAAGACCTCGCCCTGGCGCAGGCCCTCTTCGCTGCGTCGGAAGGGAAGGCGCGCTGATGCGCATCGGTCACGGCTACGATGTTCATCCCTTCGAGGCGGGGCGGCCGCTTATCCTCGGCGGTGTGGGCGTGGAGTCCGAGCGGGGCCTGGCAGGGCACTCCGACGGCGACGCGGCCGTCCACGCGATCATCGACGCGCTGCTAGGCGCCGCCGCACTGGGCGACATTGGGACGCACTTCCCCAGCAACGACGAGCGCTGGCGCAACGCCAACAGCCTCGACCTCTTGAAGCAGACAGTCATCCTCGTGGCCAGCGCCGGCTACGCTCTAGTCAACGTGGACGCGACCATAGTTGCCCAGGCGCCCCGAATCGCGCCTCGTATCGCGGACATGCGAGCCGTCTTGGCGAGAGCACTCGGCGCAGAAGTCGGCGCGGTCAGCATCAAGGCGACGACAACTGACGGCCTGGGCGCCATCGGCCGCGAGGAAGGCATCGCCGTCTACGCCGTGGCGCTGATCGAAGAACGCCCCGCGCCGTAAGGTCGTTGGCGAGGCTGCGTTATGGTATATTGCTGATCGCTTATGAGTTCCAGTCGCCTCTACTGCGTCTGTCTATAGGGTGCTCGTCCCTGCGACGACACCCGACTCCACGCTCGCGCCGGCAGGCGAGTGACCCTAGCTGACAGACGGAGACCAGACTTGTCCCTCATCCACAGCATCCGCAGAGATATCAACGCAGCGCTGGACCGCGACCCGGCGGCCAGTGGTGCCTGGTCCGTTGTCCTGACCTATCCCGGCTTCCACGCTCGCCAGCTGCACCGGCTGGCGCACTCTCTCCGCGACGCGGGCGTGCCCTTCCTGCCAAGCGTCATCGCTTACTTTAATCGCTTCCTCACCGGCGTCGAGATTCACCCCGGCGCCACCATCGGCGAAGGACTGTTCATTGACCACGGCATGGGCGTGGTCATCGGCGAAACCTCGGTCATCGGCAACGACTGCCACCTGACCCAGGGCGTCACGCTCGGCGGCACGAGCACGCGCCACGAGAAGCGCCACCCGACGCTCGGCAACAACGTCCAGGTCGGTGCCGGCGCCAAGCTCATCGGCGCCATCACCGTAGGCGACCACGCCCGTATCGGCGCGGGCGCTGTCGTCGTCACCAGTGTCCCGGAATACGCTACCGTCGTCGGCGTGCCAGGCAAGGTTGTCGCCTACTACGACCCCGGCAACGACACGATTCAGCGCCTGCCCGACCCGGAGTGGGACCGCATTGAGGACCTGTCACAGCGGTTGGAGGCCCTGCGAGACCAGGTCGCTGCCCTCGAAGCCGAGCTGGCAGAGCATGGTCGCGCGGCAGCGGCCGCGGCCCACCGCCGCACTTCCTCTTCCAACTAGACGCAACGTAAGCTGGCCCTGGAAACCGGGAGGGTGAATGCGACTCCATAACACCTTGAGCGGCCGCGTCGAGGAGTTCACGCCGCGCAATGACAACCAGGTGCTGATGTACGTCTGCGGCATCACGCCGTACGCCGATAGCCACCTGGGTCACGCGATGAGCTACATCATCTTCGATACCCTGCGCCGTTATCTCGAATATCGCGGCTATGAGGTCAAGCACGTACAGAACTACACCGACATCGATGACAAGCTAATCGCACGCGCCGAGGCCGAAGGCCGCACCGTCGAAGCCATCGCCGATGAGTACAGCGCCGACTTCTCGAAGTCGATTGCGGATCTAAACGTCCTGCCGGCGCACATCTACCCGCGCGCGACACAGGAGATCCCGGCGATCGTCGAGATGATCGAGGGCCTGATTGACAAGGGTTACGCCTACGTAGGCCCGCCGAAGGGCGCGCACGAAGCGAGCGACGTCTACTTCCGCGTCGAGAAGAAGAGCGACTACGGCAAGCTCGCCAAGCGCAGCCTGGACTCGATGCTGTCAGGCGCCCGTATCGAGCCGCTCGAAGGCAAAGAGAACCCGATGGACTTCACGCTGTGGAAGTCCGCCAAGCCCGGCGAGCCGTCCTGGAGCAGCCCCTGGGGCGAGGGACGGCCCGGCTGGCACATCGAATGCTCCGCGATGTCCTACCGCCATCTCGGCGCCCAGATCGACATCCACGGCGGCGGCATGGACCTCGTTTTCCCACATCACGAAAACGAAATCGCCCAGACCGAGGCGTTTACGGGAGAGGTGCCCTTCGCCACCTACTGGATCCACAACGGGCTCATGCAGCTCGGCGACCAGAAGATGAGCAAGTCGCTCGGCAACCTGATCAACATGCGCCAGGCCATCGACACCTACGGCGGCGACGCCATCCGCGTCTTCGTCCTGAGCAGCGGTTACCGCAGCCCCCTCACCTACAGCGTCGAGGCCATAGCAGCGGGCAAGACAGGCGCCGAGCGCCTGCGCAACGCCGTCGAAACGCCGGACGCCGGTAGCGGCGACCCCATCGACCCCGAGCCCTACAAGGAGCGCTTCCTCGCCGCCATGGACGACGACCTCAACACGTCGCAGGCCATCGGCGTCCTGTTCGACCTCGCGCGAGATATCAACCGCAAGCGCGATGCCGGTCATGCCGTCGGCGGCGCGCAGGCCATGCTGCGGGAGCTGGCCGGCGTCCTCGGACTGCGCCTCGAGGCGTCTGCCAACGTCAACATAGGTGCCGCGCCCTTCATCGAACTGCTAATCTCGCTGCGCAAAGAACTGCGCGAAGCGAAGCAGTACCAGTTGGCAGACCGCATCCGCGACGGCCTTACCGACCTCGACATCGTCCTCGAAGACGGCCCCGGCGGCACCACCTGGAAGCCTAAGGGCTAGCGAGCGTTCTCCAGCGCCGCCCGAAGAAAGGCCCGCAGCCGCGTCTCCATCAACTCCTCGGTCATGTATGTCAGACCGCTGTCGACGTAGCCGGGGATCCAGGACCGAAACGAGTCCAGCGCGGTGACGCCCCGTCGCAGGTCAAAGAACCAGACGTCCTTCAATGTCCGCCCGGTTGCTGCCTCGTACTCACGCGTGAACGAATCCGCATATGCCATGCTATGCGTCGCCGCGAGGTCGAGGCGGCACTGAGCCACGTCCTCACGAGCGTCGCCCACAACCGCCGTCGTCCAATCGACAATCGCCCCAACACGGCCGCGCCGCCAGACGACGTTGCCAGGCCAGTAGTCGTCGTGAATCAGGCATTCGGGGCCCCACTTCAAGCCTCGTTCCAGCGAAGTCTGCATCTCAAGCGCCAGGACGTCGTGACGCAATCCCTCCGGCAGCCCCTGCTCGATCTTTCGACGAAGGCTGGCCTCTGATTGCCGGCTCAGATGAGTCAGATCCACACGGTCCGGCGTCACCTCGTGCAACGTCGCAACCGCCTGCGCCAGGCCTCGCAGCCATGGCCCAGGGCGGCGCGGATTCTCGACCGTCCTGCCTTCGAAGGAAGTAACCAGGCCAGGCCGTCCCAGGTAATCGCCCGCCTCATCCAGCATCAGCGGTTGCGGCGCCAGCACTCCCGCTTCGCGGACTCGCAACAGGGTCGTGTATTCGCGCCTTGCGTTCTCGCTCGCGCTGCGCTCCCAGTCCGTCGTCATCCGCAGCACAATCCGGCCTGGGTCGCCGCTTGCGGCACGGTACTGCGCGCTGAACATGTGATTCGATAGCCCGCCACGCAGCCGGCTAATGCGCCCCAGCTTCGATTCGGGGTACAGCACCTGCAGCACGCGGTTGACCACGGCCCGCTTCGGCCGCTCGCGCCGGACGAACAGCTCGCTCACGTCTGCACTATACGAGGCGTTGACGAATCTGGGCTCGTTTGCGATAATATGTTCGACATGCAGGACGAAGTATTCAACGAAATCGAGAAAGCCCTCAAGGCTGGCACGCCCCTCGTGGTCGCGACCGTAGCCGCCTCTCGCGGCTCAACCCCACGCAAACCCGGCGCCAAGATGGCCGTGCGAGCGGACGGCACGTTCTGCGGCACCATCGGCGGCGGCTGTGGCGAAGCCGAAGTGTGGCAGGAAGCGATGAACGTCCACGGCAGCGGCAAGCCCCAACTCGTCACCGTCGACCTCACCGAATCGCCGGAAGGCGAGGACAAAATCTGCGGCGGCATCATGGAGGTTTTCGTCGAGCGAGTCGTCTGACCCACCCATCGGCAACCGGAGACGGGGCGCTGCGGCGCCTCTTTTGTTTGCATAAGTAATGTACGCAGATTCGCGGACGAGTCCGTCTCAATTGACGCTCCCCAATCCCGATGCTAAGGTCTAATCGTAGATACAGGGTGCAGGAGGTGCTCCCATCATGCTAGCAGCGGGGCCGTTCGGACTCGGGCCAATGGAGCTCGTAATCATTCTTTTAGTGCTCGTGATGCTGTTTGGCGCCACACGGCTCGCCGATATCGGCGGCTCGCTCGGCAAAGGCATCAAGGAGTTCCGCAAGGAAGTCTCCTCTGACGAAGACGAAGCGAAGCCGGCCGATAGCGTGGCTTCCGAACCCGTCGCGGCGGCCAACGGCGGCGTCGAGACCGTGTCAGCAGTCAAGTGCTCTAGCTGTGGCGCGCTGAACAGTGTCGGCGCGAAGTTCTGCAGCCAGTGCAGCGCCGCAATCGCTGCCCCGGTCTCCTGATCGGCGCTCCAGGTAGAAGCAACTAGAGCGGGCCGCGCGGCCCGCTCTAGTATTTAGCCACGATGCCAATCAAAGCCGTCCTCTTCGACCTCTGGGAGACGCTGATCCACGACCGACCGGACCGTGCCCATCCTCGGCGCGTCTGGCGCATCGAGGCCGTCCACACCATCTTTCAGAAACACGGCTTCGAAATCGACCACATGGCGGTCGGCGCCTCTCTCGACGCCACGAACGTCGCGCTGACACGACTGCATGACGACGGGCGCGACGTCGACGGTCCCGGCCGCGCCACGCTGCTGCTCGATATCCTCGAACAACAATCGGGACGCAGGGCGCCGGCTTCGGTGGCGGGCGAGCTCCTGGACACGATCGCCGCGATGCCGCTGGACAAGGCGCCACACCTCGCCCCAGGCACCCTCGAAACGCTGATCGATTTGCGGGCGCTCGGCCTCGCGACGGCGCTGGTCTCCAACGCCGGCATGACGACGGCGCCCAACCTGCGCCTCCTGATGCGCCACTACGAAATCGAGTCCCTCTTCGACTGCCTCCTGTTTTCGGACGAGCTCCAGCTGGCCAAACCGGACCCGCGCATCTTCCACGCCGCGGCGCGCAACCTCGGCTTCGAGGCGGCGGACTGCGCGTTCGTCGGCGACAACCCCCACAACGACGTCGCGGGTGCGCTGGCCGTAGGCATGTACGCCGTGCAGATTGGCGGCAAGGTGCGCGATGGCATTACGGCCGTCCCCTGCGTCCGCATCGACACCCTCTCCGAGCTGATCCCGGCGCTTCAGGCGGAAGCACAGCTCGTCTGACGCCCAGCCCGGGTGCTTACTCTCCGACTAAAGGCTGAGGGCGCCCTCCTTGACTGGGCACTCGACGCACGTGCTATCGTATTTGCAAACCCCCTGCCAGGGGGTATGACCAGGAGCAAGTCCAATGAATCTGCTATCACGGCTCTTTGAAACCACAGAAGAACCTTCCCACATCCATATTGAGCGGCCAAAGCGCTCAATCCAACGCCAAACCCGCTATATAGGGGTTGGTGTGGACACTCACACGGACTCGCGCGCCCGACAGGTCGACGTCGAAGCGGATGCCTGCGCCGAATTGCGAGAACTGCGATGATCGAACAAGAGGGCCACGAGCACTCCACACATCGTGTACCGATCGACTCCTCGGCCAGGCCGGACCTGCTGCGGCGGCTGGCGTACATCGAAGGGCACCTCAACGGTGTCCGGCGCATGATTGAAGAAGACCAGTACTGTGTGGACGTGCTGAAGCAAACCTACGCCGTCCGCCGCGCAATCGAAAAAATGGAGGCGCTGATCCTGGAGAACCACCTGCAAGGCTGCGTGATCCAGGGCATCCGAGACGGCCGCGAAAGCGAAGTCGTCGCTGAGTTGATCGACCTGTATGAAATAGCGGGGCGCTAAGCCGTGACAACCGAAGCCAGAGAAAAGCCGAAGAGCGACATGCTGACGATCGGTGTCGGCGGCATGACCTGCGCTTCGTGCGTGTCTCGCGTCGAGCGGGCCCTCAAGAAGGTCCCCGGCGTCGACGCGGCGACGGTCAACCTGGCGACCGAGAAGGCCACCGTCTCGTTCGACGCCACGTCCGCGGAAATCGAAGCCTTGATGCAAGCGATTGAGAATGCGGGCTACGAGCCGCGGCGCGAGTCTCTGGTCTTCGATATCGCCGGTGACGGCGCACCCGACCTGACCGCGCTGCAACGCGCCTTCGCGGGCGTCCAGGGCATCATCGCTGTCGATGTCAGCCCGGAGACACGCCGGGTTAGCGTCACCTTCCCGGCCGGAGCCGTGGACGCCCCGCAGCTAAAACGCGTCGCCGCTGACGAGGGCGTCGATCTCGAGGAGCGCGTCACGGAAACCACCGGCGGCGCCGAGGCAGAGCGCGAGAGCGAACAGCGCCAGCTCAAGCAGAAATGGCTCGTCGCCGGCGCCATCGGCTTCCTGCTGATGCTGGCCGGCATCGAGCCCATCTTTGAGCAGCTCCGCGAGGCGTTCAGCGTCCAGCAGATTCTCGTCGCCATGTTCGCTGTCGCGTTGCCGGTGCAGATCTGGGCCGGCTGGCAGTTCTACGTTGGTACCTGGAAAACGGCCCGTCATCGCACCGCAGACATGAACACCCTGATCGCGCTCGGGACGTCGGCAGCCTTCGTCTACAGCACCGCCGCCACGTTCTGGCCTTCGCTGTTCGAAGGCGCGGAGCTGGCCCACGACCACATGCTGGGCGAACGCCCTCCCGTGTATTTCGAAACGGCGGTGATCATCCTCGCGCTCATCCTCTTCGGCCGCTGGCTCGAAGCGCGAGCCAAGGGCAGCACGTCCGCCGCCATTACGCGACTCATGAGCCTGCGCGCCCGCACGGCCCGCGTCCTGCGTGACGGCCGCGATGTCGACATTCCCGTCGAAGAAGTCGTGCCCGGCGACATCGTTTCAGTGCGGCCCGGCGAGAAGGTACCGGTCGATGGCGTCGTCCTCGACGGTCACTCTGCCCTCGATGAGTCGATGCTCACCGGCGAGAGCCTGCCGGTCGAGAAGACGGAGGGCGATTCAGTCTACGGCGCCACGATGAACCGTACGGGCACGTTTCGCCTCACCGCCACGCGCACCGGCAGCGAGACCGCGCTGTCGCAGATCATTCGCCTCGTGGAGCAGGCACAGGGCTCGAAGGCGCCCGTGCAGCGCCTCGCCGACTTCATCGCGTCGATCTTCGTCCCCATCGTCATCCTGATCGCGATCGTCGATTTCGCGATATGGGCGCTCATCGGACCTGAAGGCGCAATAATCTACGCGACACTGAATGCGGTCGCGATCCTGATCATCGCCTGCCCTTGCGCCCTCGGCCTCGCAACGCCGACCGCGATCATGGTCGGGACCGGCCGCGGCGCCGAGATGGGTGTGTTAATCCGTAGCGGCGAAGCGTTGGAAACGGCGCAGAAAATCGACACCGTTATCTTCGACAAGACAGGCACGCTCACCGAAGGCCGCCCCCGCGTCACCGACATACTGACGGTGGACTTCGAGGAAGCGCAGCTTATCCGCCTCACCGCCGCCGTGGAGCGAGGTTCCGAACACGCGCTCGGCGAAGCCATCGTACGTGAATCGCAGGAGCTCGGTCTGGACCTCCCCGACGTCTCGGATTTCGAGGCCGTGCCGGGCAAGGGCGTGCGAGGCGTCGTGGATTCACGCAGCCTCGTCCTTGGTACGCGCAACTTCATGGCCGAAAGCGGCATCGAGGTCAGCGAACTCCTCGCTCAAGGCAACGCCCTTCAAGCCGAGGCGAAGACGGTCATCTACGTCGCGATCGACAGCGCTGCGGCCGGCGCGATTGCCATCGCGGACACGCTGAAGCCCGCTGCGGCAGAAGCCGTGAAGGCGCTTCGCAACCAGGGAATCGAGGTCGTACTGCTCACCGGCGACAACGAGGCCACGGCCCAGGCGATCGCGGCGCAAGCGGGCATCGGGACCGTGATCGCCGAGGTGCTACCGGACGGCAAGTCGACTGAGGTACGCCGCCTGCAAGACGAAGGCCGCCTCGTGGCCATGGTTGGCGACGGTATTAACGACGCCCCGGCGCTGGCGCAGGCCAACGTCGGCATCGCCATCGGCACCGGCGCCGACGTGGCCATGGAGGCTGCCAGCGTGACGTTAGTCGGCGGTGACCCACGTGGTGTTGCCACCGCCATAGCGCTCAGTCGCGCGACGATGCGTTGCGTCAAGCAGAACCTGTTCTGGGCCTTCGCCTACAACGTAGCGTTGATCCCCGTGGCGGCGGGCGTGCTGTACCTGTTCTTCCATAACGCGGACGTGCCCGGCTGGCTGGCCTGGGCTTTTGGCGACTACGGCTTCCTCAACCCAATGCTGGCCGGACTCGCGATGGCGTTTAGCTCCGTGACCGTCATGGCCAACTCGCTACGCCTGCGACGCGCACGGCTGACTGCATGAATTCGCAAGCTCAGCCCCCGTCGCGTAGACTGGATCTAACGTGAATGGCAGTATCCAGGTTGCGCGAATCTTGGGGATTCCCATCGTCGTCAACCTGTCTTGGTTTCTCACACTAGGTCTGGTGACGATTCTCCTCGCGCTCGGCTTCTACCCCAGCGTTTTCGAGGACACTGCGTACCGCGACGACAACCTCGTGCACTGGGTCCTCGCAGCCGTCAGCGGCACCGCATTCTTTGTCTCCATCGTCCTGCACGAGTTGGCGCACAGCGTCGTAGCGTTGAAGCAAGGTATACCGGTCAAGAACATCACCCTGTTCATCTTCGGTGGTGTCTCGCAGATCGGCGGTGAAGCGCGCAGGCCGCTGCACGAATTCATCATGGCGGTCATCGGACCGCTGACTAGCCTCGCGCTCGCCGGCATCTTCTTCGTGGCATGGTGGATTACAGGCTTCAAGACATCGGAGCCCGTTGCGGCCGTCGTCTGGTGGCTCTTCGTCATGAACCTGATCCTTGCAGCCTTCAACATGGCGCCCGGCTTCCCCATGGATGGCGGACGCGTCCTGCGCTCAATCATCTGGGGCGTCACCGGCAACTCGATTCGCGCCACACGGATCGCCACACTGGCCGGTCGCGGCCTTGGCTACGGCATGATGGTCGTCGGAGGCCTGGCGATTTTCGGCACCTTCGGCGAGTACATCAGCCGTTGGAGCGGTGTCTGGTTCATCATTCTCGGCACGTATCTCGAAAATTCGGCCAAGCAGAGCTGGTTCCAGGCCAAGGCAATCGATGTCCTTGGCCGCCATTTCGCTGAAGACCTCATGCACGAGGACCTCGAGACCGCGGGGAAGGACGAGCGGCTGCACTACCTCGCCAGCCGCGGCGGCCCTCGCTACATCTTCTTCATCACTGATGAAAACGAAAAGGTCGTCGGTGTCCTCACGCAGCGCGAGGTTGAAGCCGTGCCGGAGATGGTCCGCGGCACCACCACCGCTGGGGAGGCGATGCGGCCGACAGCGCAATTCCCCGTCGCGATGCCGCGCGAGGACGCCGCCAGCATGCTGCAGCGCATGGAAGAGGCAACCACCCTGCACATGCCCGTAGTCAGAGACGGACGTGTCGTCGGTGTGGTCGCCAAAGAAGACCTGTTGCGACTCCTCGCCCAGACCTTCTTCCCGGAGGCTGCTGAGGCGCCGCCCCTGCCGCGTTAGGCCAGATGGCAACACCTCGTACCCTCGCATCGATCTGGGCGGCCAAGACCGCCGCAGCGGCCAGCCGCGCCTTGCGACGTGGCGGCGGCACCGCTGCCAGCGGCCTCGTTGGGCTCTGGCTCAACCCCGGCCTGATACACGACCTCGCGGCGCAGCTCGGAGAAGGCTGCGTTGTCGTCACCGGCACCAACGGCAAGACCACGACGTCGCTTCTAATCAGCGAGACCGCGCGCGCCGCCGGCCTGCTTCCCCTCGCCAACAGCAGCGGCTCCAACCTGACGCGCGGCATCGCTTCCGCGCTCGCGATGGCTGTAGATGCGGACGGCGGCCTCGACGACGCTGGTCGCGGCCTCGGCGTCTTCGAGGTAGACGAGGCGACGCTGACGCAGGCCCTCCCCGAGCTAAACCCGCGTGTCGCCGTCTTCACCAACCTGTTTCGCGATCAGCTCGACCGCTACGGCGAGGTCGACACGGTTGTCGCTCGCTGGCGAGACGTAATCGCGAACGCCCCGCCGGAGCTACGTCTCGTCCTCAACGCCGACGACCCTAACGTCGCGTCCCTCGGCAAGGACCGTGATGGCGTGACGTACTTCGGCGTCGAGGACCGCAATTTGGACGCCGGTGCGCCGGAGCACGCCAGCGACGCGCTGTTCTGCCGCTGCGGCGGCCGCCTCGAATACGCCGTCGCGTTCTACGGCCACGTCGGACACTGGAGTTGCCCGTCTTGTGGCCGGA
>DASTLN010000326.1:0-7986 GCA_035714925.1 Dehalococcoidia bacterium | reverse complement strand
GCGGTGTCCCAGACGGCGGGCGAGGGGTCGGCGAAGCCGGCGCCGCCTTCGACGGTCATGGCGGAGACGGCGCCGAGGCGGCCCATCATGCGCTCGAGGAAGCCGGGGACGCGTTCGGCGGCGATGACGTCTGACGGGGCGACGCCGGCGCGACTGGCGGCCTCGGAGGTGATCTCCCAGTCGTAGTAGCGCAGGCCCATGCGGTCGGCGACCTGGTGGGCGATGGAGTAGCCGCCGGAGCCGTTGAGGACGCTTAGGGTGATGACGTTTGCAGGCATCGCGCTCCTTTGACGGGTACAGAGTATACGGTTCGAGGGTGGGGTTGGGGTACGGGATGTGGGTCAGGGACTTCGGGGCGTCGAAGGCTTCGCGACCTACGCCCTTCCTGTCGGGCGGACTAGGGCGCTACGCCTTCTATCTAACCCTAGTCCTGAGGGGAGACGTCTCTAGGCGACTCTGTGACCCTCAGACTCCCCCCGCAGGGCCGTTCGACGTGGCTCAGGATGCACTGCGCCCCTACTGACCCCGCCTGGTGACGGGTGGATGCCTGGTTGGAGACGACCGGGACGTTGCGTGGCGGGCTGGGAACCTCCACCCTCGCTGCCCCTTCCGCTTCGCGAAGGGCAGGCTTGCGAGGTGCGGGATTGGGGACGATGTGGCGTTGCCGAGATTTGATCGACATGTCGAAGACTGCGCGCCTTCCATTCCGCGGGGCAGTCCTGCAAGGAGAGGGTCTGTGAGCTGAGCGATGGGGTGGGACTGCGTTGGGATGCCTGGGCAGGGGGGTGCGCTTTGATCCTCCGGCTTGCGCCATCAGGATGACAGCGGCGCCTCGGCTGGCAGCGCTACCTACTTCTGGCCGGGTTGGGTGGCGGCGACGAGGATGGCCATGTTGCCGTTGGGGTGTTTGTTTTCGCGGAGGAGCTGGTGTGCCTGGCCTACCTCGTCGAAGGCGAAGGTGCGCGTGAGGCAGGGGTCGATTTTGCCTTCGGCGACGAGCTCGTTGACAGCGCGGGCTTCTTGGTCGGTGGCGAAGTGGGAGCCCTGGAGGCGCTTCTGGCGGGTCCAGAGGTAACGCAGGTCGACGTCGCCGTTGTAGCCGGTGGTGCCGGCGCAGACGACGACCATGCCGCCGGCGTCGCAGACGAAGACCGACGTGGGCAGGGTGTCCTGGCCGGGGTGCTCGAAGACGATGCGCGGGCTGCGGCGCTCGCCGAGGATGTCCCAGATCGCTTTGCCGAAGGCGCGGAAGCCGAGGATCGCCGTCGTCATCGCCTTGTCGTCGCTCCAGTCGGGCAGACGGCCCCAGTGACTGAACTTTGTGCGGTCGATGTAGCCGGCGGCGCCGAGCTGTTTGCAGTATTCGCCGCGATCGTCGCTGGAGACGACGGCGATTGGGATGCCGCCGAGCGCCTTCGTGACCTGGATGCCCATGGAGCCGAGTCCGCCGGAGCCGCCCCAGACGAGGACGACGTCCCCATCTTTCACGGTGTGGGGCTCCCAGTAGGCGAGCATGCGGTACGCGGTCGCGGCCTCGAGGGTGTAGGCGGCGGCCTCTTCCCAGGTCAAGCGGGAGGGCTTGGGCAGGCACTGGTGCGACTGGACGCGCGTGAACTGGGCGAAGCTGCCCCAGTTGGCGTCGTAGCCCCATATCTTGTAGGAGTTGCTGAAGGCTGGTTCCCCTCCGGCGGCGATGAGGGGGTCATCGACGTCCCACATGCCGCAGTGGACGACGACCTCGTCGCCGGGCTTGACGTTTGTGACGGCGCCGCCGACGGCCTGAACGATGCCTGAGGCGTCGCTGCCACCGAGGTGGAATCCCTCCTCGTCGCCGGCGTCGCCGGACTGACGATGCATGCGTACGACGTCGACCGGGACTCCGAGTGAGGCCCAAACGTTGTTGTAATTGATGCCGGCCGCCATGACGTGGACGAGGACGTCGTTCGGTCTGAGCTGAGGGACGGGGACGACTTCGTGCTTGAAGGCGTCTACGGGCTCGCCGAAACGCGCCTGCCGGATGACCTGGGCGTGCATGCGCCGGGGGATTTCGCCGAGCGGCGGGCGCTCCCCGAGGTCGTAGAGCTCTCGTACGGCGGTCATGAGATAGAGGGAGCATAGCGAAGCGACCGGCGAGGGGCAACGCTTAGAGCCAGCAGGCGACAGCCTACGGTGAGAAACGCCTCAATCGCCGTGAGATTTCTTTGCCGGGCTAGTCGTCTCCTTGCAAGGACGGTGGGGGCAGATGAGATGGGCGCAGGCCGTGCGGAAGCTCGATGCAGCGATAGCGAGGGGCCTGAAAAAATTGTGACGTTTGAGTCCAGGTGGCCATCTCAGGAATTGACCCAAGACAGCCGAGAAGTATTAGGAGACGAATAGCCAAGGAAGCAAAGGCCGCAATGTCTGAATTCGAGCCGAAGATCGCCGCATCCATGGATCCCCAGCTTGAAATGTTGGTGGCCCAGCTGGAGTCGAAGTTCATCGACGCTGAGGATGCATTGTCCGAGCTGCGTCATGCCGTGCGCCAACTGAAGACGTATCGACCGCCTGTACAAGCTTCGGATGCGCGTCCAGTGGCGCCGGCGATGGCAGCTTCGCCGACCCAGTCGCCACCGGCAACCGGGAAGTGGGCCGTCGAGGCGAATGGGGAAGCAGCCGTTGAGGAAGCCGCCGAGGTGGCAACTGAAGCGCCGTCAACGCCAAAGCTGGATGTTGAAACCGTAGGCGTGCCGTTCTGGTCGGGCCCGATGAAGACCGAACCTGAACCGTCGACGCCAAAGACGCGCTTTGAAGACTACGGTCTGGACTCGACAAGCGAAGGCTCGTGGCCCGTCGGCCGTACCAAGCTGGCGGAAGTGGAGCGACGCGCCGAGCCCGAGGCGCCGGTCGAGGCAGCCGCCGACGCCGCGGCGATTGAGTCCGAGGCGCCCGAAGCATCCGAATCGAACGAAGATGACGATGAGGCGCGGCGTCAAGAGGTGGCGCAGATCGTGGCGCAGATGCGCGGCGGAGCAGACGAAGAAGCCGAGCCCGAGAGCTCGGTAGAGCCGTCTCCTGAAGAAGGCGTTGCCGAGCCGCCGGAGCCTCTGAGCGCGGACGAGCCTTTGGCTGAGGACGACGACGAAGCGCGCCGAAAAGAGGTCGCGCGGATGGTTGCCGAGATGCGTGCCGGCGGCGCCGAGGGTAGCGAACCGGGCGCCACGAGCACCGAAGGCGGCGACTCTGAGCCCCAGCGTGAAGGCGTCGCGAACATGGTGGCGCAGATGCGCGCCGAGTTGGACGGGGGCGGCGGGATGGATGAAGGCGAATCGGCGCCGGCTGCCGATGATCCAGACGCGGAAGTACGCGACGAAGTGCGTCGCGCTGTAGAAGCCGCTCGAGCCGAGATGGCGTCCGGGTACAAAGAGACGGAAGACGCAGACGGCGCGATCGGGACGAAATTCTCCTTCCCGGACTGGCAGTCCACGCGTGTGGAGCCAATGGGCCCGCCGGTGATCGTGATCAAGGACTCAGAGGGCCGGGTGGAGCTGGCGCGTGTCTACGAGACGCTAAGCCTGGTGCACTGCGATGAGAATGCGGCGCTGCTGAACTACACGCCGCACAGCGTGACGGTTGGTCTCAACGCGAAGGCCGCGGTGCCGGATGTTGAGGCGCTAACGGAGGCGGTAAGGGCGACGTTTGGCCGGGCGTGTGAGGTGGACTCCGACGGCGTACGGGTGAACGTGCAGATTGGCAAAGACCTGAAAGGTAAGGACAGCGCGGCATGAAGCTGTTCTCCAAGACCTCCAAGCCGGAAGGTCTTGACGCAGAGCGTTTGAAGCAGTCGACGCGAACGGATCGCCGGGTGGATCAGGCGTTAAGCCGGGACGAAGCGGCTGAGCAGGCGGACCGTCTGCACGAACTGGCCGTCCTGAGCCTGTTCCTGCACAGCGCGGGGACACTGGAAGAGATGCTCTCGCTATTCTTGGAGCGCGCGCCGCGCGTAACGGGTGCGGTTGTTTCCTATCCTCTGCTTCTGGACAAGCGCCGCGAGGTGCTGACGGCGTCGCAGTTGGCGTCGGTTGATGACCCGGGCCTGGAGCAGGCGTCGATTGCGGCGAATGAGAACATGGCGGACCTTGAGTTTCCGATGCCGGTGCGCAGCTATTTGCGCGACATCATGGACAGTGGCGAGGTTACGGTTACCTCAAACCTCTTCGAGGTCCTGGGCAGCGCGTTGACGAAGGAAGCCTGCGACCAGTTGAGGCAGGGCCTCAACATCACCAAGGCCGCGGTCGTGCCGCTGGTCATGGAAGGTGAGTCCTTCGGACTGTCTGTCTTCCTGTTCTCGGAGCGTGAGCCGGACGTTGAAGTCCTGGAGCTGGCAGCCGGTCACTGCACGCTGGCGCTTAAGGCACTCCTGGCAGGCGAGGAGACGACGCGGTTTGGCGGTATCGACCCGGTTACGTGGGCTCACAGCCGCGGCTTCTTCATGGAGTCGCTGGAGGGTGAGGTTGTGAGGGCGCGGCGGTTTGGGCGCGGCCTCTCGATTATCTTCCTGGACCTCGACGACTTCGGCGAGTTTAACGAGAGCTTTGGGCACACGATGGGCGACCGCGTGCTGCGCTCCGTCGGCATGACGCTGGCGAGCGCGATCGCGCTGCCAGAGATGGTGGCGCGCTACGGCGGCGATGAATTTGCGATCCTGCTGCCGGAATCGCACCGGGCGATGGCAGTGGAGCTAACGACCGAGCTGGTCGACAAGCTGGATACGCTATCGGTATTCGAGACGGACCAGGATGGCAAGACGGGCGTTTCGGCGTCGTTCGCCATCGTGTCGTATCCCGAGGACGGCGCGAGCCGCGAGGAGCTGCTGGCAGCGGCGGAGATGTCGCTGGAGCAGTCGAAGGAAGAGCGCCGGGCGATGCGGATGCCGAAGCGCCAGCTGACGCCGGTACAGCAGCTGCGCATGTCGGGACGGCGACGCATCGCTTAGCAACTTTCTGCCAAAAGAGTCCCACAGATCGGCCCCCGGCCTGCCGATTGTTCAGGCAGGTGGGGGAAGAATGCGATACGCATTCGCCGATTCGACGATCTCTGAAGATGCCCTCTGCGAAATACTGACGCGGCTCTGGCAGATCAAGCTGCGCAGCATCGACCTGATGGAGCGCTGGTATCTCGGTGCGACCGATTCAGAAATCCGAGCCGGTCTCAATGTCCAGCTGGCCGATGAGTGGCGGCACCGCCGGCTCCTATCGGATGAGTTGAGGCGTCGAACGGGACGTCCGCCTACCGCCGTGGACCACGTGGTGACGAAGGCGTTCGCGCTGGTGAAGGCACAACCGACGGACGCGCTGAAGGTCTGCGCCTTCTACAGGGGTATCAAGGCATCGACGAATCAGCGTTACTACAAGCTGCTGTGGTCGGCGGACGCGGAACTGCTGGACTTGCTGGAGCAGATCATTCAGGACGATGAGCGCCACCTGCGCTGGGCCGACATCCGGTTGCGTGGCCTGAGCGGCGAGGAAGTGCGGCACTGCACGCTGCTGCTGCTGAAGGTGTCGAAGGCGATGGAGGCGGTGTGGCTGAGGCCGTGGCGGAATCTGCCGCCGACTTTGTTGTCTTATCTGGCGAGCTAGGGGTCTTGGGAGCCCGGGGCGTCGAAGGCTACGCGTCCTGCGGGCTCCCTCTCGGTTGCCCTTGTCCACTCCGCCTTCTATGAAAGACTCATTTCGAGGGGGCACCCCTCGAGCTCCCCGCGCATGGGCTGCGCCCCCGCTACCCCCTGCTGGGTTCCGCGCTATCGCCTGGGCCTGTTCGCTTCGCCTTCTTTCTAACCTAAGGCCTGCGGCGGAGACGCCTCTGGGCGACTCTGCGACCTTCAGACTCCCCCGCAGAGGCTGTGCCCCCTACTGACCCTACTGCTTCAGCGAATCTCGGTGCCCTGATCAGGCACCCGCCTCCGCTGTTGTCCTACCCGGCGAGATGGGGGTGGGACTGAGGTCTCTCCTGGTAACGCGCCGTCAAACCCACCCATGCTGCCCCTTCCGCTCAAAGGGCAGGCGCGCGCCCTCTCCGATTTCTGCGAGGGGCTGTGTAGGTTGGATGCTTTGGAGTCAGGATGACGCCGAGGCTGGAAAGCCTCGGCTACGTTGGCTGGCGATGGACGACGGGTGTTTCGCGGCGTTACGCCGAGTTGTAGCCACCCTGGCGATGTACGCGGTGATGTGGTGGGGGTCAGTAGTCGCGTTCGAGGACGAAGGACATGAGGTCGTCGAAGGCGCGGCGGGCATCGGGGGAGATGGGGGTGCGGGAGAGGATGCTCATGGCGCGCGAGCGGTGGTCTTCGGCGAGGCCCTGGGCGAAGTAGCGGCAGTTCCAGCGCTGCAGGATTGAAAGCACCTCGTTGATGTCGTTGTCGTCCATATCGGGTTTGGCGTAGGCCTCGGTGAGGACGTCATGGTCAGGACCGACGACCTGCTGGAAGGCGTGGACGACCGGCAGTGACTTCTTCTTGCGCGCGATGTCGGCGCCGACGGGCTTACCGGTCGCGCTGCCTTCGCCCCAGATGCCGAGCACGTCGTCGCGGATCTGAAAGGCGATGCCGAGCTCCCGCCCGAAGGTGTCGAAGCGATCGAGGTCCTCCTCGTCGCAGCCGGCGACCAGGGCGCCGAGCTTGAGCGAAGCGCCGAGCAGGGCGCCGGACTTACGGCCGATCATCTCAATGTACTCGGCGAGCGTGACGTCGCCGCGTTCTTCAAAACTGATGTCCTGGTGCTGGCCCTCGATCATCTCGATGCAGGCGTCGTTAAGGATGCGGTGGGCCTGGAGGACGCGCTCGGCCGAGAGACCGGCGTCGAGGGCGCGGTCGAGCGTCTGATTGGCGATCGACCAGAGGGCGATTCCGGCGTAGACGGCGGGCTGACGGCCGTAGGCGTGCCACAGCGTGGGGCGGTGGTGTCGGAGCTCGTCACCGTCCTCGATGTCGTCGTGAATCAGGGAGAAATTGTGCACCAGCTCGACGGCGGTGGCGATGGGCAAGGCCTGGTTGGTGTCGCCGCCGAGGGCTTCACAGGCGCTAAGGCAGAGCGAGGGTCGCAGGCACTTCGCGAGCGAGGGCAGGCCTTGCTCGGTCCAGCCGAGGTAGGAGCGCAGCATCTCATCGATCGGAGAGTTGCTGGCGGCAAGCGAGCGGCCGACCTCGCGTCCGATGGCGTCGCGGTGGCGATTGAGGATGTCGGGGCCGGTCACATGAGGATCGTACGCCGGGGGGCGTGGGTGTCAATGACGGGGGGCCAAGTAGGACGGACTCTGCAGGTTTAAACCTGCAGCTTCGCCGAGTGAGGCGTTGAGTAGGAACCTGAGCCCGCTGCCCCTTCCGCTTCGCGCAGGGCGGGTGCGCGCCCCTCTCCGCTGAGGCAGAGAGGGGCTGTGGAGGACGGTGCGGGATGGCGGACTGCGTTGGGGCCGTCGAAGGCTGCGCGTCCCTTCCGCCTCGCGAAGGGCAGGTCTGCGCCGTCGCTATCGCTCTGGCTTGTGCACTTCGCCTTCTTTTCAACCTAGACCTGAGGGGAGACGTCTCTGGGCGACTCTGCGACCCTCGGAACTCCCCCCGCAGGGGCCTGCGCCCCTACTGACACCACTCGCGTTAACGGCGAGTGCCACCTTTGGGGACTGCGTGCAGTGTCAAAGGCGGAGGGGACGTGTGGAATCTCGGTGACTGATCGGACGGCCGCCTCACCCTAACCCTCCTCCCTTCGGTCCAGCGAAGGGCAGGCCTGGAAGGAGAGGGGATTGTTGCCGGTGTAAGTGACAGGCCGTGCTTTGCGAGAAGAACATAAGTTCTATACTGGTGTCAGCAGATCAAGGCTGAAGCGAGGTGGCGGTGCAGTGGCTGGAGATATTGGCCGTCGGGGAGGCGAGCGGCGGCTTCGTGCTGGCGGGGATGAACTGCAGGCAGTTGGTGGGCTATGCGCGGGCGGCACGGTCGGCGGGACGCAGGGCTGGCGC